>PMOK01000216.1 GCA_003162425.1 Bryobacterales bacterium | reverse complement strand
GCGTTCGCACTCCTGCGAACGCAGGGGATTTCGATGCTAAAGTCCTTTCGCCGACAGCCCACTAGAAGCGAAGGACCGCCGCAATCGAGGCGCCGTCCGGTATCCGTCCGGTTGGCAACACGAACGCCAAACCTCCCTGAAGCATCGTTTCCACCGCGGCAATATTCAAGAGATCTTCCTCGCCCCAGTGTCCGAGTCCGGCTTTCCGCGTTCCTTCGAAGGCCCCAGACATCTGGGCGGCTGCATCGATATACAGGCGCGCGACGCGTCCTTCCACCGCTGCTCGCAGGATGCTGCTCAACCCGGTTGAAAATCGTGCCGGCGCTAGGCGCTCCTTGGAATCCTGCAACGCGCCGACAGCCCGTTCGGCGCAATCGGATTGCACGATCGCACAGGCTTGGGGCAGAATGTCATGCTCCATCCCTCCTCCCGGGCTGCCGTGAATACTGCGGGCAAGCAGATTCGGATATTTGTTGATCATCCGGTATAGAACAGTATCTTCGTCCACGCCGGCCAGCACCAGCGGCGCCTCACTCGCCGCCCCTAGAAGTTGACGCACGCCGCGATCCACAGCCTTGTAAAAGTCCGCAAGATAGGTGCTTTGCGTTTCCCTGGCGGAACCGGTGCCAAATCGTACTCCGCGCATCGCGCCAGTGGAATTGCCGGCGGACGAGCGATTTTCGAGATCATGGTCGGGCGGCTTAAATGCCAGTGCTTCTTCCAAGGTGTGCGGTACGCCCTTCGGAAGTTCAAGGGACTCCGCTTTTAGGCCTGCACACCGAAAAACTTCCACGTCTTTTTTGGAAAGCCTCAGCAGAAAGAACTCGGACGGGGAATGCAGTTCCGTGAGAATGGGCCTGATTTCGAAACATCTCCCCACTTGTAGCATGGGTTTTCGGAATTCAGTGACAGCGAACTGATGAAATACATTCAGCGACCGGAAGATCGCGCGGCCCCAGTGCGATCCTTCCAACGAGTCCGGATCTGCGGCGAGTTGAGCCAATGGTTCGAGCAGATCTCTTATTACGGATTCCGTGATACCAGCCTGGGTAAGTAGCCGCATTGCCTTCTGCAGCTTGCTTTTGAGCAGTGTCGGCAGAGGTGTCGCTTGTTCGCCTGGCCGATAGGGTGGCAGCAGGAGCGTTATGCACGGCCCCGGCGACCGGATAAGTTCATGGATTTTTTCAACTTGCAACGATTCCAGCGCCAAAACCTTCGCCTCGGTCATATAGAATCCTCCGGCGAAAGCTGCCGCACGCACGCAGCCATTCCGGACACTCTGCGACAAGTTGTCCAGCTCAGTGACAGATGGTCTCGTGCGTTACCCGGAATATTCTGCTTGGGGATACTGGTTTTTATCTTTAGATTCTGTCGCTTAGGAGTTGTACTCCTTTGGTCGTATGAGTGCAATAACAGACACTGAAAGGTTTTGAAATGCGCCTTACACTCGCTGTTCTCATCGGATTATCTATAGGCAGCTTTGGTCAAGCCAATCAGGCCAAGCTCGCGCCCGAGTTGCAGAAGCTCGCGCCTGAGTTGCAAGGGCTCGCGCCGGATCGAACTGTCGATGTAATTATCCAGTACAAGCAAACGCCGACCCCTCTGCACCACGCCAGAGTTGCGGCAGTGGGAGGCCAACTCCAGCGGAGCCTGGATATCATCCATGGAGCACACTACTCCATTCCAGCGAGCCAACTCGAAACACTTTCGAACGATCCCGATGTCGTGTTCATTTCGCCGGACCGGGCCGTATTCGCGACTGCCTCCACTTCTCCCTATACAGCCAGTCCCGACTACGGCTGGCGAACGGTGGGCGCTGATCTCGCTACCAGTGTGTTCGGCGTTGACGGCACGGGTGTTGGAATCGCGTTGATCGACAGTGGCATCAACGCCAATGAGGACTTAGAAAATGCCCAACAACATAGCCGCATCGTCTACCAAGCTAGTTTGATTGCCGGAAGCAGCCCGGCCGACAATTACGGGCACGGCACTCACGTGTCCGGGATCCTTGCAGGGGATGGCGCCCAGTCATCCGCGAAACAGTCTACCTACCTGGTGCGAGGGATTGCCCCCAACGCAAATCTAATCAGCCTGAAGGCTCTCGGCGACACTGGGGCCGGCACGGACAGCGCCGTCATTGCCGCTATCCAACAAGCCGTAGCGCTGAAGAATCGGTACAACATCCGCGTGCTCAACCTCTCCTTGGGCAGGCCGGTAACCACCTCCTACAGGAACGATCCACTTTGTCAGGCCGTCCGGGCGGCTTGGCAGGCGGGAATCGTGGTGGTGGTTGCCGCGGGGAACGATGGTAGAGATAACAGTCTGGGCACGAATGGCTATGGTACGATCACCGCTCCTGGCAACAGTCCGTACGTTATTACTGTGGGTGCGATGAACACGGTTGGCACGCTTACCAGCACCGATGACAAGATCGCCAGCTATTCGTCCAAAGGCCCGAGTTCCATCGATCAAGTCGTCAAACCGGATCTGGTCGCGCCGGGTAATCGCATCATGTCCTTGTATCAAGGCACTTCCTGGTTGGACGCAACCTATCCGGGAAATGCGGTAGCGACGTCGGTCTACATGAACAATAGCGGCAAGTCAGTCCCAGCCTACTTCGAGCTGAGCGGGACCAGTATGGCGACGCCCATGGTAGCCGGAGCCGCGGCGCTGATGATCCAGCGAAATCCGACACTCACACCGGATCAAGTCAAGGCACGGCTCATGAAGACGGCCACGAAATTTGCACCCGGCATCAGCACCGCTACGGATCCGACCACCGGCATCGTTTACACCGCCGAATACGATATCTTTACGATCGGCGCCGGTTATCTCAACATTCCGGCCGCACTTGCCGACAACGAAACGTTCTCGGGCGTCGCGCTATCACCCACGGCGAGCTTCAACGCCGGCAGCGGCCAGGTATTCATCCAGCCAAGCGCACTGTTGGCCGTTTGGGGTACCGGGACGGTCTCGCCGTCGTTGGCTGTATGGGGCACAGGAACCGTGTGGGGCAGCCTGGCGGTATGGGGCACTTCGGTGTTCCTGAACGCAAACTGCGCGGTGTGGGGCACCGGAGCCGTGTGGGGCACTATAGCGGTTTGGGGCACCAGCACTCCGCAAGCATTCTCCACCGTCTGGGGAAGCCTAGCGGTTTGGGGCACGGGCCAGGCTAGCGGTGAGACAGTGAAGTTGGCTATCAACGGGGACAACTAGATCGTGAAAAACTAGCAACAACCGGTCGCTTACGCTCGCGGTTCGGAAGAGTGTTACCGAACCGCGACCGTGAGGGAGTCGGTGCCTTCGACAATTTTTTTCATGGATGCGACACTGGTAAATGAGCATCGCATGAAACTCATCTCCATTCCGGCGCTGGCCGCGTTTGCCACCATCCTGGGCGCCTTTGCCCAGTCGACGAAACCGGCCCCGAAACCCAAGGCCGAAATCCAGGAAGTCAAAGCCACCGGCTGCACCATTCAGAGCGCGGATGCAAAGTGTCTTCTGCTGAAAACGCTGGATGGCAAAACCACGTACAACATCTTCACCGAGGATCCGCAACCGAGTACCGGCATCGTCATCATTATCGAGGGCAAGCCGCACGCAGGGTCCACTGCTTGTAAGCAAGGCATCGCGCTGGATGTCACCGGATGGGAATCCACCGGCGAGAAATGTTTACGCTAGGATAATTAGCAAAGCATGTCGGCGCGTCGGCTTCTGCGCATCGTTCTGAGCTTGGTGATTGTGGCCGTGGTGTGGATACGGGCCGGCCAGGAATGGCACAGCCGATCCGGATCGTGGCTGGCGGGGGCCATCACGCTTTCGGCGATTTTGATTCTGGTGGTGATCGCTGATGTTACGGGCGCTATCCAAAAGTCGCGCCGGCCGCGCGACGAAGTGCCGAAAAGGCCGCTCGGTCTGGATATTTAGGAACTCCGTGAGGCGGACCCCCTGGTCCGCAGCCGACGCCCACGTCGGCTTGCTGAGTTGGAGAAGAAAGGTCACGGCAGCGCTTCCACCACTCGCTCAATGTCCTCGGGACTGATATAGAAGTGAGGGGAAAAACGAACCCAACCCTGACGCGGCGCGGCTATGACTCCCCGTTCCTTCAACTCACGCACCACTTGCCGGCTGTCCACGCCTGGTTTGTGGACTGCGATGATGCCCGCTCCGTTTTCCGGCGTCCGGTCACCTAATAATTGATAACCTTTTCGGATAGCCCCCTCGGCGAGCTGATCGGTCAACGACTGCACGGCCGGGGCGATGCGCTCGATCCCCACTTCCAGCAGAAACTCGATCGACGCGTGCAGCCCATAGCAGCCGATGGTGTTGAGCGTGCCACACTCATAACGGCCGGCATCCGGACGCAGGGTCATATCGCGCGAAGAATAATCATGGTAGCCGGCCACGTTGGTCCAGCCGAATTCCATCGGAAAGATCGAATCCTGACGGTTCTTTCGGATGTACAGTATGCCGCAACCCTCGGGTCCCAGCATCCATTTATGGCCGTCGGCGGCCAAGGCATCAATATGGGCGGTCTGGACGTTGAGGGGAAACGCGCCCAGACCTTGGATCGCGTCCACCAGAAAAAAGCAGCCATGCCGATGGCAGATCTCGCCAATTGCGTTGATATCGGCGCGCAGGCCACTTAGATATTGAACGAAGCTGATAGCTAGAAGCCTCGCGCCATGGCAGGCGTGATCGATGGCCTCCAGAGGATCGGTCACTGAAAGCCAGTCCACAGAGGCCCTATGCTCCTCCAGGCGGAGCCAGGGGTAGTAGTTAGAAGGAAACTCCTCGCGGAAGGCCACCACACGATCGCCGGGATGCCAGTGGAGGCCCATGGCAACAGTCGCGATTCCCTCGGACGTATTCTTGACGATGGCGATCTCGCCACGGTCTGCGCCAATCAACCGCGCGGCCGCAACTCGAAGCTTCTCATAGGTATCCAGCCACTTGTCATAATGGAGGGAGCCGAAATCGAGCGCATCCTGGGCCAACGCCTGCATGGCTTCTGCGGCTGGCCGTGGAAGCGGGGCCACTGCCGCATGATTCAGATAGATCAGCCGCTCGGTGACGGGAAACTGGTCCCGGTAGTGCCGCCAGAGCGGCTCAGCGGAGACAGGCTCCGCCGGATATTTTTGTTCGAAACCCATTAGAACCACTATACGTTTAATGTATGGAGTTCTATACTGGTTTGTAGGAGTGTGCTCGATGAAACGCGTTCTATCCGCTGGTTTCAGTCTCCTGGTGCTTCTCGCCATATCCCAACCCAACGCGCTTTGCGGTGACGATCCGAAGAAAGATCCGGATCAGATTGGTACGCGCGACGTCGGCAAGGGCGTGAACTTCTACTCGCTTCAAAAAGAGATGGCCATTGGAAAACAACTGGCCAACGAAGTGGAGAAGCAGTCCAAGATCATCACCGATCCGATGGTGTCAGAGTACGTGAACCGGTTGGGACAGAACCTCGTGCGGAATTCCGATGCCAAGGTACCGTTCACCATTAAAGTGATCGATGGCGAAGAAGTGAACGCATTCGCGTTGCCAGGCGGTTATTTCTTTGTGTACGCCGGGCTGATCCTGAGGGCGGACAACGAGGCCGAACTCGCCGGGGTGATGGCGCACGAGATTGCGCACGTGGCAGCTCGGCACGGTACGCGGCAAGCCACTCGCGGAGAAATCGCGCAACTGAGTATGATCCCCGTGATGATCATGAGCGGTGGATGGGCCGGGTACGGCATTTATCAGGCCGCGAACATTTTGATTCCGATCGGATTCCTGAAGTTCTCTCGCGTTTTTGAATCCGAAGCGGACATGCTGGGCTTGCAGTACATGTACAAGACCGGCTACGATCCAACAGCCTTCGTGGACTTTTTCGAGAAGATCGAGACGTTGGAGAAGCACAAGCCGGGCACCATGGCTAAAGTTTTCTCCACGCACCCCATGACGGACGATCGCATTCGGGCAGCGCAGAAGAACATCCAGGAACTGCTGGTGGCGAAGCCCGAGTATGTGGTTACCACGTCCGAGTTCAACGACGTGAAGGCCCATTTGATGGCTATGCATAATCGCCGCAAAGTGGACAACACCGAGGATCCGAATAAACCGAAGCTCCGCCGGGCGCCGGGATCTACAACTGGTCCGATTGACCCCGACGAAGACGGCAAAACACCGAAATCCGACAGTGACGAGCGGCCCACGCTGAAGCGCAGTCCTGGGTCGTCATCCAATTAGCGCTGTCCCCTTACTAACGTGCTGTCCAAGTGTGCGTTTGAGGAAGTAGCCCCGCGCGTAAGCAAGGGGATCGAATTTCATTCGAAACGCACAGATCTCTCTATGCGTTTACTGAATGAAGGTTTATACTGTTTCTAGGAGTGCCGCAATGAAACGCCTCTTTGCCGCCCGTTTTTGCTTGGTGGTTTCGCTCGCCGTAATTGCACCGAACGCTGTCTTCGCCGAAGACGCAAAGAAAGATCCCGATCAGATTGGAAACCGTGACGTCGGCAAGGGTGTCAACTTCTACTCGCTTGAGAAAGAAATCGCGATCGGCAAGGGGCTGGCGCAACAGGTGGAGAAGCAGGCTAAGATCATCAACGATCCTGTCATCTCCGAGTACGTGAATCGAGTCGGCCAGAACCTGGTGCGAAATTCCGACGCCAAGGTTCCGTTCACCATCAAGGTGATTGACAGCGAAGATGTGAATGCGTTCGCCTTGCCGGGTGGGTTCTTCTTTGTGAATTCTGGTTTGATTTTGAAGGCGGACAGCGAGGCGGAGTTGGCCGGCGTGATGGCGCACGAGATCGCGCATGTCGCGGCTCGCCACGGTACAAAACAGGCCACGCGCGGCGAAATCGCGCAACTGGCAACCATCCCGCTGATCATAATGACCTATGGCACTTGGACCGGTTATGGAATTTATCAGGCAGCCAGCATTCTGGTTCCGATCGGATTCCTGAAGTTCTCGCGCGGCTTCGAATCCGAAGCCGATATGCTGGGTCTGGAATACATGTACAAGGCGGGATACGATCCCACCGCGTTTGTGGATTTCTTCGAAAAGATCCAGACCATGGAGAAACGCAAGCCGGGCACGATGGCCAAAGTCTTCTCCACTCATCCGCCCACGGACGACCGCATTAAGGCCGCGCAAAAGAATATTCAGGAAATCCTGGTGGCAAAGCCCGAGTATGTGATTACAACGTCGGAGTTCAACGACGTGAAGAATCGCATGCTGGCCATGCACAATCGGCGCAAGATCGATACGGCGGATCCCAACAAGCCGAGCCTCCGCAGAACGGCCGGCGGTGGAACCAACGATCCGATCGATGCCGATGAAGACGGCAAGACGCCGAAAGCAGACGAAGATGAACGGCCCACGCTGAAGAAGCGGCCTTCGAATTAGGAATCGACAGACGTGCGTAGCGCACGCACTTTGCGTGCCGCGTCGCCACTCCTGGCGACGCACGGCAGTAGTAAAGATTCAGCGACAGCCCACTAGCTACAGCAACTCCGCCATATTAAAGAAGAACGGAATCTCCACCGCCGCCGTCTCCGGCGCATCCGATCCATGCACCGCATTCCGTTCAATGTTCTTGGCGAACTTCTTGCGAATGGTCCCCTCCGCGGCTTGAGCCGGGTTGGTGGCGCCCATCACCTCGCGCCAATGCTTGATGGCGTCCTCGCGCTCCAGTACCATCACTACCACCGGACCTTCCGTCATGAAAGCCACCAGGCCGGTGAAGAACGGCCTCTCGCGGTGAATTTCGTAAAACGCTTCGGCCTGCTGTCTCGAAAGGCGCGCCATCTTCATGCCTCGGACGCGGAAGCCGGCCTTTTCGATGATGCTCAGAATTTGACCCGTGTGTCCCGACGCAACTGCGTCCGGCTTTATGATTGCAAATGTTTGTTGAATCGCCATTTTCGTAAGATTATCTCGCCGCTGACAAGCGGTTCTTGATCGTTTCCCCTATCTCGGCTGGGCTGGCGCACACCGCAATCCCAGCCCGCTCCATCGCCTTCATTTTATCTTCCGCTTTTCCAGCTCCGCCGGAAATGATCGCGCCCGCGTGACCCATGCGGCGGCCGGGAGGCGCGGTCTGCCCCGCAATGAATCCCACCACCGGCTTTTTGACGTGCTCCTGGATATAAGCGGCCGCGGTCTCCTCGGCATTTCCGCCTATTTCGCCGATCATCACGATGGCATGCGTGTCCGGATCGGCGTTGAAGAGCTCGATCGCATCCACAAACGTCGTTCCGATAATCGGATCGCCCCCGATGCCGATACAAGTCGATTGACCGATGTCCAGCTTGCTGAGCTGCCCCACCGCTTCATAGGTCAGCGTTCCTGAGCGGGAGACCACGCCCACATTTCCCTGCTTATGAATGTGCGCCGGCATAATTCCGATCTTGCACTTGCCGGGTGAAATGATGCCGGGACAGTTGGGACCAATCAGCCGAGTCGAACGATTCTGCATGAACGTGCGTACGCGCACCATGTCGGCGGTCGGAATGCCTTCCGTGATGCAAACCACCAGCGGCAGCCCAGCTTCCGTAGCTTCCATGATGGCATCGGCCGCGAACGGCGGAGGCACGAAGATCACCGAAGCATTTGCTCCAGTCTGCTTCATGGCCTCGGCGACAGTGTTAAAGACAGGCAAATCAAGATGAGTTTGGCCGCCCTTGCCGGGCGTTACGCCGCCGACAACTTTAGTGCCGTAATCGATGGAGGCTTGCGCGTGGAAGCTGGCCTCGCGTCCAGTGAATCCCTGGAAAACCACGCGCGTGTTTCGATCCACCAGGATGCTCATGACCGTCCGCTCCCCGCGGCGGCCCGCACAACTTTTTCCGCTGCGTCCTTCATTCCGTTTGCGATGGTGAAGTTCAATCCGGAAGCTTTCAAAATCTCCTGTCCCTTTTCGACGTTGGTGCCCTCCATGCGGACAACAACGGGTACCTGCACGTTCAACTCGCGCGAAGCGTTCACAACGCCTGTCGCCAGCACGTCGCAGCGCAGGATACCGCCGAAAATATTGATCAACACCGCTTTCACTCCCGGATCCGAAAGAAGAATGCGGAACGCGTTCTTGATCTGTTCGGCGTTGGCGCCGCCTCCCACGTCCAGAAAGTTCGCGGGACTCCCGCCCGCGTATTTCACGATGTCCATCGTAGCCATCGCCAGACCCGCTCCGTTCACCATGCAGGCGATGTTTCCGTCCAGCTTGATGTAGTTCAAACTGAACCGCGACGCCTCCACTTCCAATGGATCTTCCTCGTTCAAATCGCGCAACTCCACCAGGTCCTTGTGACGATAGAGCGCGTTGTCGTCCAGCGTGATCTTGGCATCCAGCGCGTAGACTTTTCCATCCTTGGTGAGAATGAACGGATTGATCTCGGCCAGCGAAGCGTCGTTGGCTAGATAGGCTTTGGACAGCGCGCTCATCGCGGCCACGGCTGCGTTGACGCTCGCCGCGGGAATTCCCATGCCAAAAGCCAGATTGCGCCCTTGAAACGCGGCCAAACCATAACCGGGTTCGAGCGCTTCTTTGAGGATCAATTCCGGCGTTTTCGCGGCTACTTCCTCGATCTCCATTCCTCCCGCTGCCGACGCCATGAAGACCGGTGTGCCTTGTGCGCGATCGAGTACGATTCCGAGATAAAGCTCCCGCTCGATGGGCAACGTCTCTTCCACCAGCAAGCGTTGAACAATGCGGCCCTCGGGACCGGTCTGGTGCGTCACCAGCTTCATCCCGAGCATCTTTTTGGCGATTTCCACGGCCTCCGCCGCATCCTTCGCCACCTTAACTCCGCCGCCTTTCCCTCGCCCTCCGGCATGAATCTGCGCCTTCACCACCACGCTACCGCCAATCTTCCTCGCCGCGATCTCTACCTCGTCTACAGTGAATGCGACTTCGCCCCTCGGCACAGGGACATCGTACTTGGCCAGGATCGCCTTGGCCTGGTATTCGTGAATTTTCATGGGATCAAGGTCTAGTGTAGCAACTCACCGAAACGTAACTTCCTCGAGATGCGGCGTCGCATTGAAGGCGTCCAGGGATACCCGAGAGCGCGTGAAAATGAACTCGGTGAGCGAGCAGTTTCGAATCCGCCAGTTCAGCTCCATCGCCATCGGTTCCCGCGCTCCAACCACCGTCTGAACGGCTACACCGATTGGTCCCCCGGATGTAAACACTACCACGCGCCGGCTGGGACGGTCCGCCTCCAGAATGCCGCGAAACCCGCGCTGCACGCGCTCGCGAAACGCCTGCCACGTTTCGACCTCCGGTGATTCGAGCGTGCCCGCGATCCATTGCGGCATCATTTCGTCGAACAGCTTCTGCAGATCGCGGTTATCCTTGACATCGCGCCGGCCATCGCCCAGAATGCCATTCGCATCGTATTCGTTGAACTCGGGCCTGCGCTCGAATTGGCTGAAGCCGGCCAGTTCCGCTGTGAGAGTGTGGCGCCGCAGAGTACCGGTATAAACCTCGTCGAATCGTATGTTGCGCGCCTTCCAAAATTCGCCCAGAGCGATGGCCTGCTGCTCTCCAACAGCCGACAACCGGTCGGAATCCTTTTCAAAAGTAGTAGCCTGAGCGTGCCGGACCAATACCAGCGTGCTCATTTAGCCGGTGCGGATGCGCGAGCTTTACCCAGTACTCGTTCCAGCTCCAGCTTGGCGATGGATTCGCGATGCACCTCGTCCGGTCCGTCCGCCAGGCGCAGCGTACGGGAATTCGCCCACGCCCCGGCGAGAAAAGTGTCCTGGCAAACGCCCGCGGCGCCATATGCCTGAATCGCTCGGTCCAGTACTCGCAATGCGACATTGGGCGCGATCACTTTGATCATCGCGATCTCCTCGCGAGCCGCCTTGTTGCCCACCGTGTCCATCATGAAAGCCGCTTTCAACACCAGCAAGCGCGCCTGCTCAATCTCCATGCGCGACTCGGCTATGTCCGCGCGTATGGTGCCTTGCTCGGAAAGTTTCTTGCCAAAAGCCACGCGTGAATCGGCGCGCCGGCACATTAGATCCAGCGCGCGCTCAGCCACGCCCATCAATCGCATGCAGTGGTGAATGCGGCCGGGCCCCAGGCGCCCCTGCGCTATTTCGAAACCACGACCTTCGCCCAGCAAAATATTCGAGACCGGCACACGTACGTTCCGGAACGTGATCTCCGCGTGCCCGTGCGGTGCATGATCGTAGCCGAAAACCGTCAGCATGCGCTCTGTGGTTACACCCGGCGTGTCCATCGGCACCAGGATCATGGACTGCTGCTTGTGCTTCGGCGCCGTCGGGTCCGTCTTGCCCATGAAGATCGAGATCTTGCAGCGTGGATCGCCCGCGCCCGAAGACCACCATTTGCGGCCGTTGATCACGTACTGATCGCCATCGCGGACAATGCTGCTCTCGATATTGGTGGCATCCGAAGACGCTACCCCGGGTTCGGTCATCGAAAAGCACGAACGCAGCTCGCCCTCGAGCAACGGCTTCAGCCACCGCTCCTTTTGTTCCTTGGTGCCGTAACGCGCCAGCACCTCCATGTTGCCGGTGTCGGGCGCGGAGCAATTGAACACCTCGGACGCCATGGTGGAGCGGCCCATGATCTCGCACAACGGCGCGTACTCCAGATTCGTTAGCCCGGCGCCGTCCTCGCTCTCCGGCAGAAACAGATTCCATAAGCCCGCCGCCCGCGCCTTGGGTTTCAGCTCCGCAATGATCTCGGAGGGAAGCCATCGGTCATCCGGATTAAGCTCGTCCGCGTAACGTTGCTCATTCGGATAAATGTGCTCGTCCATGAAGGCCTGCAGCCTTTTCTGGAGCGATTTGACCTTGTCTGTAAATTCGAAATTCATAGGACACCCCTTTGGTCAGCAAAGTGGGGCAGGCGCTTCCGCCTGCCAACTCTCACCGCCCGGTAAACACTGGCGCTCGCTTCTCCACAAAATGCGCCACGCCTTCCTTAAAATCTTCGCACTGCAAACTCTTCACCATCTCTTCTTCTGAAGTCTCAAATGCCTCGCCTAATGTTTGAAACATTGCGTTATAAACTTGCGCCTTGATGATCCCCATTGACCGCGGGCTGACATTATTCGCCAGATCCTTGGCGTACGAGTAAACACCCTGCATGAAGCCGTCTTGTGGAAACACCTGATTCACCAACCCCATCCGCAACGCTTCCTGAGCGTCCACCAACCGCGCGGAAAACAGCATGTCCAACGCATTAGCAGGCCCAATTAAGCGCGGCAGCATCCACGCCAGACCGTACTCGGCGATCAGCCCCCGTTTCGCAAACGCCGTCCCGAAGCGCGCAGTCTCAGAAGCAAAACGCAGATCGCAATAAAGCGTAAGAATGAATCCCAAACCCACTGCCGGCCCGTTCACTGCGGCAATCACCGGTTTTTGAATGGACGGGAAGTACGAATACTTCTTCTGGAAATCTGGCCGTACGTTCTGACGCTCGCCGTTGCTGGTGTTCCGCAGAAAACTATCGGGGCCCCGATAGCCTTCCAGGCCCTGTTGCGCGATGGCGCCCAGCAGCGACATATCCGCGCCCGCGCAAAAGCCGCGCCCCGCGCCGGTCAGAATAATCACGCGGACATTGGGATCACCCTCTGCCGCGTATATCGAAGCGCGGACCTCCTGGTCCATAATGGCGGTCCAGGCATTCAGCTTGTCCGGACGATTCAGCGTAATGGTTGCTACGCGTTCACTAACGTTGTAAACGGTCTCTTGATTGGCCATGTTGCATGGATTATATCAGTGCTACAGCCTGCTGGATCAGGTTGTGGACTCGTTTGTCGAAATGCCGGAATCGCTCATCCTGAGTCTGCCCGCGATGAAATCGAACATAGATCTGCTGCAACACCACGGCCAGCTTGAAAAGCGCGAAAACTTCGTAGTAGTTGATCAGCGAAAGATCGCGGCCAGTCAGCTCCGCATAACGCCCGATCAGTTCATCGCGCGTAAACCACCCTGGATCTGAGGTGAGCGAAGCTTTGGTGCCGCCAGGATCGCTCGGCTGGGACCAATAACAAAGAATCAAGCCCAGATCCACCAGCGGATCACCCACAGTGGCCATCTCCCAATCCAGCACGGCCTCAATGCGCCCGGGATCTTTCGCGTCCAGCATTAAATTATCAAGCTTGAAATCGTTGTGAACCAGCGTGGGATCGGGCGAGACCGGCAGATGATCCGTCAGCCATTGAATCAGGCGCTCCATCAGCGCAATCTCCTCGGTCTTGGCGCGATTCCAGCGTTCGAACCAGCCGCGCACCTGCCGTTCCAGAAATCCAGCCGGCTTGCCGAGCGACACCAGCCCGTGCTCTTCGATGTCCACAGCATGCAGCTCCACCAGGCAGTCCACAAAGCCCCGGCTCACTCGCGCCGGATAGTCTGGGATGGCTACCAGTTTCGGCGGAATGCGATCGCGCACCACGATGCCATGCCGCCTCTCCATGATGAAGAAAACGGCTCCGATAATCGAAGTGTCCTCGCACAAATGAAAAACTTCGGGCGCGGCGTCAAAGAAAGGATGCACAGCTTTGAGCACCATGTATTCGCGCGCCATGTCGTGCGCCTTGGGCGCCACCGGCCCCAGTGGACCTCGCCGCAGCACATACTCGCGTGCCGGCGTGCGCAGCAGATATGTCAGATTCGAATGGCCGCCCGGGAATTGTTCGATAGCCAAACTCGAGCCGCCCTCAATCTTGTCCTCGAGATACTTGGTCAGCGCAGCCCTGTCCAACTCTTCGCCGGAGCGAACGGCCGCTGTATCAGCGCTCATGCTTCGCGGTTCCTCGGTTGCTCGGTTGTTCGGTTCATCGGTTTGCACGCCTAGTGGATATCATACGGCAGCTGTGATAGCTGTTCGGTTTTGCTATCCCAGCTAAGGACGCATGGATGCTGCGACCGGTCGAACGCCTGACTTGCATCCTTGTTTCGCTGCATCTCGAGGCACTCCTGAAATCCGTTCGCGAAGAAATACACGCCGTTCAAGCTGCCCGGTAATCCCCGCACTTCGACTTTGTTCGGACACGCCGCCGCTAGGCTGCACGCGGCCTGCGCCTTCTGAGCTGCTTGTTCCCACGCGCTGAGATTGTGAAACAAGGCGGCGATGTTGAACGTTAGAATCATAATCGCAATCACCCACTGAGACTTCAGCTTCAAACCTTCCACCGCCGTCGCCAGCACCAGGCAAAAACCCATCGCCGGAAGATAGAGGAGCCGGGCCTTCTGTAAATCGGCACCAATCAGCAATTGTGGCAAAGGTGGCAGAGCCAGGACGAACAAAAAGCCGAGTGGAACGATCAACGCTTGCCATCTTACGCGCGCTCTAGTGAGCCATATCAGCCCTGCCAGGTACAGAATCATGATCACGCCGAAAATAGCATTTGGCTTGTGACTCCAGTTGACTGGAAAAAACAAAATGGCGGTCAGCCTCAGTACCAGCGCCTTCACCACAGTGATCACGCTCAAGGACAGCGCCTCCGAGTGCCCGCTTTGATTTCGATACCCGCCGAGACCGCCCAGTATAGTGATGCGCCAGGCCAGCAAAGACACGGTAACAACCAGGAATGGAATCAGCGCGTAGAGAGCGCGTCGCGTTTTTACAGCATTCTTCGACACGAGAAATACAACCAGTAGCAATGCGAATGTGTACGCCGATTCCTTGCTGAGTATGGCCAGCGTCATCGACAATAGCGAGCCAACGAACCACCAAGCGCCGCCCCCGCTCCAGAATCGGATGAAAGACGCCAGTCCGAGAAGAACGAAAAAGGCGGCCAGCAAATCAGCACGTCCCGCCAGCCATACAACTGCCTCCGGCCGCGTCCCGTGCACGGCGAACAGAGCGGCCGCAAACGCTGCGCCGAACCGTGAAAATCCCAGCATCCGAGCCACTACGAATACCAAAATTGAATTCGCGGCGTGGATCGAAAGCTCGGTCCAATGCCAATGCATCGGATTGGTCCCAGCCCACGTATACGCCACGCTCATGTAAAAGTGAGTGAAGGGTCGATAAGAGCCGTCTGCGCCAGCCGTGGCAAATAGGCCACGGAAGCTGTACAAGAACGATTTCGCCTGCTTCAGCAGGATAAAATCGTCCGAAAGAAAATAGAAACCCGCGGATCGCCAGAATACCGCCGCGATTAATCCTACAATCAACAGAATCGCAAACGCATCCCATCCGCCGGGTCTGCGCTTGGCTGGCTCGGATGTGGTTTGGCCGGCCGTCGCTCGAAGCAACAACAGCAGCACCACCGCCAATCCAATGGCGCTCTCCACGTTGAGCGGCGATCGAAAATATAGAGGGCCAGCTAGTGTCCGCACGGCCAGAGCCAGCGCGCAAACCACCAGCGCCGCAGTGAGCGCCAACTGCGCCCATCGTCTAACCGCAGCCATTGTTAAGATCATAAGTGTGGCACAGATGCTGGGCTACGCGAAGCGGATACTCCGCGACGTCCTGCCGCCTCGAGCGCTGAACGCCGCGCGGCATTTGTATTTACGCGGCATTCCGCGCGGGCTTGGCCGTTAAATGTGGATATTCAGACCTATTAGCCGGTCCGAAAAGTACGTTTCCTCCCGCATTGCTGCGATTTCGCGTGCCGGAGACCACCGATCTCTCTGTTTTTCTAAACGTGGGAGAGCGCGCAGCTCACGATGTGGAATCCAATCTCGCAGGGATCGGCCTAACTCTCGAAAACTGCGATACCGTACTGGACTTTGGTTGCGGCGCCGGCCGCACCTTGCGATGGCTCATTCAGCAATTTCCTCATGTCAGGTTTTACGGCGCCGACGTCGATCCCCAGGCGATTGCCTGGACGAAACATCATCTTCCTGGCGCCGAATTTGGTCTTAACAGCCCAACTCCTCCAATCGGATACCCCGACGCGTCCTTTGATTTCGTCTATATCATTTCTGTGTTCACGCATCTGGCGTTCGAGCTTCAGAAGCTTTGGCTCACGGAACTGCACCGCATAATCAGACCTGAGGGGATCGTGCTTTTTACAGTTCATGGCGAGCACACCTGGCATTGGTTGTCCCCCGACAAGCTCGTCCGTCTGCGCCACGACGGCTTTCTATTTGAGACATCGCGGAAGTTGCAAGGCATCCTGCCGGACTGGTACCACACCTCATTCATGACCGAGTACGGCGTGCAACAGTTGCTTGGCCAGTCATTTCGATTGCTCGCCTACAATCACGCCGGAATGGGCTATCAGGACGTCGTGATTGCCCAGCGAAATTAGGTCGGATTCGGCCTACAACACCAACATGCAGTCGCCGTACGAATAGAATCGATATCCCGCTTCCACCGCGTGCTGATAAGCCGCCAGCACCGTCTCTCGCCCAGCGAACGCGCACACCAGCATCAACAAGCTCGATTGCGGTAAATGAAAATTCGTGAGCATCGCGTTTGTTCTTTGGAATTCAAAGCCCGGACGGATGAAGATATCCGTTTTCCCCGTTTTGCCCAGGCACATGCTCTCCACCGCTCGCACACTGGTGGTGCCGGCGCACACCACCCTCTTCGCCCGCCTGATCTTCGCGGCGTTTTCCTCGGCGACAAAAAATCGCTCGGAATGCAGCCTCTCGCCCCGCACAGGCTGAAACGTCCCCAGCCCGACGTGCAACGTCACATATGCAATCTCGGCTCCCGCGCTCCGGCACGCCTCCAAAATCTCCGGCGTGAAGTGCAGGCCCGCGGTGGGCGCCGCGATCGACCCCGTCTCCCGCGCAAAAACCGTTTGGTATCGTTCGCGATCCTCCGCCGTGTCCGCGCGCTTGATGTAGGGCGGTAGGGGGACGTGGCCTGCCTTTTCCAGCCACGCAAGGATATCGCCGTCCCAGTGAAATCGCACCGTGCGTTCGCCATATTCGCCACGCCCAACAATCTCCGCTTCCACATCACCAAAAAGTATGCGCTCGCCCGTCCGCATCTTACGGCCCGGATGCACCAGCGCCGTCCAGGTCTTCGAATCCTCGCTCTCCGGTTCCACCAGCAACACTTCAACCTCGCCGCTCAGATTCTGCCAGCGTTTCGGATTGTTCTTTCCCACTGCGAGCGAATGCACGCCGGTGCGCCGTCCCATCAGGCGCGACGGAAGCACTCTCGAGTCATTCAATACCAGACAGTCATCCGGACCCAAAAAATGCGGCAATTCGCGAAACATCCGATCTTCCCACCGCCGTTCTTCGCGATACAAAACCAGCATGCGTGCGCCGGCCCGGTCGCGGAGCGGCGCCTGCGCGATCGAACTCTCCGGCAAGTGATAATTGAACTGGGAGAGATCCAAACTTCACGATACCAGTGCGCATCCTTGCCATCGAAACTTCGTGCGATGAAACCGCCGCGGCCGTGGTGGAGGATGGCCGTCGTATTCTGTCGTCGGTGGTGGCCTCACAAATGGCGACGCACGGTAAGTACGGTGGTGTAGTCCCCGAGCTTGCATCCCGCGAACACTTGCGTGCCATCGTGCCGGTTACGCGCCTGGCGCTGGAACAAGCCGGGAGCAGCTTCGATGATCTGGCGGCGATCGCGGTTACCCAAGGCCCCGGCCTGGTCGGGTCGCTGCTGGTGGGCATCACCTACGCGAAATCCATCTGCTTCGCCCGCAACCTGCCGCTCATCGGCGTGAACCATATTGAGGGCCACATCCACGCCGTAATTCTCGAAGCTCAAGAAACTGGCGCCATCGAGTTGCCCGCCGTGGCCTTAGTAGTCAGCGGCGGCCACACGCACTTGTTTGAAGTCCGCGAGGGTTTCACTTACCGGCTGCTTGGAAGAACTCGCGATGACGCCGCCGGCGAAGCTTATGACAAAGTGGCGAAACTCCTCGGCTTCGGTTATCCCGGCGGCCCCATCATCGATCAACTCGCGCCCCACGGCGATCCGCGCGCTGTGAAATTCACGCTCGCGCACATGAAAGGCAACAAGCTCGATTTCAGCTTCAGTGGATTGAAGACCGCCGTCTTGCGCTGGGTGCAGCAGCGCGATCTGGCGGGCGAAATCGAGGCGCGGCGTAAATTACAAAATCCTTCTATCGAGGATTGGCTGCGGTGGACGCCCAAGCCCACGCTCGATATGCTGGCTTCATTTCAACGAACCGTGATCGAAGAACTGCTGCGCCGCGCGACGGCATCTGCCGAAGAAATCGGCGCCAGAGCTCTGATCATCTCAGGCGGAGTTGCATCGAACGCTGGCCTGCGCGCCGCTGCGCGAAGTGCAAATTCCCCGTGCCCCGTCTATTTCCCGACTCCGGCGCTCTCCACCGACAACGCCGTCATGATAGCAGCCGCCGCCTTCGTGAAATTCCGCCAAGGTTCCTTTGCCGACCTAACCCTACGCGCCCAAGCCAACCTCGCCCTGGCCTAGCGCGGCCACCAGCAACCAGCCACCAGCCACCCTCCCAAACCCACGCTATACTAGAGCTAGAAGGTCTCCCGGCCCACTCATTATGACCAGCCGTATCAAATTGTTCGTCGCCTCCACCTCCACCTGTCTCGTTTTTGTGCTCCTCTTTGGAGCCATGCGCGGCAAGAGCGCCTCGCCAGAGGACACCTACCGCCATCTGGCCGTTTATACCGAAGTGCTCTCGCGCATCAAGAGCGACTACGTGGAAGAACCCGACATGAAGAGCGTCACTTTGGGCGCTGTCAACGGATTGCTCGAATCCATTGACCCCTACGCCAGCTATCTGAATGCCGATCAGTACAAGCAATGGATGAAGAGTAAGGATCAGCATAAAGCCGGCGTCGGCCTGGTGCTCTCAAAGAAATTCGGATACGTCGGCGTGGTGGATGCCATCCCTGGTTCGCCGGCCGCCAAAGCTGGTCTCACTACCACCGATGTTCTCGAAACCATCAACGGTGTCGCCACTCGCGACATGCCTCTGGCTTTCGCCGAAATCCTGTTGGACGGTGATCCAGGCACCACCGTAGAAGTAGGCGTCCTGCGCTTCCGCAAGCCCGAGCCGCAGAAGATCACGCTGACCCGCGCCGTCGTCGAATATCCGGCTGTCACCGCAAAAATGCTGGCCGATCAGGTCGGCCTGATCGCGGTGCCGAGCCTGGAAGGCCACAACTTGAAAGACGTCGCCGCTAAGGTGCAAGACCTGGAGAAGCAGGGCGCCAAGAAACTGGTCATCGACCTGCGGCATTGCGCTACCGGCGGTCCCGAAGATGGAACCAAGCTCGCGAATATGTTCCTCGATAAAGGTCTGATCACTTACATCGAAGGTCAGAAGGTACAGCGCCAGAACATTAACGCGGAGGCGTCCGCCGATATTACGCATCTTCCCCTCGTCGTGATGGTTAACCGTGGTACGGCCGACGGAGCCGAAGTAGCCGCCGCGGCGTTGCTGGATGACAAACGCGCGGAGGTGGTGGGAGAACGGACCTACGGCGACGCTGCGGTACGCAAAGCGGTTACCATGGACGACGGTTCCGCTGTAATTCTCTCGGTCGCGAAGTATTTTTCGCCCAGCGGCAAAGCCATACAGGATACCGGCGTCACCCCCTCGGTGCCGATGATCGAGACCGATGCGGTATCGGTGGATGATGACGGCAATCCACAGACCATCGAGCCGGAGCAGAAACCAGGCGACGATGTCATCCTGAAGAAGGCCATCGAAGTGGTCACCAAGGGCAAGAGCGATATCGCTTCCGCAAAGCCCCTGCGCTAGGACCCTGCGATGCCGCGTTACGAATACAAGTGTGAGGGCTGCGGCGAAGTGTTCGAGCTGCAGCAGAAATTCGCGGATGAACCCCTCACCGTTCACGACAAATGCGGCGCTCGAGTGGAGCGCATAATATCTGCGCCCGCGCTGATGTTCAAAGGTTCCGGCTTTTACGTAAACGATTACGCCAAAGGCGGCGGCAACGGCGGTTCCAAGAAGAGCGAAAGCGATTCCAAATCGGAATCGAAGCCCGCCGCCGACACGGCCGCGAAGTCCGACACAAAATCAACCGAATCGAAACCCGCCCCAACCTCCAGCGACAAATCAAAATCCGAGTAGCAAATCGATCTGCTTATCCGTGTTCATCCGTGTGCATCCGTGGCCTAAAAAAAAGCTTACGGTGTAGCGGTAACATGAATCATGACCACCAGACGGCATTTCCTCGCCGCAACCGCCGCCGCGCCCTTGTTGGCCGCTCAAGTAAAACCTCGCTCTCCTAACGACACTATCCAGATCGCCATCATCGGCGCGGGCGGCATGGGCTCGGAAGACGTGAGATCTTCCATCGCCGGCGGCTCGAAACTCGTAGCCGCCAGCGATGTTTATCAAGGCCGGCTCACACGCATGCGCGAGATCCACGGTCAGGATATCTTCATCACGCGCGACTACCGCGAAGTCCTAGCGCGGCCGGACGTGGATGCCGTGATTGTCGCCACCCCCGATCATTGGCACCAGAAAATCGCCATTGACGCCATGATCGCCGGCAAGGACGTGTACTGCGAGAAGCCCATGGTGCAGCACGTCGACGACGGCAAACCGCTAATCGAAGCAGAGAAAAAGACCGGCCGCATCATACAAATCGGCAGCCAGCGCGTCAGTTCCATCGTCTATAAGAAAGCCCAGGAACTGATGCAAGCGGGCGCCATCGGCACACCCAACATGGTGGAAGCCTGGTGGGATCGCAACGACGCCATCGGCGCCTGGCAATATTCCATTCCGCCCGATGCCACGCCCGAAAATATCGATTGGGACCGCTTCCTCGGCCGTGCTCCAAAGGTGCCCTTCGAGCCCCAACGATTGTTTCGCTGGCGCTGCTATCGCGATTACGGCGCCGGTGTCGCCGGCGATCTCTTCGTTCACCTGTTTTCCGGGATGCACTTCGTCATGGGCGCCATCGGACCCACGCGCGTCTACGCAACAGGTGGCTTACGATTCTGGAAAGATGGCCGCGACGTTCCAGACGTCTTGCTGGGCATGTACGATTATCCCGAGACCACTCGCCACCCCGCCTTCAATCTTGCCCTGCGCGTGAATTTCGTGGATGGCGGAAGCGAGAGCTCCGGATTCCGCTTCATCGGCACCGAAGGCATCCTGACCATCGGCGACGGCGTCACCGTTTCCAAAACGCCGCGCGAAACCGAGCCCGGATACACCATCGACACGTTTGCGAAAGCGACCCAGGATCAGTTCCTCAAGAAATATTTCGAGCAATACCCGCGCAGTACTCCCACCGCCGATGCCATCCGCCCGCAAGTCGAGGACAAGTTTCATGTTCCGCATGGCTACAGTGACCACTTAGACCATCACAAAAATTTCCTGGCCTCAGTCCGCAGCCGCAAGCCGGTGATCGAAAATTCCACATTCGGATTCCGCGCCGCCGGCCCAGCCTTGCTCTCGAACATCAGCTATTTCGAAAAACGCATCTGCGAATGGGACCCCGAATCAATGACCCTGAAAACCTGACGGACGACCACGACCAGGCCGAACGAGAAACGAGAAACGAGAAACGGGTTTTTTATGGATACCATTCAAATCGCTTTAATAGGCGCAGGCGGCATGGGCATGGGCGACACCCGCTATGCCGTCTCTCTTCCCGGAGTAAAATTGATCGCCGTGTGCGACGTCTACGACGGACGCCTAACACGCGCCAAAGAATTGTGGGGCCGTGACCTGTTCACCACGCGTGATTACCGCGAAGTCCTGGCCCGCAAGGATGTCGACGCCGTTATCGTCGCAACACCCGACCACTGGCACCAGCGCATCACGGTGGACGCGTTGAACGCTGGCAAGGATGTGTACTGCGAGAAGCCCATGGTCCATTCCATCGGCGAAGGCGCAGCCATGATCGAGGCGCAGCAGCGCACCGGCCGCACCTTGCAGATTGGAAGCCAGTACGTCAGCTCATTGATGTATCAAAAAGCGAAGGAGCTTCTGGCAGCGGGCGCCATTGGCGAATTGAATATGGTGGAGGCTTGGCTCGACCGCAATTCCGCGATCGGCGCGTGGCAGTATTCCATCCCGCCCGATGCATCGCCCGCCACCATCGATTGGGATCAATTCCTCGGCAGCGCTCCTAAGCGGCCCTTCGAGCCGATTCGTATGTTCCGATGGCGCAATTATCGCGACTATGGAACCGGTGTCGCCGGCGACCTGTTCGTTCACCTGCTAACCGGCCTCCACTTCGCCACCGGCGCCAAGGGTCCCACGCGCGTGTTTGCAACCGGTGGCCTGCGGTTCTGGAAAGACGGCCGCGACGTGCCGGACGTGATGCTGGCGCTGCTCGATTATCCCGGCTTCACCGTCCAGTTGAAAGTAAACTTCGAGAGTGGAACTCCCGACGAATCGTTCGGTGTCAAGTTTATCGGCAGCGAAGGCACTATGACGACGGGTTTCGATGAGCTCAAGCTCTCGCGCACGCCGCGCTCAACCGAGCCTGGCTACACTATCGATACTTTCCCGGAAGCCGTGCAGAAGAAATTCCTGGAGGGATATCGCAAACAATATCCGGTAGCGCACGTCAGCGCGGACAGCCTGCGTCCGAACAAGGATGACGTCTACACGCCGCCGGAAGATTTCGATGCGCACCAGGAACATCACCGCGTTTTCTATGAAGCGGTGCGCGCTCGCAAGCCATCCGTGGAGGATGCTGTGTTCGGCTTGCGCGCCGCCGGTCCAGCTTTACTAACCAACGTCAGCTACTTCGAAAAACGTGTCTGCAATTGGGATCCCGACAAGCTCGTCTCCTGACGTGGCGCACGCACTCCTGCGTGCCGCGTCGGCACTCGTGCCGACGCCCGGGTTGTGGCGAACGTCGCGCAGCCGCCTCGACCATTTCCGTTCAAACAAAATCTCGCAGACGTAGTTGACCAACGTGACCATCGGAACAACTGGTAGCAATAGTGGCGCGAGCAGCGCCATCACGGGATGTTCGCCGATCAACGACAGCCCGATTTGGCTTACTGCGCAGGTCAGCTTGAAATAGTTTCCGGATTTGCCGCGCGTGTGCGCCTGGCCGTGCCGTAGACCGTGTAGAAAGGTTCGAACGCCATCGGCGAAAGGAACGTCCGTGAAGGTCTGTCCAAGCGCGGCCAGCGTATGGGCATCGCTGCCCCCCACCACGGCTTTTCGCCAATCGCGCGCCAACAGGGCCGCGGTCGAATTGTTGATTCCGGGTATCTGTCCATTCAGCGTCTCCAAGGCTGGAAAGAGTTCTTGAAAGAGGAGAAAATCGAGATCCGTGCGCCGGCCAGTCAGGCTCGAAAAGACGTGGTTGATGCTGAAGAAAAGTTTACGTTCGTCGAGATACGCGGCCAGCGCCGGTACATCCTTGCGGCGGCGCTGCAGTTCAATGTGATCGCGCTCTTCGATACCATACACGCCGGTGTGGATCTCGGTGCCGCTGGGTGTGATGCAGGTCACTTCTTCGCTCAGGAAGAAATCGGGATAACGGCGCAGTTGCTCGGCCGCATCAATCGAATCATGATCGGTGACCGTAACCAGGTCCATGCCGCGCCGTTTCAGGGTCTGATAAACGGCTTCCGGATCGCTGTAGCATTCGCGGCAAAATCGGCTGAATAAGGGAACGTTGCACATGCCCGAGTGCCGCGTGTGAACATGCAAATCGCACCGCATGCCCCTTTGTAGCCCGGGTTGAGTTACAATTCGGTGACTTGTGGAAAAAACATTCGTGACAAATTGTGTTGTTTTAGTTTCCCGAGCGAGCCAGTACCTCGAAATGGTCTTTTAACTGCCAACTGGGGACCAAGGCAGCCGGATCGGCCATGCGAATCATGTCGACATCCAGGTGGTTCGCGCCAAGAACAAACTTAACGTAGTGGTAATTCGGAAAGTCCGCATCCCGATACAGGTCCTTCAGTTCTCGCACCACTGGCTTAGGTTTGGCTCCGCCGCCGCCCGACACCAGGTACACTACTCCGTCCTGAAGGAAGCGCTCATAGTTGTGGATGTGGCCGGCGCACACCACAAATCGTACGTTTGTCCTTGTTGTTTTGAGCAAATTGGCCAGTGCAATCTCATTGGGCCGTGGATTGTGATCATCATCAGGTTTCGCTTGCACGTCCGCCACGGGCGGATGGTGCATATTGAGAAAAACGAACTGCACGGAGGAAGGAAGGCCCGCCAGTTGCGCCTTGATCCACGCGGCCTGCTCGCTATTCGGCAGCAACGAAGAATTGCTGTCCAGATTCAGTACAAACAGCCTGCTTCCGAGCGCGATTGAATACCAGCGGTGCCCCCGCAGTTGCGGAAATTGGTTCCACCAGTTGTTCAAACAGAATTGCAGTTCGCCGTGAAATTCATGATTACCGAGCGCGGGAGAAATCAGAATGTGCGCGGCGCGCCAAGGAGCGGTTTCGGCATGATAAACCGCATAGTCGTTAGTCACGCTGCCATTCCACGGAAGGTCGCCGCTGATCAATACGGCATCGGGCTTCTCTGCGGCAATCCGATCCACCAGCCACCGCCGGACCTTAGGGTTGGTGGCGTTCGTCTCCTTTGGATCGGTGAAGCGCATGTCGCCATAAACCACCAGCATGGGCGATGCAGAAATTTCGCTGTCTGCAATCCGAAACAGCGGCTGCCCAGGCGCTGCTAGCGGCAACGCGAAAAATAACAGAATGGATTTCACGAACGTCAAGCTAGCAGTCCAATCTTACAATGGCGTTACGATTCGATGAACAATCCGCGTAGGGCAAGCCTCCGGCTTGCCAAGGGACAAGCCGGAGGCTTGGCCTACAAACTCATTACCTCTTTGAATTTCTGCGCCTGTCGGCGGGACATCTCCACTTCAATGCTGCCTTTGAGTCTCACCAGAAACCCGCCATTGGCCCACGCATCAATTGCTTCGATGAACTTGAGATTCAAAATGTGTTTTCGGCTCGCGCGAAAGAAGATTGCGGGGTCCAGCCGGTCTTCCAGGTAATTCAACGAACGAAGAACCAGCGGCCGGTGCCCGCCGAAGTAAAGCCGCGTGTAGTTGCCCTCGGATTCCAGCAGCACGATTTCGCGCAACGCGACAAACCAGCAACGCTCGCCATCCTTGACGAAAATCTGCTGATCGCCTCCGACCGCTGCTGTCGGCTTTACGCCGCCAACTTTAGCGAGTGCGGCCGCCAGCCGCTCCGGCGCCACCGGCTTCAACAGATAATCGAGCGCGTTTACTTCGAACGCTTTGAGCGCATAGTCATCGTAGGCAGTTGTAAAAATAACCAGAGGCACGCGATCCAACTGTTCCAGCAGCTCGAATCCATTGGCGCCCGGCATCTGGATATCCAGAAACAACAGCTCAGGCTCCACGCGGCCGATTTGACTCAGCGCCTCTTCGGCGTCGCGAGCCTCGCCCACAATTTCCACTTCTGGATGTTTTTCGAGCAGCCGCCGCAGCTCTGCCCGGGCCAACCGCTCGTCATCGATGATTAACGCCTTCATGCCGGACTTTTTGCGAGCGGAATAGACACTTCCGCGATCACGAACTCCGCGTCCTGATTCCGCAATACCAGCGAAGCAGCGTCGCCATACAAAAGGTGCAGCCTCTGCCGGATATTTTCCAAGCCCATCCGCGTTGAGCTGCTGCTCTCGGCCAATTGTCCGCTATTCTGCACTCGAATCTTCAGCGCGCCTTTCTGCATCTCGGACGCGACGCGGATCTCGCCGCCATGCGCCAAGCGCGATACGCCATGCTTCACGCCGTTCTCTACCAGGGTTTGCAGCAGCATGGGCGGAATCAGGGTTTCGAGCGATTTGGGATCCATGTCGATCTTGATGCGCAGCCGCTCCTCCAGCCGGATCGCTTCCAATTTCAAATACGCGGAAACAGCTTCCAGTTCCGTCTCGAGCGACACAGCTTCCGTTTTGCCTGACTGCAGCGAGTAGCGCAGCATGCCGGCCAATTCCGTCACCATGCTCTGCGCGCGCGGAGGATCCTCGATGATCAACGCGCGCAGGCTGTTCAGGCAATTGAAAATGAAGTGCGGGTTCACTTGCGCCAGCAAGACGCGAAGTTGCGCGTCTTTGGCTACCACCGCCAGACGCAACATCTCCACTTCCGACGTCTTGTAGCTCTCGAAGTAATGTACGCCGAAGTAAATCGACGCCCACAGGAAAATGGTCACGCTCCAGATGAAGATGGCCGGGAAGACCCATCCAAATCCGCTGGCGCGAAGCGCCGCCCACCCGAACACCACGGGCCAACCTGCCGTCACAAGCGCCGTGATTACCAAGCCCACCACGATACTTGCCAGAAAAACTCGAGGCAGTATTTGAAGCGGCGAAAGCTTCAACCAGTTCCGGCGCTTTATCCATCTGCGGAAAATGTCCGAGGAAAGAATCGCGGCAGCCGCGCCCCACACTGCGATGGCGATCGATCGCGAGACGGGAAGGCCCGCTAAGCGCGAGAATGTGGCGTTCACCAAACTGTGGGCTGACCAGCCTAAAATCTGGCATAGCCAGTAAACCTGTGAGCGTTTCATTTACTTGCCGTGCAGCAGGAAGGCGTCGGTCGCCGCGAAAAAGCCTTCCGGATCGTCCAGCATAACAAAGTGCCGCGCATTGTCTGACAACACCAGTTGAAAGTTTTTCAGCTTCGCGTATTGATCGCGGAAGTTCTTTTCCACCTGGTCACGCGTTACCCCGTACTCCTTGTAGCCGATCCAGGTTCCGATCACGATGCTTCGCGAAGTGATCTTATCCAAATCATCCCGCAGATCGGTGGTCATCATATCGTACATGGCGTTGCCCTCCGCGATCCGGTCTGATTTCTTGCCCCATGCCAGAATCATCTCGTAATCCTCAGGCTTAGTAACCATGGATTTGATGGACGCCTGGGTCTGCTTCTCGGTCTCCTCAGTCGGAGGGCCGCTGAACATCTTGCGCATATTCTCCGCCATTGGCTTCACGTTTTCCACTGTGGCGCCTGGCTGCATCACAGCGGCAAGAAAGGGCAATGAGTCAACGATCACCAGTGGACCCACCAGGTCCGGCTCCTGCTCAGCAAGCCACAACGCCATGAAACCACCCAGACTGTGACCGACAATCACCGGCTTGTCCATTTTGTTCTTTCGGATATAAACTGCCAGATCTTTGCGCACAGTTTCGAGGAATGGCGCTTCGATGCGTGGCTCACCCGCAAAACCGGCCAGCGTCAGGACGTGGCATTCGTATCGGTCTTTGTAGCGCGCCACGGTGGAGTCCCAGGTTTTGCCGGACGACGCGAATCCGGGGATGAGAATCATTGGCTTTCCTTTGCCAATGATGTTTACGTGGAAGGATGGCGCGGGCGTTTGAGCGTATGCGGCGGCGCCAAGTAGGAAGAGCGAGAGTAAGTGTTTGGTCATGCGATCACTATAAGGCTCTTAACCGAGCACCCGGCGGAAAAACGGTTGAGCGGCGAAACGCAAGGATGGACGGCCAACTACGGATGAATTTCCGGCCGGCGCTCCCGGCACATTCTTCCGCAGCGTTTTGGTGTTCTGGTTGATTTTCTCGGATGTACTTTTCTGCAAGGCAAACTCGCGCGCCGCATCAGAGTGAAGTGAATGGTGGGATTCTCCGGCGCAAGTTTCGCTCCGGTTTCGAGCGGCTGCACCGCATCTTTCGTCTTGCCGGAATCAAGCAAAAAGCGACCCAGGCCGAAGTGCGCTTCCGCAAACGATGGATAGAGCTAGGCTGTAGTATTCGGCGCCGGCATTCCCCGGGAAAATCTTCAGCTCGGCCTCGAACTCCTTGCGCGCTTCTTCGGCGCTGGTGGCAGTGGGCGGCTGCGCCATGATAAGACCTGCGATCCGATAATGAATCCCGGGCATTTCCGGGGCGCGCTGTAGCAGAACCCGATACTCCGCGATTCGCTTTTTCAGATCGTGCTGCTTTTCAAAATCCTCCGCGTTGAGCTGGATCACTTCCTGTGAATCCGGCGCCTCGTTCATCAATGCCTGCGAATTCAATTGGGCCAGATCCGAATAGACGTGTACGGCCAGGAACAAAATATCGGGATCGCGGGGAAACCTCTGCCGCAGCGCACGCCGCCCTTACCCACTTTGCGCTTGAGATCGTTGTCCCGCACCTGGCCCATGGCTTCCTTATTGCGCGGCGCATGACCGAAACTAGTCCTGCCGCAGTGCGATCACTGGATTCACGGCTGACGCGCGCCGAGCCGGTAGATAGCTGGCTGCAGCCGCCACAACAGCTATCGCGATCCCAGCCATGGCCAGCGTCAGAGGATCGCGCGGTTCCACGCCGAACAAAAACGCCGACGCGAAACGGCCCACGGCGAGCGACAGGATTGTGCCCGCACTCAAGCCCACTGCCAGAAGAACGGCTGCTTCGCGCAGGATAAGCGCAAACACAGCTTGACGACCGGCGCCGAGCGCGATCCGTATGCCGATCTCGTTGGTCCGCTGGGCAACCATGTAGGAGACGACGCCGTACAGTCCGACGATTGCCAACATAACGGCAAGGGCACCGAACAATCCAGAAAGCATAGCCATCAGCCTTTCGCGCAACAGCGAATCCTGAATCCACTGATCGAAGAAGTGGAAAGAATACCGGATGCCTGGGCTGACTCCGGCAAGGGCGTCTCGCACGGATGAAACGAGCGCGTCGGGATGGGCGCCGGATCGAATCAGGATGCGATCGCTGGAGCGGTTTTGGGCAACCTCCGACAACGGCGTAAATATCAGCGGTTGGAAATCCTGACGCAGATCGCTGTACTTGGTGTTCTTCACAACGCCGACAATTTCGTAGGCTGCCTCAGGCTCATAGGGAGTGGATTCGATCCAAAAATGCTGTCCGATTGCATTCGTGGAGCCGCAAAACTGACGAGCGAACTCCTGATTCACCACCGCGATTTTCGATAAGCGCGCCTCGTCTCGCTGGTGGAACTCGCGGCCGGCGAGGAGCGGCGTCTTTAACGTGAGAAAGTAACCGGCGCCGATCATGCTGCGCATCGCCACGCGTTCCTGGGACGAATCCTGGCCATTCATCCACATACGGTTGTTCCAATTGCCGCCGGTCAGCGGAACGATGGTTGCTTCGGCAGCGGCTTCGACGCCATGAATTGCGCGTACGCGTTCCAGGATCTCCCGCCGGAACGAAATGACGCGTCCGGGTGGCAGATGGACGCCCCAGAAATCCATGTCGGCGACAAGAATTCCGTGCGTCTCAAATCCTGGATCTACCGTCATTAGATTCCTCAGGCTTTTTACGAACAGTAAGGCTCCCACCAAGAGCACCAAAGATAGTGCGATTTGGGAGGCAGCCAGCATGCGGCGTAGGCTCACGCGTTCGCGGCCGGATGTCGCGCTTCGGCCCCAAGATTTCAAGACGCTGCCAGGCTCGATTTCGGTGGCGCGCAGGGCAGGGGCCAATGCAAAAATGAGGCAGGCTAGAATCGCTAGCGCTGAGGTAAAGGCGAATATGCGCCAATCCAGGTGCAGGTTGACGAACGTGGCATCACTGCCGTTGGTGAAGAACGAAACCAGAAACCGGCTGAGCGCTTGCGCAATCAGTACGCCCAGGATGGTGCCTAAGAACGAGAGCAGCAGGCCCTCGGTCAGCAATTGTCCCACCAAACGTCCACGCGATGCACCCACCGCCCGACGCACTGCGATTTCGCGTTGCCTCGCGCTGGCGCGTGCCAACATCAGGTTTGCCAGGTTCGCACAAGCGATGAACAATACAAAACCGGCGATCGCCAGCAGCAGACTGAGCGCCTTCGAATAGTCATCGCGCAGGCGCGAAATGCCGCCGCCGGCGGGAATCGCAAGAAGCTTCATCGCCAGGTAAGGTTTCACGCTCACTGGAGGGTAATCGGCGGGGAGTGACGACTCGAAGATTCCCGGCGAGATGGATCGGAAGTGCGCGGCCGCCTGCTCCGTCGATACGCCCGGTTTCAGGCGTCCGATGACCGTGAGCCACCAGGTGGTCCCTGAATCGAGCCGCCCGTCGTTCCTGTGCCAGGCCGGCGAAGAACAAATCGGCAGGGCGATATCGAAAGTTCGGCCCACCTCCAGGCCGAAGAAATCCGGCGGCGTGACACCAATCACCTCAATCTTATTTTCACCGACCACCACTTTCCTGCCGATCACGGACCCGTCCCCGCCGAGCTCTCGCTGCCAAAACCCGTAGCTGATTACGGCGCCGGGAACTTGGCCGCAACCCCGGCGATCATCTTCGGGGACAAATACGCGGCCGAGGATGGGCGCGACACCTAATACTCGAAAGAAATCGCCGCTCACCCACAACCCGGCGACTGGACGGAACTCGCCACTCGTGGAAATGTTCCAGGACTCGTCGGACCAGGCGAGCATTCCTTGGAATACCTGTTGGCGGTCTCGAATGTGCTCCCAAAGTGGATTGGTTAGGGCGTTGTCGCGCAGCCACGATCCACGAGCGTGCGTCATGTCGTCGATGCGAAGCTCAACCAACTCCTGAGGCGCTTTTACGGGGAGGGTGCGAAGGGAGATGGCGTCGAGCAGTTGGAAAATCGCGGTATTCGCTCCGGCGCCGAGCGCGATGGATACGATTGCGACCATCGCAAAGCCTGGGTTTAGGCGAAGCAGACGCAAAGCGTAGCGGGTATTCTGCCACAACGCATCCGTCATTGACTCAATTGTCGCCGATTGCCGCATGATTCGGTTTCGGGCATGAATTAGAGACCGTTCGCTGATAGATAGGGGCGCGCGAGTTGAGGAGAGATATTGAAACGGACAGCGCCGATGTGACGGGCCTCGTTTTGGCGCATCAATCGCTCGGCGTGGCGCTCGACTTGCTGTTTTGAAAAAACGAAGCCATNNATGGTCGGAGGGTTCCCAGGGAACGCCTTTGTGCTTATGGAGTTCGAGCAGGTCGGCGGCATCGCGGAGGTCGCGGCGTTCCTGGTGGCGCCGTTCGGATTGGATGGAGCGGAGCTGGTCGAGGGTCTTTTGGAATTGACGGGAGAGGCGGGCGCCGTGGAGTCCCAAGCTGGCTAACTGCGGGAGC
>PMOK01000333.1 GCA_003162425.1 Bryobacterales bacterium | reverse complement strand
TCCGCGCGAATCCCTTCCACCAGGTTCTCGATGTGACGATAACTGTCTTCCACCGACAGGATCTGCTGATGGATGCGCCGCGTCTCCTGGATGCTGGCCACCCCCGACAGCCCCATGATCAGCAGCATGAAGCCCAGCCCGAACACCGAAACCGGCCAGATACTCTGTTGTGCCTGCGTCTTCACCATCTTGCTCCTCATCTATCGGCAAAACCGCCAGGTTCCCTTAATTGTGGGGCAGGATGCCATCCTNNCGGCGGGTTGCCAACCCGCCCGGTTCGCGCCGATTGCCAATCAGCGCGCAATCTCTGCGAACTCCCGATATGCCTGGTCCGTAACATTTCATATGGGCAGCTTCCTATCCGATCTCCGCCATTCCATTCGCCTGCTGATCAAGACCCCTGGATTCAGCGTGATCGCCATCGCCGCTCTGGCGCTCGGCATCGGCGCCAACACGGCCATCTTCTCGGTGGTGAACACGGTTCTGCTCCAGCCCCTCCCCTATCCCGAGCCCGACCGCATAATGCGCATTCAGCGCGTTTACAAGTCCGGCGACATATCAGCGTCCACCTCCATTCCGAAGTTCATGGCCTGGAAGAATAACAACCAAACCTTCGACGCCATGGCCATTTACGATTTCGCGGGCCCCGGCTTGAATCTTGGCTCCGGAGACCGCCCCCAGCAGGTAAAGGGCATCCACGTTTCCCAGGAATATTTCCGCGTCTTCGGCGTCACGCCCGCCCAAGGCCGAACCTTCCTTGCGCAGGAAGATCAGCCCGGCGGCCCCAAAGCGGCCCTGGTGAGCTCCACTCTCTGGCAAAACCGGTTCGGAAGCGACCCCTCACTGGTCGGAAAACCGATCATCCTCGGTGGCGATCCTTACACAGTAGTCGGCATTCTTCCCTCCAATTTCCGTCCCGACCCGCCCGCCGACGTCTTCATTCCCTTGCAGGCTGACCCGAATAGCACCAATCAGGGTCATTATCTGCTGGCGGCCGGGCGACTCAAGCCTGGCGTTACCATGCAAGCCGCCAACGCCAACATGAAAGTCGCCGCGGATCGTTACCGCGCCACCAATCAGACGTTGATGGGCCCGGACGAGAGCGCCGGTGTGATGCCGCTCCGTGACGCTTTGGTAGGCGATGTCCGGCTGCCATTGCTGATTCTGGTGGGCGCGGTCAGCTTCGTTCTGTTGATCGCGTGCGCCAATGTCGCGAACTTGCTACTAGCCCGCGCAGCCGCGCGTCAAAGGGAAATCGCCATCCGCACCGCTGTCGGCGCCAGCCGCGGACGTTTGGTTCGCCAGCTCCTCACTGAAAGCCTGATGCTCGGCGGTATCAGTGGCTTGGCCGGCTTTGTTCTGGGAGCCTGGGGTGTCCGCGTGCTTCTTGCTCTGAGTCCTGGAAATCTGCCGCGCATCAACGATGCACAGCATGCCGAGTCCATGGTCACAGCACTTGATTGGCGAGTTCTGGCTTTCACCATCGGAGTCTCTCTACTAACTGGAATCCTGTTCGGCCTGTTTCCCGCCGTACAAGTTTCCCGCATGGACGTAAACTCCGCCTTGAAGGAAACCAGCGGACGCTCCGGCACCGGTCTCCGTCAGAATCGCGTCCGCAGCCTGCTGGTCATCAGCGAAATGGCGTTGGCCGTCATCCTGCTCACTTGCGCGGCGTTTATGATCCGCACCTTCCTCGGATTGCGTTCCGCGCAACCCGGCTTCGACGCGCACAACGTTTTCACCATGCAGACCTCGCTGACCGGCGGCAAGTACGATACCACGGCCAAGGGCGAGAACATGATCCGTCAAGTGTTGCAGCGCATCGAAGCGCTTCCCGGAGTGCAGTTCGCCGCCGCCACTGTCACCCTGCCTATCGAGGGCGGAATCGACCTTCCCTTCATCATCGACGGCCGCCCGCTGGATAAGGGCAATCCGTTCCACGGCGACGAACAATATCGATTCGTGACCGCGCATTATTTCAAAGCCTTCAGCATTCCGCTCCTGCGCGGCCGCTCCTTCGACGAGCGTGACACCGGAAAGTCAGAGCGGGTAGTTATTATTAACCAGGCCTTCGCCAAGAAATATTGGCCCAACGACGATCCTCTCGGCAAAACCATGAGCGTCGGTAAGGGGCTCGGCGCTGACTTCGAGGAACCCACGCGCCAGATCGTCGGAATCGTCGGCAATGTCCGTGAGAATGGATTCAGCGGCACCGACCAGCCGGTCATGTACGTGCCTCAAGGTCAAATCACCGATGGCTTAACCAAGTTGGCCAACAGCGTAATCCCATTGAGCTGGGCCATCCGCACCGCTACCGATCCTTCATCATTAAGCGCCGCCATTCAGCACGAGTTCCTCGCGGTGGACGGCCAGTTGCCCGTGGCCAAGATCCGCCCGATGCAACAAGTGATCGCGGAATCCTCGGCGCGGCAAAATTTCAATACGTTGTTACTGACCATCTTCGCCGGCCTGGCATTGTTGCTCGCGGCCATCGGGATTTACGGCCTGATGTCGTACACCGTGGAACAGCGCATGCAGGAGTTCGGCATTCGCCTGGCCCTGGGCGCCGCCACGCGCGACATGCTGACCATGATCGTCCGGCAAGGCATGCTGCTGGCCGGCATCGGATTGGTGATCGGCCTCGGCTCCGCATACGCACTCTCGCGCCTACTTGCCAAGGTATTGTTCGGGATCAAAGTGAACGATCCGGTAGCCTACACCGCTGTCGCCATCACTCTGATTTCAGTCGCGCTCTTTGCCACCGTGATCCCGGGCCTCCGCGCCACCAAAGTAGACCCGCTAAACGCTCTGCGCTACGAATAAGGTGGGGCAGGTGCTTCCACCTGCCAACTACTTCGCCGCTTCCGGCGCCATCGCCGGTTCCGTAGCTCCCCGATGGCACGTGTAGCAGGTCACATGCGTCTTCCCATCCGGGAATTTGGCATTGATCTCCTTCGCCATGGAGATCATGTGCCGCGCGATCTCTTTGGTGTGCTTTTCATCGCTCGCGAAGTCTCCCTGCACATGACAGAAGTCGCACTTTTGCCCCAACGCAACCGTGAACGATCGCATGGTCGGGATCAGATTCTCGTCCGCGGGTAGCAACTTCAAATTCTTAGGCGCCGGATGTTGCGCGAGCGCAGCCACTGCTAGAAGCAATGCCGTGAAGGTTAGTCTCATAGGAGATTATTATGACATGCGGCCAGCCTTGAGTTGTCAACGCGCGTATCCCATAGATAGATGAGCTATACCGTCATTCTCGAACAAGAGCCAGACAGCGGATTCGTAGCGCTCGTTCCTGCTCTGCCCAGCTGCGTTTCTCAGGGAGACACGCGTGAGCAAGTCATAACGAACATCCGAGAAGCCATCGAACTTTATATCGAGGACTGTATTGCTGCGGGTGATAAGTTCGTCGAAGTCCCGTCTCCAAGGTAATGTCGAAACTGCCAGCGGATTTGTCTGGCCGGCTCGTGGGGCAGGATGGCATCCTGCAGCGGGTTGCTAACCCGCAGTTTGCGCCGATTGGCAATCGGCGCGCAGGTTGCCAACTGTTGCCAACCTGCCCCACATTTCTGAAACTGTCCCACTACCCGAATTTTTCACCTGATTTTACCCTGGCAGCATTCTGGAGCTTCTGTAACTCTTCTCGATCCATCAGCTTGCACGCCAGCTAACCGGATTCCGGAACAAACTTCCACCTTCCGGCGTTATACTTCAAGGAGCCGCACAAATCCTATGAGTTTCCTTTCCAAGCAATTCATTGATGTCATCCAGTGGACCGAACCGGAAGACGGCATACTGGCTTACCGCTATCCCATGGAGGACATGGAGATCCAGAACGGCGGCAAGCTCACCGTTCGTGAGTCCCAGATGGCCATCTTCGTCAACGAGGGCAAAATCGCCGATGTGTTCGGCCCCGGCCTCTACACGCTGAACACCCAGACTCTGCCCATCCTCACTTACCTCATGAATTGGGATAAGGCCTTCAAGTCCCCTTTCAAGTCCGACGTTTATTATTTCTCGATGCGCGTGGAAACCGACCAGCGTTGGGGCACTGCAACCCCCATCACCATTCGCGACAAGGAATTCGGCGCGGTGCGCATGCGCGGCTACGGCATCTACGCGTACAAAATCGCGGACCCCAAGGTCTTCCATCAGAAAATCAGCGGCACCCGCGACATCTATCACGTCGCGGATCTGGAAGGACAACTTCGCAACACCATCGTCGCCCGCATGACCGATACTTTCGCGCAAAGCACCGTCCCGTTCCTGGACATGGCTGCGAATCAGCAAGAGCTCGGCGATAAGATCGCCGCAAATCTCAAGCCCTCTTTCGCGGACTTCGGCCTCTCGCTCGAAAGCTTCGTGATGGAAAATATCTCGCTGCCGGACGAGCTGCAGAAGATGCTTGACCAGCGCATCAGCATGAACATGATCGGCGACATGGGCAAGTACACGCAGTTCCAGGTGGCGCAATCTTTGCCAGTAGCTGCCGCCAACGAAGGCGGAGGAGCCGCGGGAGTCGGTGTTGGATTAGGAGCAGGTCTCGCCATGGGTCAAACCATGATGAACGCGATGCGTCCACCAGAACCAGGCGCACCACCAGCACCGCAGCCAGCCGGAGGTTCTCCAGTCGCGCCGGCAGCGCCATCTGCTGCGGCGAAGTTCTGCATCAACTGCGGCAAACCGGTCCCGAAATCCGCGAAATTCTGCCCCGAGTGCGGCGGCGCCCAATAATAAGTGGCACTGGCATTCGTGCCTGTGTTAACGTTCAACAACATGAGCGGTCTCGAATGGATCGTTGAAGCACACGGCTGCAATCCAACCGCGCTCACCGACCAGCGCTCGTTGGAAGCCCTCTTCGGCGCACTCATCGGCCAACTCGATCTGCATCCGCTCGGCAAAACCAAGTGGCATCAATTCCCGCACACCGGCGGCATCACCGGAGTGAGTCTGCTTTCGGAATCGCACATCGCCTGCCACACTTTTCCCGAATACGCCTCGCTTTGCCTCAACATTTTCTGCTGCCGCCCCCGCGCTGGCGCCGATTTCGAATCGCTTCTCAAGCAGTATCTAGGTGCGGCGCATGTATCGGTCCGAGAACTCGATCGTCCCTACCAGTCATGAGCGCCCCCGCTGCGAATTGTCCCAACTGTGGCGCTCCGGTGACGTTCCGCTGGTCCAGCGCCGCGCAGACTACCTGTGAATTCTGCCACTCCATTCTGGTCCGCACCGACGTAAATCTGGAACGCGTAGGGCAAGTCTCCGACTTGCCTCCGGACGCGTCACCAATCCAAATCGGCACCGAAGGTATTTATCAAAACAAGGCTTTCGTAGTAATCGGCCGCATCATATACCATTACGAGCAAGGCTTCTGGAACGAATGGCACCTGGTTTTCAACGACAGCACCAACGGCTGGCTCTCGGATGCACAACTGGAATATGATCTCTCGACCCAGACCCAAGCTCCGCCCCGCTTGCCGCTGGCCGACGAAATCCAGCGCGGAAATCCGTTCCAATTCAACGGCAAGACCTATCTGGCGACTTCGCTGACCAGAGCCCGTTACAAAGGCGTCCAAGGCGAGCTGCCCTTCCAATATTTTGATAAAACCATCGTGCTCTTCGCCGACCTTCGCACGCCCAATGGCGACTTCGCCACCATCGACTACAGCGAGGATCCTCCGCTGCTCTTCGAGGGCCGCGCCGTCGAATTCGACGACCTGCATTTCAAAAACCTGCGCCTCTTCGAGGGATGGTCCTGATGACTACTCCCAGCGTCACTCCGCAGATCGTGAAGCCCAAGTCGCTGAACTGCCCGAGTTGCGGCGCGGCCGTGGAGTTGCGAGGTTTCGCCCACACGCTGAACGTAGTTTGTCCGAACTGCTTGAGCGTCCTGGATGCCTCCACTCCCGAGTTCAAGATTCTCCAGGAGTTTCAAGGTAAGGAGCGCATCCAACCGAAGATTCCTCTAGGCACGCGCGGCAAGCTGGATGGCAAGCCGTTTCAGGTGATCGGCTTTCAGGTGCGCGATGTGGAATCCAGCGACGGCCTTTTCAGTTGGGATGAATATCTTCTGTTCAATCCCTACTATGGCTTCCGTTATCTCACCGAATACCAGGGTCACTGGAACTTTGTGCGCGTGCTCAGCGCACTGCCCGTGGAGATCAAGTCCGTCGGAAAGCCAGCCGTCGAGTTCCAGGGCCGCCGCTACCGCCATTTCGATAGCCTGTCAGCCAGGACCGGCTATGTCTTGGGTGAATTTCCTTGGCAGATCCGCGTCGGTGATTCCGTGGGCGACCGCGACTTCGTTTCGCCGCCGTACATGCTTTCCGCCGAATCAACTCCCGATGAGGTCACCTGGTCATTCGCCGAATACACTCCCGGCAAACAGATCTGGGCAGCGTTCCAACTACCCGGATCTCCGCCCCCGGCTTCCGGAGTTTTTGCCAACCAACCTTCTCCGTATGAAGGCAAGCCCGGGTCGGCATGGCGCACCTGGCTCTGGCTGAACGTCGCGTTGGTCGCGATCGCGCTGTTTTTCAGCATGGCGTCCTCCAACCGCGAGGTCTTCCAGAATACTTACGTGTTCACGCCAGCATTAAAAACCGACGCTGCCTTCGTCACCCCGACATTCGAGCTCACCGGCCGCACCTCGAACGTCGAGATCTCCGTCCGCACCGACCTCAACAACAACTGGGCCTATTTCAACTTCGCTCTCATCAATGAGGATACTGGCCAGGACTTCGACTTCGGCCGCGAGGTAAGCTACTATCGCGACAGCGAAGGTTCCGAGGGCAAGCCCAACGATTCAGTGACCGTTCCTCGCGTTCCTTCCGGGAAGTATTATCTTAGGGTCGAGCCCGAAATGGAATCCAGAATGTTTCAGTCCGTGCGCTACGAACTCAGCATTCACCGCGACGTGCCGAATAACACCTTCTTTTGGATAGCGGCCCTTCTGCTGCTGATCCCGCCAATATTTACAACCGTTCGCGCCGCCGGCTTCGAATCCGCACGCTGGCGCGAGAGCGATTACGCGCCTGCCACTAGATCCGGCGGCGGAGGAGATGACGATTGAAAACCCCACTGTTCCTGCTTTACGGCGTCATGTTGCTCGGCGGTTCCACTTACGCCCACTACAGCGGTTGGAGCCTCACTCGCATCAATGAGCAAAAGGTCCTGCCGAAGAGCATTCGCGATAACCCTGGCGCCTATCGTTCCATGTACGGCGGCTATTCTCGATACATCGGAGGTAAATGATCCATGACAGAATTCCATCCCGGCGCGCTACTAAACGCCATCGTCTACGCCGCGCTCGGCATCCTGATTTTCGCGGCCGCCTTCGTCATCATCGACAAGGTAACGCCATACCATCTCTGGAAAGAGATCGTCGAAGACAAAAACATAGCGCTAGCCGTCCTGGTAGGCGCCATGTCCATCGGCATGTGCATAATCATAGCCGCCGCCGTCCACTAACGGCGCCACATAATGCCACTTAGCCTGGCCATCTCCAGCACTTCCTCATTGACAGTGGGGCGGACCCCCAGGTCNNGCGCGGGTCCCCCAGGACCCGCCGTTCGCTCCCGCGCAGGCCGACCAGGGCGGCAGCCGCGGACCAGGGGTCCGCCCCTCGGCTAAATGACCTTCGCTCTCTTCCTCTCCGTCTTCCTGATCGCCGCCTGCGGCCTCATCTATGAGCTGATCGCCGGGACGCTAGCCAGCTACCTACTCGGCGATAGCGTCTTCCAGTTTTCCACCATCATCGGCTGCTACCTGTTCGCCATGGGAATCGGCAGCTACCTTTCGCGCTTCCTCCAACGTGGCTTGGTCGCCCGCTTCGTATCCATCGAGCTGATGGTCGGCCTGATCGGCGGATTCTCCTCTTCACTGCTCTTTCTAGCGTTCGCCTACACCGAAGCGTTCCGTCTGGTGCTCTACATCGTGGTCATCCTGGTGGGTACGCTGGTGGGTCTCGAGATCCCCCTGCTGATGCGCATCTTGAAAGAACGCTTCCAGTTCCGCGAGTTGGTTTCTCAGGTCCTCACGTTCGACTATCTGGGCGCGCTCGGCGCATCGCTGCTGTTTCCAATCATCCTCGTGCCCAAGCTCGGCCTGGTCCGCTCCGCGTTAGTGTTCGGAATTTTGAACGCCGGTGTCGCGCTGTGGTCCACCTATCTTTTTCGCGAACAACTCGGCAGCGGCTACGGCCTGCGCGCCGGATGCCTTGCGGTGCTGGCCCTGCTCGGCGCGGCAACCATTTTCGCGGACCGCATCTCATCCGCCGCCGACAATAGCCTCTACGCCGACGAAGTTATCTTCAGCCGCAACACGCGCTATCAACGCATCGTCCTAACGCGCTGGAAGGACGATCTGCGCCTGTTCCTCAATTCCCATCTCCAGTTCAGCTCCCGCGATGAGTATCGCTATCACGAGGCCTTAGTACATCCCGGCCTCGCGGCCCTCCCGGGTGCCCGCCGCGTGCTGGTGCTGGGCGGTGGCGACGGCCTCGCCGTGCGCGAAATCCTGAAATACCCATCCGTTCAAAACGTCACTTTAGTGGATCTCGATCCCGAAATGACCCACCTGTTCTCCACGCACCCCGTCCTCTCCGGGTTGAATCAGCATTCGCTCACCGCGCCGCGCGTCCACGTCATCAACGCCGACGCCTTCCGTTGGCTCGATACCAATCCCGATCGCTTCGACTTCATCGTCGCCGATTTCCCAGATCCCACCAGTTACTCGCTCGGCAAGCTCTTCACCACCACCTTCTATCGCCTGGCCGCCAAGCACCTCAGCGTCGGCGGACTCCTGGTAGTCCAAAGCACCTCGCCGCTCTTCGCGCGCCAATCCTATTGGTGCATCATCGAAACCGTGAAGCAGGCTGGACTCCGCACTTATCCTTATCATCTCTACGTGCCTTCCTTCGGCGAGTGGGGATTCGTCATCGGTAGCCAAGTCCCCTACGAAATGCCCCAGCAACTTCCATCCGGTCTCAGGTATCTGGTGAATGTTCGCGAGATGTTCGACTTTCCCAACGACATGAAGCCAGTACCGGCGGAAGCGAATTATTTGAACAACCAGATTCTGGTCCGTTACTACGAGCGCGAATGGAAAGACATCGCCCGCTAGTGGGGCAAGCCTCCGGCTTGCCCAGGACAAGCCGGAGGCTTGTCTCACGGAGAGAATTCCTCGCGGGCGCTCCCGCGCTAATCGGCCTTTCTCGAAAAACCGATCGCCCCATCACCGGCAGCTTCGTGAACGACGCTTTCCCCACTGGTCACCGTCTCCGCGATCGCGCCCCTTTCCACACACCCGCCCGCCGGCAACGCATCCCGATCGTGATCATCGGAGGAGGCATCGCGGGACTGAGCGCGGCCTGGCGTTTGGACAAGCGCGGCATCCGCGATTTCGTATTGCTCGAAATGGAACCGCAAGCCGGCGGCAACTCCCGCTGGGGCGAAAACGAAATCTCGAAATTCCCCTGGGCCGCCCACTACGTCCCGGTACCCGCCAAAGGCGAATCGCTGGCTCGCGAATTATTCGAAGAGCTCGGAATCTTCCGCGATGGCAAATGGGACGACCGCGCTCTCTGCTTCGATCCTCAAGAGCGCCTGTTCCGCTACGGCCGCTGGCAGGAAGGCATCGAACCGGAAAGCGGCGCAACCGCGAACGATCGCGATCAATATCGACGCTTCAACGAAAAGATCAACCAATTCCGCGCCTCGGGCGAATTCACCATCCCCATGGAGCGCGGCGCCAAGCCCTCCCCGCTCGACCGGATCTCCATGGCGGACTGGCTCGCCGCCGAGCGTTTCGACTCACCCTCGCTCCGCTGGTACATCAACTACGCCTGCCGCGATGATTACGGCGCGCTTGCAAAGGATACCTCCGCGTGGGCCGGCATCCACTACTTCGCATCGCGCGATCCGGAGGAAAAAGGACCGCTCACCTGGCCCGAAGGCAACGGCTGGATCGCGCAACAGTTGATCAAGAAGCTGAGCCGTTACATCCAGACCGGCTCAGTTGTCTACCGAGTCACGCGTGATCTTCATGTCCTAACCGAACAGACTGAATACATCGCCGAGAAAGTGATCTTCGCGGCGCCGACATTTCTGGCTCACTACATCATTGAAGACGCCCCGCCCGCCGCGGGCTTCCAATATTCACCGTGGCTCACCGCGAACCTCACACTCGACCGTATTCCAGACCAAAAAGGCGCCGAGCCTGCCTGGGACAACGTGATCTACGATTCGCCAACACTAGGTTACGTCAATGCAACCCATATGACCCTAGCCACTCACACCGAGCGAACGGTCTGGACATTTTACTGGTCGCTAGCCGAATACGCACCACGCGACGCCCGCGCGCTGCTGCTCTCGAAAGATTGGAACTACTGGAAGGAAGCGATCCTCAACGATCTCTCACGCGCCCACCCGGACATCCGCCAATGCGTGAGCCACATCGATATCATGCGCATGGGCCACGCCATGATTCGCCCGACGCCCGGTTTCATCTTCTCCGCCGAGCGCCAGCGTTGGCTAAACTCGCAGCGCGGAATCCATTATGCCAACTCCGACCTAAGCGGATTCTCGATCTTCGAAGAAGCCCAATACCGCGGCGTGAAATCCGCCGGCGCAGCACACCACTGACTCACTCGTGGGGCGGACGCCCTGGTCCGCGCGGGTCCCCCAGGACCCGCATTTTCAAACCTACCTTATGCCCGCCGCTCCTGCTCTTCCACAAAATCCAAAATGTCGTAACGATTGGGAGTGCGCTCGGGAAAGAAGCTATTCACCGCCGCAACCTCGTTCCGATAAGTTTCAAAGACCGTGTTGAGCTTCAGCAAATCCGACAGCCGCCCTTCAGATTCACTGAGGTGTAACAGCACCAGCTTGCCTCCAGACTCACGGAACCGCAGCGCGCAGTACACCAGGGTCCCCAGGCCCGTGGAATCGATGTCGGAAACTTCCTTCAGGTTCAGGATGACATTGTGGCGTCCGGCATCCAGAAGACTCTGCAACCGTTGACGCAACGTCAGATCTTCAGGACCCAAAACCAGGCGGCCCTTGAGATCTAAAATGAAGATTCCTTCCTTTTGTCTTTGTTCGATTTCAAGCTTCATCGCGGTCCCGGCGTGCCCTTCCAAAAGCACGCCTCCGGCCAATCGGGATGTCATTGCAACCACAGGACTGATCGGATCGACCGTCGACAAACTGACCCCGCGGCGGCGAAATTTTGACACGAGCGTTGTCCTTAGTTACACAGCTTTGTGGCCAGCAAGTGGCGCAGGCGCTTTCGCCTGCGAACCCGCGTTATGCTTGAAAAGCACTCAAATGCGGCAACATCGTCTGTGGCGCCTGGCTCTGGCAGCACTCCTCCTCCCCGCGCCCTGCCTCCACGCCGTCGATTTGCGCAAAGAAACGGTCGACGCATTCGACAAATATGTGGCCGATCTGGAAACCCATCTCGACCGCCGCTGGCACGGCGAAGGCTTCCTCTGGTCCGACAGTTCTCCGCAGCGTGACCAATTGCAAAAAGGCGCCACGCTAGTCCAACCAGGCCACGGCAACGGCAACATCGGACTCAAAGGAGGACTCATTCAAGATTGGATGGCCGCGATCTTCATTCCATCCACCAATCTCTCCGCCGTCCTCGCCGTCGCCCAGGACTACGCGCGCCACAACGAAATCTACAAGCCAGAAGTAGCCGGCACCTTGGTACGCTCGCACACCGGCAACGATTTCAGTGTGTACATGCGCATTGTGAAATCGAAATTCTTCCTGACCGACGTCCTGAATGTCGAGCATGATATACACTTCGTGCCCCTGGATGCGAAGCGCGTCTATAGTCGCACCTACAGTACACGCATCGCCGAAGTGAGCGACCCCGGCACACCGAAGGAGCACGAGCTGCCGGTCGGCAAAGATCGAGGCCTGATGTGGCGATTGTACGGCTACTGGTTCTACGAAGAACGAGACGGCGGCGTAATCGTCGAATGCGAATCCGTCACGCTAACCCGCGACGTCCCCTTCGGCATGGGACACCTGCTGTCCCCCATCGTGCATTCCCTGCCGGCCGAATCCCTCCGCAAAGGTTTGGAATCAACCCGCCGAGCAGTGTTGAAAGGCCCGTAGCCCGGGCTTTACCGCACTCCGAGCATCCGCAACAACTGGTCGACCCGCTCGAACGCGTCCCGCATCCGTATTGCACGCGCATCCGGGTCTTGAATGTCCACGAAATCGGCGACAAACTTCGGGCCCATGTGTTCGGGCGACGCGAACTTCTCGGCTAACTTCCGTAGGCCTTCCTTCACCAATCGGTTACCCAAGTGAGGTTTGAATCTCTCTGCCAGTTCGTCGAGGCCACCCGGATAATTGGTTAGCGTGAAACAGATGTCATACGCATCCTTTTCCTTCAGCCTGTCGTGAAGCGCCATTCCTTTCATCACTAGGAACGCAACAGCCGATGAAACTCTGATTCGCGCCTGGTCCTTTCCGCCCTCGGGAAGTTCGCCCTGGATATCGGTCTCGACGTAAAGATCAAACGCGAGGTCGCATCCGCGGGCCTTGCGGGCGCGGCCTTCATGCACGCGTTGGGTACGATGCTTCGGGCCAGTGCCTCCGTACTCGCTCGAAAGGAAGTCGACCTCCACTTTGATGGAGTTACCTTTTACAACTACCTTGCGGTGAAAGATGAACGGTTGCCTGGGATCTTGCTCGTAGCCTCGTCGTAAGAGGAGTGCCTGAATGGTCGCGTACCCGGCGTCCCTGAGGGTCCGATGGTTCAACGCCAAATCTACGGATGCTGCCGACATGTCGCTCGAGTCCGGTTGGCAAGATGAGCAGCGGAACCAAACCACCGACCACGACAATGTCGTCGCGGTATTCGCCCAGCAGGTGAACAAGTTCCAGCAAGACAGACCGTGCTGCGTCAACTTGATCGGCCGAGTAATTACGAAAGGTCAGCGCCATAGAGGCTTGATGACCTCTTCCAAGATCGCCGCCGCCGCTTCCTCACCACGCCCCTTGGTTTGAGCTAGATCCAAGTAGAGCTGGACAGGAGAGACAACCGGCGCGCCCTCCACTTCTCTCGCACCGTAAAATACTCCCTCGTCGTAAGGCGTGATCAATGTCACGTTAGAGCCGGATGACACCGGCTTCAAACCCACTCGATCCGCCAAGGAATCCAGGTTGCCTAGAACGTAAGCTGTTACGCGCTGATATCGAACGGCTGGCGCGAACCGCGCCGCGCCAGAGAAGCCGCTGAAAGCAATCCGCGCCTTGAATTCTCGGCTGGCTGCCGTGAGTTCAGCTTCAACCTGCGGAATCGGTTTCATCGCGTAGTATTCGCGAGCATCGCTGCGTTCGATCCGGTAGTTCTGGGCCCATTCCCTGAGCATAGGCAAGACAGCATCGTCCAGCGAACGAATGTGGAAGCTGCTTTTTTGTTTGCCCGCCAACTCTTGCAGTATTCCCGCATACCCAATCCACTCGTGGTCGGCTAGCAGTCTCTTTACGTTCGCTACTTGGCCCAGACTGATGTCGGCTTCGTCAGCGAGCTCTTGCATCCGCCAGCTCCGCTTTCCTGCGGTGAGAAGAACCCGGAGAATTCGCTCCGCCTTGGGTGAATAAAGAGACCGCAAGTCGCGTTTCTGCACTGACTGATTAGGGAAGCCCTCGCGACGGATGTACACTTGATCGAACGCCAAGCGGCAGTTACCGGAAAAATCGAGGTAGCCGACCTTGTACTGAGTGCAAATGGCTGCGGCAGCGGGGGAGATATAGGGCGCAATCAAGACCGGGTAATCCCGCTTGTCGGAGCGGCGGTAGTCGATCAGATTCAAGCAGGCTTCCCGAGCTGACCGCGGCTGTCCGTTCGACTTTACCTCGCAAACGAGGCGTCGATCAAATTTGGGTGAGCGTACATTGAGAATGAAGTCCACTCGCGAATCGCCGTGCGTGCTTTCTCGTCGTATGCTTGCCGATGCCAGAAAAGGGATCTCACGCAACTCTGCCATTAAGTGGCCGGCAGCTTTGTGTTCGACGGACGGCGCATCTTTCAGAGACTCAGTCATTTTCAGCGTTTGCTGAAAACCGTTATTGCAGTGAAAGCAACAAGAGTCAACTGGCGAAAATCCGAATGGCTACTTAGCGGAGTCGTCACCGCACTAGCGACTTTTCTTTCACCTTCCCCAACAACGATTTAGCACCACCGCCCCATCCCGCGCGCCAATCCGCGGTTACTCTAACCTCGAAGATGCTCTCGAACACCCCAGCCCGCCGCCAAAGCTCACTCACACCGAAACCAATCATCAAAAAATTCCTGACGCATCTTGAAAAATCGTGCGTCAATAAATCCGCTATCCCCACCCAACACTCAGAAAGCAAATCCGTTACAAACAACGCTCACCGAAACACAAGAATCGCCCGATGCG
>PMOK01000346.1 GCA_003162425.1 Bryobacterales bacterium | reverse complement strand
GGCTTCGCTGCGAGCTGTGAGGGGCCGTTCTGGGCCACAGTTACCGAAATAGCTGGTGAGCGGGTGGGCGGCGCCTCCAGCATTCTAAACACGGGAGCTCAGGTGGGAGGTTTCTTTGCTCCAATTCTTACCCCGTTGATTGCATCACGTGTCGGATGGTCGTGGGGCCTTTATGGGGGCGCCCTCGTGGCGATATCGGGAGTGATTGCTGTGTATTTTGTAAACCTCCGGCCTCTTGCAAGGGATGAATCGTCTGTGGATCGCAAATTTTGCGACATTCGCTAGGTTGGTCGTGTTTCAACCGCGGGCGACTCGGCGTCGATAGCAACGGCGGCAGCTTCGAGCTGTTTGTGAGCCTCGGCTATTGCATGAGTCGCAGAATGGCTACATGGTAGCCTCGGCACATGGAACAGAGCTTCGAGACGATGTGGCGGATAGAGCGGCAAAACGGGTATTTCAAATTTGAGAGTCTCTTGTTTTTAGCGGACGCGGGATTCATGCGCAGCATCGGGCAGTCCAAATCCGGATGCGCAGGGCGTTCTTGCTGGGTACCGAAGGTGCTCTTGAATCCATCGTGGCGAAAGTAAAGTAAGGACCTGTTATCAACAAGTATCGGTAGGCAACCTTGGTTATCTGCGCCTGTGGTCTTGGAACCCCTGATTTAGGCCTGGTCAATTCGAGGTGTGCGCCTGTCAGAAATGAGCTTTGCTACGGTGACGACAATCGCAATAATTACCAACGATGCGAGTGGAACAACAAGGAATACAAACCCGACCTTGAGAGTAGTGTACCCGAAGGCAACCGCTCCGTAGATCGCCAAAGATGCCACCGTGACGACCAGCATAACCACAGACAGCGTCGCTCGGGCAGGAGTCGACCAGCGCTTCGACACTACGTTGGCCAATACAAAGCCCACGAATGGGGAGAGCACCCAGACCGTGAAGAGTAAGATGAGGATTAGGGATTTCTGGTGACGCCCTGCACGGAACATCACACCGAGCGAGCCTGCGGCCCCAGCCACCACCGCGATCATAGCCGTCCCGCGCAGGATGCGAAGGAATCCACGTTCGGGCCTGCTCGAGCTAGACGTTGTCTCGCTGCGCTTATCGATGCTCATTCTCTTCTTCTGACAAGATCAGTTGAACGTGAAATTCCGAGCTACTGCAATTTCGCGTACTCGGCCTTCGCCTGCTGGTAGATGGGAATGTCGGGATCAGCATCCTTCCAGAGCGTCAAGAAATCTTGAGAGCGGCGGCTCACAGTGCGTGCCGCCAGCCGCCGAGTGTACACATACGCGAAGAAAAAAATCCTGTTAACGTCAGGGTGGCCCTGTTCGTCCGGGTCCCCGACTGAATGGGCGCGTTCGACTCGCCAGTTAACACGGAGGGTGCGTTCGATTATTCTGTGCTCCACGCCGATTACGCGGACGCAATGCTGCGCAACTCCTGTGGAATCAGTGCATCGGTTATTCCTGCGATGCTAATGCTACCGCTAAAAAAGTGTTTCGCCCTCGCTTGTCTATCTGTTAACTGGCCCAGTGGTCGAGCCGATTCGTCCGGAGACCCGAATGAACAGCCCCACCCTGCAGATTAGTCCCTTGCTCGCCAACCTGAACATGAACCGTTTTCTGAAGTACTGGCGGATCACCGGGCGGAGTGAGGTTTTCCGAGCCCAGGTTGTGAACTACGCCGATGATTTCGTGATCCCCTCGGTGCCGGACTGCTTGGAATGGCCCCAACTTTTGGATTCTGAATTCCGGCTCCTGGATTCTCCCTTACGCCCTCACTTCGTAAACAAGATTGAACGGCGTCTCCGTAGCCCGGCGGAATTTCTTAAACCCGGCGCCGGTAACGACCTCGCGCATGCGCTGCTCCCCAGCCTGCGCCCCCAGACAAAGACCCACCTCCTGCGCGCGCGATGCCGGCGTGCAGATCATCGTCGACGCTGCATAAAACACGCGCCCCACCGGATTCAGATTCTTTTCCAGTGCATCGTGCGCGAACGGTTCCACGATCATCCAGGCGCCGTCTGGATTCATCATCTCCCGCACGTGCTTCGCCGCACCCACCGGGCCTCCCATATCGTGCAGGCAATCGAAGAAGGTCACAAAATCGTACTTGTCCCCATGAAAATCCTGCGCCATGGCCACTTCGAAGCTCGCGTTCTTTGCGCCCGCCTTGGCCGCGGCACGGCGCGCAAAGCCAACGGACGGACCATGATAGTCGAATCCAACGAAACGAGAATTCGGATAGGCCTGCGCCATCAGAATAGTGGACGCGCCATGCCCGCAACCAATATCGGCCACGCGCGCGCCTTGCTTCAGCTTCGCTTCGACGCCGTCCAGCGCCGGAATCCAGGAGCTCACTAAGTTCGCCGCATAGTTGGGCCGGAAGAATCGCTCGGTTCCAATAAACAGCGCGGCGTCGTGTTCGTCCCAGCCCACGCCGTCGCCCGAGCGAAACGCCTCGGTCAACTTCGGCTCGTCCTTCATGATCGCGCTTACAATGTGGAAAGCGCCTGGCATATACGCCGGCGAATCCTCCATCGCGAGCGCAAATGCCTGTTCGTCCGGCAGCGTGAAAGTTTTCGTCGAGGCATCGTAGGTAACATAACCGCCGGCCGCTTGCGCCGACAGCCATTCGCGCACGTATCGTTCGTCGGTATTGGTTTTGCGCGCAAGTTCGGCGGGAGTGATGGGCCCCGCGCCGGCCATGGCTTTATACAATCCCAATTTCTCCCCGATAAGCACCAGTGCGGCATTCATGGCCGCACCCAATTCACCCACCATCTGTCCCAGAAACTGGTTGAGCTTGTCTTGATCGATCTGCATGATTCACCCCGTTACTTTCTGTTCTGATCTTTGCAATCGCAACGGAACCAGGCGGTCGCTCGGATCATTATATACGAGGGCCCACCCTGTAGTTAACGGCCCGACTAAGCTTGCAACCAGATCACCTGCGAAGCTGAATAACAGCCAAGGTTATAGACAGAAATTGCGGTGTCGGGATGGTCCGGCCCGAGAATGCGACGCCGCATGGCGATGGCTTCGCGCTCGAGTTTTTCCCTTGGGAATTCTGGACTGATGCGCACTTTAGGCTGTAGGACCATCGCACTATCTCGTCATCGGGCCGATCGTCTCGCCATTGACATCACAAAACGCGATACGTGATCGAAGCTCGGAACCAGGATCAAGTGGCTCGTTCCCCTGCAGTCGACTGCGGAATGGATGGGGAAGGGCCGTCTATGATACTTTCCGCCGCATTGGGTTCTTCAGGGGTATCGACGGCAGCGATGTTCGAGTTCGAGCGAAAAGCTGAACTGGGGCAGCAAAGCGTTTGCCGCATCCGAGGTTGGTGCAGATCTGGTTGTTTGCGCTCTCTAGGTGACAGTGCGGGCAGATTGTTTTCCGGGGAAGCATATCGTTCCTCAATTCATGCCTGGCATCATGCCACTATTCGGCCTGGAAAGGAACGGTTCGACAGCCGCCCAGGTACTAGCGTGGCGTTTGTTTTGTACTGGACGAGCTAGTACGGCCTTTGGAAACTGCTTGAAACGATTCGGGGATCGCCTCGCTTTCCCGATTCACTTCTTCTTAGCAGCCGTCGCTTTCTTAATCAGCGCCGCCGCAGTCTTCGCGAATCTGGGCACACGGCAGGCAATCCCGCGGATCATGGCAAACCTCAAAAGGCATCCCGGCAAATGGCTGCGGTCTGCCGCTCGAAGGATGGTCAAGGTTACGATCAAGGATTGGAAGGAATGGAAAAGGGCGCACGGATAGATCCGATCGCGTTGAACAACATGGAGAGACTTTCCGAACCAAATTGGACTGGCTCCCCAAAAACACGGTTTTCCAACTTTTTCTCTCAAGATTCCTTAATGTTTCTGGGGCCCGAGATGGATTCGAATTGGCCCGCGCGGAGGCGAATGGTAAAGGCGATTGCGGTGGGGTCCCGTACGGAGTATAGTCGGTTGTGAGTTGGGAATTGACGACTCACAGGAGGTTTGATGAAGAAGCTAGCTGTTTTGTTTGCCTTAACCACGATCTCGGCGATGGCCGCGGAGTGGACCGGCTACATTATCGACACATCGTGCGCGAGCAAGAAGGAGATGTGGGGCAATGAGGCTTGTGCCAAGCGTTGCATGGGCCGCGGCGACAAGGCCGTTTTCGTAACCGACGACGGAAAGATCTACAACATCCCGGCGCAGGATAAGGTAAAAGACGTTGCCGGCAAGAAGGTGACCATCACCGGAAAGATGGACGGCGATTCCATCGACGTCGAGAGCTTTATAATTTGAACCCCACAGGCCGGGCGTGCCCGGCCCTTATTTCGGATAATACCGTCGACTTCGACGCGATTCGGAAGGTAAACAACAAAACCCTCCCTCGATCCATATCATCCCGAAGTTGAGCATGCAAGCGCACGACCAGTTTGATTTTGGCGGAACCCTCGAAAGGCACCGCGTCATTTTAGCTTGCAAAATAAGAGAGATGAAGCAGCCCCACGGCAGGCATCATACAGGGTGGATGTGGCATGCGATTCTGCGTCCCCGGCAAGGTAGTCGGGCAGATTTCCAGAGGCGGTGCTTTCGTTATCATCGACTCTCTTCGAGTGAGGTTCCTGCTTTGACCATAACCGGTCATGTGACCATATATCGTTACCAGCCTGAGGGTCTCCCAGAGGTGCCTGCCAGTTTTGGCGTTTGCCTGGTAGTCGGCGTTGGAATATTCCGCCCAGAGACGTTCGGTCCTTCTCATGCTCTGAAGGGAGATTGACCGATGTCGTATCGAAGGAGAAATATGAAAACGCTTAAACGGTGTTTGTCCTTGCTGGCGTTGATAGTCGTCGGGACTCTGGTAGCGTGCTCAACGACGTCCACGAAATCAGTCGACGTTTCTGACAGCATCCGCAAGTCGCTTGATCAGGCCAACCTCAAAGATGTTTCCGTAAGTCAGGATCGCGACAAGGGCGTAGTGACCCTGGGCGGACACGTGGCAGTTGAGGGTGACAAGTCACAGGCTGAATCGATTGCGAAGTCCATTGCGAGCGGACAGGTTGTGTCGAACCAGATTGCGGTGATGCCGCCAAGTGCCGAAAGTGATGCTAAGGCGGTGAACTCGGATCTGGACAAAGGTGTCGAGAAAAACCTGGATGCTGCTCTCATCCATCATAGACTACACAAGAGCGTAAAATACAGTGTCAAGAATGGCGTCGTCACGCTGACTGGTGAGGTCAACTCCCAATCCCAGCGCGCGCAGGCCGAAAGGGTCGCGTCTTCAGTTCCAAACGTGAAGCAAGTGGTGAACGAACTGCAGGTTAAAAATCAAAAGGCCAGCTCCTCGAAGTGAGATCCGACTCATGGAAAGAGCGGTCGTGTAACTAAATCCCGTATGGTCCGAAAAACCCATCCTGTTGAAAACACTGCAGACTCGTAAAGAGGTAGGGTTTAGAATCCATCCTGTACATTGCCAGTTAACAATGTTACCCAGGCAGTACGAAGTCGAACAGAAATCGCACCTGGTGTTTGTTCTCTGTAAGATCCAGTTTTCGGACCATACGCGGTGCGCTAGTGCCGCTCTCCTCCAACCTGGTGCGCTCTCACTGGGGCGGACTTTTTTGCGAGGGTTAACGCGGGTGTCTTTACCAGCGAATCGAAGGGTCATGGCGGATACGTTGCTTCTGGCATTCGTGTCGTTAGAAGATCCAAAGTTTCCCATTGAATCCGTCTTTGCCACCGATGGTGGTCCAGGCTGGAGGGCATCGCAAAAAGGCGAGCAGCAAATCCGCCTCATCTTCGATCAGGCCCTGGCGGTGCGGCGGATACAACTGCACTTTTTGGAACCGACGCGCGACCGCCTGCAGGAGTTCACGGTTCGCTGGTTAACGGCGGACGGCGGCCCGCCCAGAGAGATCGTGCGGCAGCAGTGGAATTTCAATCCTGCAGGCTCGACCAGCGAGCTCGAAGACTATGAAGTCAATCTGGAGGGCGTGTCCGCCCTCGAACTGGTAGTAAAACCGGACCTGACAAACAACGAAGCGTTGGCATCTCTCGCCGCGTGGCGCGTGGCCTGACAGCCTCGCGAATCATCCGCTCCGAGCCGTCCGGAGCGTCTCGACTAGCTTTGCAGGCGCACGGCAACTCGCCGTCAGGCAAAGCTCCTGCCCGCCACTGCTAGCTTGAATGCTTTGAAAGCTGTTTTCGAATTTTGGCAATGTCTTCATGGGAGGGAGGCCAGTTGGCGTTGCATGTATTGCAGTGGAACACCAAGGCGCCGGATTTCAACGTTTCTTCAAATTCTTTCTGACTGAATGTAACTGTCTGGTTGTGATCGTTCGGACATACAATTTCGAAATCCACCCGGTCGCTCATGAGCCTCCTGCTGCTCGGGCATCCGCCGCCGCGCCTGCTCGATCAGTCTTGTCAATTCTTGATGGTAGCGCGAGCCTGCGCCTTGGCATAACACCGGCATCCAAAAAGAAACCGAAACCCGCCAACTCCCGTCATCTCCACGGCGCGAGCCGGCGGCTTTGCAGATCTGCTGCATCGAGGCCCCGATTCCATGCCACCGTGCCTCCGGCGACAGAAAAAAACGTGCGCCGATTAATTTGATTGAATGTCATTCCCCCCGCCGGGCAACTGCTGAAAGCTTCCGCTAGCATCCATCATCCGCCAAATGGGGGAGCGGCATGGGCGACCTGCAAACGGCGGCAAGAAAGATTCCTGAAGGCACGATCCTGATATGCGGAGCACATCGCGCCAACTTCGAGCACGAGGCGCAAAACGGTTTTCTTGGCAACGCCAGTCATGCGGACAATCGAGCGCACCGAACAACCTTCGATGAGTGCCGAAATCACCTGAGCTTGAACCGAGGTCCCCGAGTCTCCGCAGCGAATTAATTCCGAAGAACATCGGGCGCGATTAGCAATTCGCCAGCGACAGCTTCACAGCAACACTCGGAGCTCCCGCCTGCGTCACCGTGAACGTCACCGGAACCTGGATTAACGGTGGGTTTTCGTAGGGCGCCAGGATCTCCACCGTCCCGTCATACGGTCCCGGCGCGAGCCCCGATGGATCGGCCGTAACTTGAATCCCGGCCGGCGCATTCGCCACAAGGGGCGCCACGCTCAGCCAACTTTTGCCGCTGGCCACGATGGCGCCGAAGATGAAATTCGGAATCGTGCCCATAACCGAAATCGTTTGTTGTACCGCGCTCGAACCCGCAGGGCCGGTGAACGCCAACGACGCTGGATTTGCCTGCACCGCCGGACGCGTCGTCAATACCTCGCGAATCCTATTTGAGTAGAGGATCGTCCGAATGCTTGCGGTCAATCCCAAGCTTCTTCATCTTGTAGAGGAGCGCCTTGTAGTCTACGCGGAGGAGCGTGGCGGCCTCTTTGCGATTCCATCTGGTACGGTCCAAAGCCGTAAGAATCGCTTCGGTTTCGGCTTGTTGCTGACCCTCTGTCACTTTCTGCAGTGTCGACATCATCGGGGGAGCCAACACAGTGGCAGGCTCCGGGCGTGGGGAAACCGTCGGCTTGGATTCAGACCTGAGCTGAGACCGGAGACGAAGGTCGGCAGTAATCGCCATGGGATCGTGAAGCGCCAGGTACTTTCGCACGACATTTTCAAGCTCACGCACATTGCCCGGCCAAGCGTAACCTAAAAGGGCGTCGCTCAGCATCGGAGGGATGTCTAGCGCAGCACTGCCAGGTGCGGCGTGCTTATGCAGGAAGTAAGATGCCAATGGGAGGATCTCCTCTGGCCGATCTCTGAGAGGTGGAACATGAACGTTAATGACGTTCAGTCGGTAATATAGGTCCTCACGGAAACGCCCCTCTCGAAGTGCACTTTCCAGATCGCAGTGGGTCGCGGCGATGACGCGTACGTTGACGCGAATTGTATCCTTACCACCTAGCCTTTGGAATTCCTGGTCTTGCAAAACCTGGAGCAGTTTCGCTTGCAGGCGAAAATCCATGTCTCCGATTTCGTCCAGAAAGATGGTTCCTTCGTCCGCCAAGTCGAATTTTCCCGGCTTGCTCTTGATGGCACCGGTGAATGCACCGCGTTCATAGCCAAATAATTCGCTCTCGACTAACTCAGCAGGGAGTGCAGCACAATTGACCTTGAGAAAAGGACGTGCGGCGCGCGGAGAGGCAGCGTGGAGCATGCGAGCCACCACCTCTTTGCCGGACCCCGTCTCCCCTTGAATGAGGATGGAGGTCTCCGAGACGGCAATCTTATGGAGCACTTTCTCCATCTTCTTCATCCACGAGTCCGGACCGGCCGCCCTGACCTCCCTGCCCTTGGAAGTTGCTTTCATCGGGGAAACATGAGCCGCGGCGTACTTGGCGAGCGTCTTCTCAATCGCTCCCAGGAGTTGTTCCTGGCTCGCCGGCTTAGTGAGATAGTCGTCAGCGCCGCACTTCATCGTCTCGACAATTGTAGAAGCCGCAGAGCCTCCAGAAAGCATGATGACAGGCAGGTTTTTGTTGAATTGCCGAATTTCGCGGAGTGTTTCGATGCCATCCTTGAACGGCATCATGATGTCCAGCAAGACGAGTGAGATGCCATTAACGCTGCCCTTCAAAACCTTCAACACCTCATCGCCGTTTTCAGCCTGTTCTACTTCGTAGCCATGACTACGGAGTGAAAGATCGAGGTAATTACGAACGTCTGGTTCATCTTCGGCTACTAATATTTTTTGCATGTGGGATTTACGAAGCGGCGGCGTGAGCGGTTCTATGTTGCGCAGTGCTTGCCTCAATCCACTTACCTAGCTGCCGTTGGCCCAAAGGCAAAACGAATGAGATCCTGGCGCCGCTAGCGGTGTTTTCTGCCCAGATTTTTCTGCGATGGGCGGATAGTATCATTTTGCAAATCGCCAGTCCCAGCCCTCCGCCAGAACGATCGTGCGAACCGCCATAGGATGTGTATTCTTCGAAAACGTTCTCCAGGAAACGCAGGCGCACCGGCCGAAGGTTCAGTGGGCTGCTTCAGTAAGCGGTCTACCAAGTCCATGTATTCGCTCTTTTTGACGTCCCAATTGTTCTGTCGGATGAAATCCATCGCAGCGGCCCGCAAGGCGCTGCACTTGGCCGCGTCCCGCACCAGTTCTCGATTTCTCACCTTCCACTGAGGCTGGATTTTCCTGTGCTCATCAAAGATTGCAGTTCTAGTACCAGTAGACCCATGTAAGAAAAACATCCTGCTTCCAAGCAGTTGCCGTACACAGATGGTCTGCTTACAATTGAAGATGATTTGGACTTGATCCCACTTTATGAGACTAAAGTCCGATCCGGGGTTGGCATGATTGGCGTCGGTTTTGGCTGAATACTCATCGGGCTTGACGGTTGTGTTGCAACTTCCGCAGGCTCCCGGCTGAGAAGCGTCTCGTCCGGAGGAGCACCGAAAAAACCGTGCCGAGCCGGCTGGAAGCAGCTGCCAGGCCGACGTAAGCCGGCGCAAACGTCGGGTCCATCTTTATGGCGCGCTCGAAATAAACGATGCTTTCCTCGACGGCAGCCCGGCTGTTGCTTTGGTTCAAAGCAAAACGTCCCTTCAGGTAGCTCTCATATACTTCAGGCGCAACGGGACGCGCTGCGGTCAGCCTGGCGTGTTCGGCGCCGGTGACTGTGACTTGGACCTTTTCAGCAATCGATCGCGCCAACTCGCTCTGGACAGCAAACACGTCCCGCAGCTCCCGATCGTAGGTTTCCGACCAGAAGTGCTCGTCGGTCGAGCCGCGAATCAACTGAGCCACATGATCGGTGATCCCCGCTTCCATCGCTTGTGTCGGCTTTCCTCCAACTGCGCTGCATCGTCGGCAGAGGTCCGTATTAGTACCTCGGACGCTCAGAAAGATTTGTCGCTCCTGCGCATGATGGGTCATGTTAACTACAGGGTGGGCCTGGTCGTCCGGGTCCCCGGCACGGATTCGAACCGCGATTCACGGTTGGAAGGGTTCGGATGAAAAAGAATTCCGCCGGCCTCGCGACGTCAATGAATTCCTTCCAAGTGGTCTTTTGACTGCGCCTGGGTGCCGGTGCGATGCCGTAGCGTAGAGCGAATCCACCGCACGTGGTCCGGCGATATTCCACCGCCGAGTCATCGAACTTCTCCGCAAAGGGTGCGATACAGCCACCCTGGTGTGGGTGAAACTGGTCACCCTCCGAGATCCCTCCTGCTATCTAGCTGAAAAACATGAGCAGTATTGGAGGGTACTGCGGGCGTTGACTTGCAAACGCTTTTAGGGAAATCGTGTCCCCGGAGGGGAAGTGATCTCAAGAAGGAGGACCTCACCGATGAAACTACAAGATGTAATGGTGAAGGATGTCAAGGTCTACAGCCCGACCACGAACCTCGCCGCCGTCGCCGAAACTCTCTGGAAAGAAGGCTGTCGGCCCATGCCGGCACCCGCATGCGCAAAGGAAGCCCCGATCAAAACCCTCTCGCTCAAAGAGCGCATCCGCCGCCGGGCGCATGAGCTCTACATCCGGCGAGGCCGTCAATCCGGCTCGGAACTGGATGACTGGCTCCAAGCCGAGCAGGAAATCCGAAGGGCCGAACAAGAAGCGTGCGATCAGTTCACAGTCCGCTTTGCCCTCAGTCTATTGCATTAATAACGGCAGCATCGGGGAAACAGCCATTGCTTGCGACAAATTCTTGTTGGTGATCTGCGCCATTGGTGGCCTGTTAACGACAGGGTGGGCCTGTTCGTTCGGGTCCCCAAACGGATAGGCTCGGTCCACCGGCCAGTTAACAGGCGGACAACCGGAGTTGAAACGCGTGCGAGCCATAGCATTCGTGTCGCAAAATTCTCGATGCGCTGATTCCAGAGGAGTTGCCCAGCATTATCGTCCGCATGTTCGGTGCCAAGAACACAGGCAGTCGGGTGCGGCGGCGTGTTAACTGGCGCGCGGAACTGCCGATTCGTCCGGGGACCCGAATGAACAGGGCCACCCTGTAGTAAACAGGCTCCGCAGATCGAGACTGGTGCAACGGACGTTCGCGGAGGAAGATTGTCGATCGGTCGAATGGAGCCGGCTTCGCGCTTGTTTATTGTTCGGTCTGCTTGGCTATTTGCTGTGTCACAATCCTCGCTCCTGCGGCATGGAACCCCACGATTTCGCGGCGGCGGATTCAGCGGCGCCCATGCGGGAGGATTTAGCAGTGGACACCCCTATGCCGCACCAAGCCGTGGGAACTTCGGTGGACGTTCCTTCTCTGCGCCACGTGAGAACTTCAGAGGAAACTTCAATCGCGGGAATGTCTATGAGGGCGCCTATTACGGTGGTCGCGGGTATTACGGCGGCCGGGGATATGGCCCAGGGTTTGGATTCGGCATCGGCGTATATCCGTCGTATGGATACGCCGCGCCGGTCTGCAGTCCCGCAGGATTCTACGACCAATACGAAGTCTGGCACTTCTATCCAGGTTGCGCCGCTCCGTACCCTTACTAAGCCGGATGGCGGCCCGTCTTCGCGGGCGGGCCGCTGCCCCACACCCTGGGAACGAAATTTCGTAGTAGATTAGCGGACGATGCCCAGTATCGAAGAAGCGGTCAAGAACACCCGTCCTCTCTCCGTGACAATCATCGGTTGGGTGTACATAGCGGTTGGAGCGATTGGCTTCGTTTATCATTCCACTGAGTTCAGCCGGCAGCCGTTTCAATATGAAATCGTATGGATTGAGCTCATTCGTCTTCTGGCGGTTGTAAGTGGCGTGTATATGCTCCGAGGCCACAACTGGGCGCGCTGGCTTGCGCTGGCCTGGATCGGCGCTCACGTGATCCTGAGCGCCTTCAATTCGCTTTCGCAGTTGGCCATTCACGTTGTGTTTTTCGCAATCCTGACTTTTTTTCTTACGCGCTCCACGGCAAACCGCTACTATCGGGCTGCCAGACCGTAAGCGGCGTCAGGAATCGATGGCGCGTTTTACCCAACCGGCGAAACAGCAAACTAAATCTGCAGCGATCCATTTTCAATTTGGCTCTTCGCGGACTCCCCGCCATCGACGATGATGTCGATCAACTCGGTTGAAAGAGCAATCCCACGATTGAATCTGTTCATCAACCCGATGCGGCGCTTCAATCGCTTCGATCGACCGCAGCGTGCCATCTTGCAACCGAACGACGATTGGAGGCAGGTTCGCACCTCGGGGCTGCCAGTATCGGAACCAGTGCCGCTTGAAAATTCCACCACCCGCGGGCGACGGACGCTGCTGCAACTGGCCCGCGGTGCCATAACTGCCGAGACTGATCTTCAACTCTTCGACTTGGGGCGTCCCGAACCGCTCAGGCCATAGCAACTCGCCCAGCTTCTCTCGGGGATCGACGAAACCGATCGAAATGGCACTCGTGGGACCCTCATACTTGCCGCATGATCGAAGCTAAGAGTGACCATGATCGGCAGCGCTGATTTTCCCAAAATTTCGCACGTGAAAAAGCGCGCGTTCTTGGCGGCGTTTTCAAGGTGTGGAAGTTTGAGCAAAGTTGCCAATGTCTGCGATGGCCGACCCGTAGATCGGCGCCAGATCCGGGTTGATGACGCGGGGTTGAGGATGAGATAGATCGCTCAGCGCGTTGCGAAACAGCCGTTTGGCGGC
>PMOK01000248.1:11963-37196 GCA_003162425.1 Bryobacterales bacterium | reverse complement strand
CAGCGTTCGGCGCTCAACGCTCTCACTCATGGACTAACGGCCCGCACCGCCGTCCTCCCCTCCGAAGACCCGGCCGCTTACGAGCAACACCACCGCCAGTTCCTCGATGAACACAGTCCAGCGACTCCCACCGAAATCCAGCTAGTCCACGAACTAGCCGACACCTCGTGGCGCCTCAACCGCATCCCGCTTCTCGAAGCCGACGTCCTCTCTCGCGCCCAGTCCCCAGCCCCTGGCCCCGAGCCCCCCGCTTTCGACATCGTCGACGCCCACCGCCTCCTAGCCTCGCTCGGCCTCCACGGCCAGCGCCTCTCCCGCCAGTTCCAAAAGACCCTCATCCAACTCCGCGACCTCCAGGCCGAGCGCCTTGAGCGCCAGCGGCGCGACCTTCGCGACGCCGCCTCCGTCCTCGAATTACATAAACACAAAGGGCTTCCTTACGACCCCGCCGAGGATGGCTTCGTTTTTTCAAGAACCGAAATTGAAGCGTTCGCCCAGCGCACCATGCGCCTGAACCAGGCCTGGAAGGTCGAAAATTTCACCCTCCTCGGATTCCGAACCCCGCGCAACGCGCGAATCCTCAAAAGCGTCGACGCCGCCTGCTGAAGCCTGGCTACCGTTATCCCCGATTCCGCAAGATGAATGACAATAGAAGCAGGATTTTTTCATGGCCGAATCCAAATTTGACGCGCCGCGCATCGCGCTGAATCGCATCTACACCAAGACCGGCGATCAAGGCCAGACCGGCCTCGCCGGCGGGCAGCGCGTCGCGAAGGACTCACTCCGGATTGAGTGCTACGGGACCGTCGATGAGCTCAACGCTTTCGTCGGGATGGCCGGCGTCTCCGCCAGCGATTCGGTTCCCGAACTGGCCGCGATTTTGCGCCGCATCCAGCACGAGCTGTTTAATCTCGGCTCCATCCTAGCCACCCAGCCGCAAGATGTGCACCCAAAGCAGGCCCGCATTACCTCCGCGGAAATTTCGCAGCTCGAAAAAGAGATCGACCGCATGAACGCCGACTTACCCCCGCTGCGATCTTTCGTCCTGCCCGGAGGATCTCGCCTGAACACGGAACTGCATGCCTGTCGGACCATCTGCCGCCGCGCTGAACGGATCGCTGTAAGTCTGGCGCGCGAAGAAGAGATTCCACCGGAGACCATTCAATATCTGAACCGCCTGAGCGATGCGTTCTTCGTCTGGAGCCGGTGGGCGAATCACGTGGCCGGGATACCCGAAGTGCTGTGGGAACCAAACCAGGCCGCCTCGGGAAAAGCGTAAAAAGGTTTCGTGCTGGCGTTGGTAGTCCGTCAGAGCTTGCTGCTGATCCTAACCGGAACCGTGATCGGTTTGTCGGCTTCGTTCGGGCTGACACGTTTGCTCTCGAGCCTGCTGTTCGGTGTGAGCGCCCACGGACTTGCCAACCTTCGCGGCGGTTTCGCTGCTTCTCGTCGGCGTAGCCATGCTCGCCAGCTTCATCCTGGCGCGGCGAGCGACGAAGGTGGATCCAATAGTGGCGCTACGCCGGGAGTGATTAATTCGTGTAATAACTCTGCGACTTAATATAAATATCGCTTGTTGGCTATTTAGATTCATAGAGATCCAAGCCAACGGAGATTTTTAAGTCACTTGTAACACTATTACCCAGGACGGATCTAACAAGCATAGTGCGAACTTTGAAGGTCGCCAATCCTGTGCGGAAGCCGCGTGTGCTCCGCGAGTATAAGGATGCAGTCGCCGAACACCGCCTCCTGTCGAGCTATCTAAAAGCCGCCACGCGGGTCTTGCCCAAGCCCGAATGCGGACTTCTGGCCGAATTCGCCCAGATTTCGAAACAAAAATGCCAGCGGCTGAAAAAAGCGCTCGATCAACCATCCGGTAAACATCGCTCCGCTGCCTAGTGGGCTCCCGGCGAAATACCACGTGCGTAGCGCACGCACATTTGCGTGCCGCGTCGCCACTCCTGGCGATGCACGGCAGTAACGATTCCGAGCGGACAGCCCACTAGCGACCGGTCGTTGAGTGGGGCTGGCGCTTTCGCCTGCCAACCGATTCTTTCACACCTTCCGAGCAAGGGGACGCGCGAAACAAATCAATCCTGCTACGCTCTGACGTATGAGGCTGCTTGTCTTTTCCGACATCCACGGAAAAAAGTCCGCGCTGGAACGCCTGATGGACATCGACGCGGATTATTACTTCGCCGCCGGTGACCTGGCAACCTGGGGGCGCGGGCTGGAGCGGCTTGCGCCGGTGCTGCAGAAACGGGCTGAGCGCATGTACGTGATCCCAGGAAATCACGAATCGGAAGCCGACATTGCGCGACTGTGCGAGCAGTGCGGCTTTCACAATTTCCATGGGCAGACAATACAACTTGCGGGCTACACCGTGGCCGGGCTCGGCTACTCGAATCCCACGCCATTCGATACGCCGGGCGAATACACCGAACAGGAGTTGGCCGCGCGGCTCGAAAAATTCTCAGGGCTCGACCCGCTGATTCTGATCTGCCACGCACCGCCGAAGGACACCAAGCTCGATCGCGTGGGCGAGGGCCAGCACTTTGGCAGCACGGCTGTGCGCGACTTCATCGATCGGCACCAGCCGGCTTATTTCTACTGCGGCCATATTCACGAAGCGGCGGGTCGCGAGGACACTATCGGCCGGACGGTCGGGTGGAACGTCGGTATCGAAGGCAAGGTGCTCGAACTAAATGCATAGATTGCGATTTCTGCTGTTATTGGTGGTGTGCGGCGTGGCCGCCGCGGAGAACCCGGGAGATGAACTGCTTGCCGGGATTCGCAAGGGCGATCTCGCTGCGGTGAAAACGTTGCTGGCCCATGGCGCGGACGTCAATGCCAGGGACGCCAAGGGCGCGAGTGCGTTGATGTACGCCGCAATCTACGGCGATCTTGAGTGCGTCAACCTCCTGCTGGACAAAGGCGCTGATCCCAATACATCGAACGATCTCGGCATCAATGCCCTGATGTGGGCCGCTAGCGACCTCGGGAAGGTTCGCACTCTTATTGCGCATGGCGCAACCGTTAATGCGCGATCGAATTACGGTTACACTGCGCTATCGGTCGCGGCTGCATCGCCGGGCAATCGTCCAACTGTGTTGCTGCTTCTGGGAAAAGGCGCCGACGTGAAAGCAGTCGACAAAGACGGCGTCGGTGCTCTGTGGCTGGCTTGCGCCCGCGGCGACAGCCAGATTGTCGAGGAGTTGCTCCTGCGCGGAGCTGATCCCAACGAGAAGCATTTGCGCCTCACTGAGACGGCGTTGATGTGGGCTTCCAAATTGAATCGCCCAGCCAGTGTGCAAGCGCTCCTGAAGGCCGGCGCGGATGTGAACCAGCGCTCAGCGATCCGGGTTCCAGCGCAATCCGGACAGCAAGAAGTGGGCCTGACCAGCGCATTGCTTTGGGCTGCACCGCGCAACGACCCCGAGACCGTGAAGCTCTTGCTGAACGCCAACGCGGGTGCGAATGCAGTCGACATGCGCGGGTTTACGCCGCTAATGTTGGCCGTGACCTCGGAGGATCAGAATCCTGAAACCGTGCAAATGCTGCTCAAGATTACAACGGACATTAATCATCACGACGAAAATGGCTTGACGGCTTTGGATTGGGCGCGTAAGTGGGGTTCAACGCCGATCGTGCGCCTCCTCGAGAATGCCGGCGTTCAGGGCGCACGACTGTCTGATCCTTCGCCCGAATCGGCACATGCTCATTTCGAAATCAGGGAAGCCGTGGAGAAAAGTGCCGCTCTGCTGCAGTCGTCTTCGCCGAAGTTCTTCGAAAAAACCGGCTGTGTCGGCTGTCACCACCACATGCTGACGGGAATGCTGGTTGGAATCGCGCGCGAACGAGGTTTTCGAGTGGATGAAAAAGCAGCCACGGAGCAAATCAGGATAACGGTGGCGCGCCGGCTCTCCGATCGTGAGCCGACGCTGGTGGGGCGCAACAAAGGCGGCTACCCCATGCTCGACAGCTTGTTTCTGGTAGGCCTCGCGGCCCAGAAGTATCCAGCGGATGCCTTGACCGACGCCGACGTCCACAGTTTAATGGCTGCGCAGCGCGAGGACGGGTCCTGGCAAGGTGTAGATCGCCGGCCCCCGCTCCAATATTCTCCGGTTTCAGATACCGCTTATGCGATCCGAGCCATTCAGCAATACGCGCTTCCGGGCCGCCGCAAGGAAATAGCGCAGCGGATCGAACGCGCTCGGGCGTGGTTGATGGGCGTCGAACCAAAGCAAAACGAGGAACGCGTAATGCAGTTGCTCGGCCTGGCCTGGGCCGACGCGGATAAATCTGCATTGCGCGTGCGAGCAGAGCAGTTGCTCGCGCAACAACAACCCGACGGTGGCTGGGCCCAGCGCGCGGGTTTCCCGAGCGACGCTTACGCCACCGGCCAGGCGTTGTACGCGTTGCACGAAGCCGCAGGCCTTTCTGCGTCCAGCGCAGCCTACCGGCGAGGCGTCAAGTATCTGCTGGATACGCAATTCGAAGACGGGTCCTGGCATGTGATCAGCCGCGCGGTCAAGTTCCAACCCTATTTCGAAAGTGGATTTCCGCACGGTCACGACCAATGGATTTCAAGCGCCGGAACCGCCTGGGCAGCGATGGCACTGGCACTGACTTACCCGCGACCGTAAGGGAGTTCACATGGGGCCTCCTGGCCCACCAAAGGTGATGAAGACGCTGAATTGCAGCCCCGCGCGTCAGCAAGGGGATAGGTCGGTACAGGCGGTCACCTGGAATCAACAATTTTGGACCGGCGTCTTCAACGGAGCCGGTGCACGCGCGCCACGCGTGAGCAAGCGGTCGCTTGCTAATATGAAGCTTCATGACCCTCGAAGAACTTGAAAGAGAGTACGTTTCGCTCCGCCAGCAGGCCGACGCTGTGCGGAGCTATCTTTGACGCTCCCGGTAAGAAATCCCAGCTAGCCAAAACCGAACAACAGATCTCCGATCCCGACTTCTGGAATCAGCCCGAAAAGTCCCAGAAGATTATGCAGGATCGTAAGCGGCTGGAGCAAGGACTCGCCGAAGAGGCGGAAGTTTCCCGAATAACTTCCGATCTGGACACGCTGTTCGAACTGGCGCGCGAAGGCGAAGACGTGACGGGCGAACTGGAGCGCGAGTTGAAGCAGTTCTCCGAGCGTCTGGAGGTTCTCGAAACCGGCATGCTGCTGTCCGGCCGGAACGACTCGAAATATGCCATTCTGATCATCCATCCCGGCGCGGGCGGCACCGAGAGCCAGGATTGGGCCGAGATGCTGCTGCGCATGTATCTGCGCTGGGCTGAGCGGCACGGCTTCCAGGCTGTAGTTACCGATCGGCTGGAAGGCGAAGGCGCCGGTATAAAATCCGCCACGGTTGAGATCAACGGCGAAAACGCGTACGGCTTGTTGCAGTCCGAAATCGGCGTGCACCGGCTGGTGCGAATTTCGCCCTTCGATGCAAACGCGCGCCGGCACACCTCCTTTGCGTCGGTTTTTGCCTATCCCCAGATCGAAGACGATATCAACATCGACATCAAGCCGGAGGATCTGCGCGTGGATGTGTTCCGAGCCAGCGGCGCCGGCGGCCAGCACGTGAACCGTACGGAATCCGCGGTACGCATGACGCACATCCCGACGGGATTGGTAGTGCAGTGCCAGAACGAGCGGTCTCAACACAAGAACCGCGCCAGTGCGCTGAAACAGATGCGCGCCCGGCTCTACGAATTTGAGATGGACAAGAAGCGCGCGGCTGACAAAAAGCTGGAAGATACCAAACTCGACATCAATTTTGGCAGCCAGATCCGCAGCTACGTCTTGGCTCCCTATCGGATGATCAAGGATCATCGAACCAAGCTTTCGATCGGCGACGTGGACCGCGTACTAGATGGCGATTTGGACAAGCTCACGCATGCGTTCCTGGTGTTTAAGCACACCGGCAAAATCGCCGGCGATGGTAAAGACGGAAAAGAGGATCTGCCTGATTGAGGCTTCCGATATTAGCCGCGCCGCTGCGCTGATCCGCGCCGGAGAGCTGGTGGCTTTTCCCACCGAAACAGTCTATGGACTCGGCGCCAACGCGCTGGATGCCGAGGCTGTGGCGAAGATCTATATCGCCAAGGGCAGGCCGGCGGAAAGTCCGCTGATCGTCCACGTGGATTCCATCGAGATGGCGCGTAGCCTGGTGCGTGAGTGGCCGATCAAAGCTGATCTATTGGCGCGGCGTTTCTGGCCAGGTCCCTTGACGTTGGTATTGCCGAAACAGCCGCATATTCCAGATCTTGTTACGGCCGGTTTGGACACGGTAGGCATCCGGATGCCCGCCAACAACATCGCACTCGCTTTGATTCGCGAAGCGGGTGTTCCCATCGCCGCGCCCAGCGCGAATCGCTTCACCGAACTATCGCCCACCACCGCCGAGCACGTGCGCGAGAGCATGGGCGATCGCGTGGCCATGGTGCTGGACGGCGGCCGCACCACGGTTGGCATCGAATCCACAGTGCTTTCGCTCGCCGGTCCCGACGCTTTATTGTTGAGACCGGGCATGCTGACCAAGTCCGAGATCGAAGAAGTAATCGGCGCCGTAGATGTCGCGCGAGCGTTGGGCACAGGCGCGCATCCTTCCCCTGGCATGCATCAGCGCCATTACAGCCCGCGGACGCGGCTCGTCCTAGTGGATGATAGCCAACTTCCATCGGCCGGGCGCGGCGCGTATTTGTGGATCAGCCAGAGCGTGCATGCTGCATGCATGATCCAGATGCCCGGCCAGCCACGCGCGTACGCCGCCGTGTTGTATGAGAAGCTCCATCAGGCCGACGCCCAGGGATGGGACTGGATCGCAGTGGAGAAGCCACCGCTTGCTCCAGAGTGGGCCGGGATCCACGACCGGCTTCAGAGGGCCGCGGCCAAATGAACCCGCTATGGACGAATGCAAAGTGGCGGACCCCCCTGGTCCGCGGCCGACGCCCACGTCGGCCTGTTGCTGGTGTTCATCGATGCTTGAGGTAGCGGGTCCAGGGGGACCCGCGCGGACCAGGGGGTCCGCCCCACCAATCAAATCGGATGAGCTACAAGTCCGGTTTGCGCCGGGCACGGAGCCTCAGGCACCTCCAGCCGTCGGCTTCGAACCGCGCACGAGCCCGATCGGGATCGCGGGTAGCAAGGAAGTTGATGAGAGATTTATCCGAAAGCTGAAGAGGAAGTAGAATCGGCCTGCGCCACGCGGGAGAAAGTGCAAACACCTCGTACCCAGCTGCCTGCAGGCGCAAGGTCACAGGACTGGGCTGCGGATAAAAGTCCTCGAAAATGATATCGCGCACCAACCGTTGTTCGAGAATTCGTGCCGCCCCGTCCAGCACAGCCAGTTCATGACCCTCCACATCTATTTTCATCAGGCCTATTCCGGAGGATTGCGACACGAATTCGTCCAGCGTCGTCAACTCGACTTTTATTCCTCGAGCGCCTGGCGGCGCGATCCTCGGGGGGCCCGGGGGCTGATCCTCCAGCGAGAATCCTCCCAGATCGATCGCTTCATGTAACAATCCCTCGCCGATTTGGGAACTGAGCCCCTGCCGAACAACGGTTATGGGCGCAAGATCATAGGGCGCCCAGCTTTGGACATTCCTGGTGAGTATGCTCCAGGCTGTCGGCCCAGGCTCGAACGCGACAACGCGCCCGCGTGGTCCAACAACCAGAGCCATGATCGAGGCGTTCTGTCCGATGTTAGCCCCAATATCGAAGGCTGTTTCGCCCGGATCCAACAGCCGCCAAATCGCTTCGGCCACCACCCGGTCAGACACTCCGATGTTGATGATATCCAAGCCCACGCCTGAGATAGGATCTACCTCGACGGGCAATCCCCACGCTAGTTGGATCGCGTTTCCCTCGTACAGAGAGTGCCTCCACAACCTGCGCCAGATTTGCCGCGGGTTGAAGAGATACTCCGGTCGCCGGATGGCCTTGAACGGCCTCATCTGCCGGCCGTCTTTCGGCGATATTGCACTCTCATAACCTACCCTTTTTCGTCACGCGGCTGCCGCATATATAAGCGGGCCAGTACTACCGTGTATTTCAGCTTCGTCCCGAAACGCGTCCGCGCACTTATACTGACTTTATGCCCGGTTTCAGGAATGGTAGCGCGGCGGTGCGCAAACCACGCGTCCTTGTCGTCCATCCGAGGCTTAGAAGCACAGGCGGCGGCAACCTGATGGCCGCATGGACGCTCGAAGCTTTGCGCTCAGACTTTGACATCTCTCTGGCAACTCTGGAACCGCTCGACTACGCAGCCTTGAATGACAGCTTTGCTACCAGCCTGCGCGAGGACGATTTTCAGGTGCACATTGCACCGCCAGGCTATCAGCGCATCATGCGATACATGCCCACCCAAGGTGCATTACTTGAGATCTGCCTGAGTATGCGGTGGGCACAGGACCTGGACCGTCAGGGGCGCTACGACGTTATCTACGGCACCTCCAACGAAATGGATTTCCATCGCCGCGGCGTGCAATACGTCAATTACCCGTGGTTCTACCTGCCCCGCCCCGAGATCGAACTGAGCTGGTTTCATCGAATCCCCGGGTTGCTTTGGACGTACCGGCGCTCGTGCCTGGCCCTCGCGCGCGCAACCCCATCGGGCCTAAGACGAAACCTGATGCTGGCTAACTCCCAGTTTGTAGTAGGTCAAATAAGGAAGGCGCACGGGACTGACGCGCAAATCGTCCATCCCCCGGTTCCTGGAGATTTTGTGGAGCTGCCATTCGAGCAGAGACGCTTGGCGATGGCAGCAGTGGGGCGAGTCCATCCCGGCAAGCGCTGGGAAATGGCTGTGGAGATCGTGGAATCCATTCGCCGGCGTGGGCACAACCTGGAGCTTACGCTGATCGGGCATGGCGATGTCCCCGCTTACGAGGCCCGACTGCAGGTGATGGCGGCGAGCCGGCCGTGGTTCCGCTGGATTCGCGATGCGAGCCGGGCGCAATTGTTAGCGGAGTTGTCGCAGCACCGGTACGGGATTCACACCATGCCGGAGGAACATTTTGGAATCGCGCCGGCCGAGTTGCAGCGCGCTGGATGCATTACGTTCGTGCATAATTCAGGCGGCCAAGTGGAGATTGTCGGAGGGGACAGCAGGTTAACTTTCGACTCCGTGGAGGATGCCAGCGAAAGAATCGCGCGTGTTATCGAGAACCCGGGCCTGGAGCATGAACTGCGCAGTCAGGTAGCGGAGCGAAGAAGCTGGTTTACTGCCGAGAGGTTTTGCGACTCTGTGCGCGAGATCGTAACTCAGTTCGCCACGAACGGCACAGGAACCGAGCTGCGGCCAACGGGAAGTGCGAAGAGTGCCACTGCGTGACCGCATAGCCGGCGCTCTCCTGGTGTTGATCGTACTGGCCGCGCAAACCCACTGGATGGGTCCGGCCATCATTTTCCTCAGTGGCGGATTGGTGGTGTCTTACGGCGTATGGATTACAGCCCGCTGGAAGAACGATGCCGCCGCGGTTCTACCCGTCTATTTGCTAGCCATCGCCGTGCAGTGCCTGCATTTCACCGAGGAATATGTAACCGGCTTTCAGCATCAGTTCCCAGAACTATTTGGCATCCATTGGAGCGATGCGCGCTTTGTGACGTTCAACATGTTGTGGCTGGCTGCATTCGTGTTGGCGGGATTGGGTGTCTACCGGCGAGTACCGTTAGCTTACCTCGTTGTTCTTTTTCTCGCGCTTATCGGAGGTGTGGGGAACGGCGTGTCCCATCTGATATTGAGTGCAATGAGCCGCGGATATTTCCCAGGCTTGATCACAGCGCCCTTTTGTCTGCTGATGGGAATCATTCTGCTTAGGCGGATCTTTTCCGCGTAGGACAAGCCTCCGGCTTGTCAATTGGGCAAGCCGGAGGCTTACCCTACTCGCGGTATTCCCCGAACACCGCGCGTAGGCGGTCCGAGATTTCACCGACCGTGGCATGAGCTTCCGCACAGGCTAGGATGTGCGGCATCAGATTATCGTTCGACCGGGCAGCTTGCTCGAGCGCCCGCAGCCGTTCTTCGAACACTACACGGTCGCGCGATGCCCGCACTTCGCGCACGCGCGCGATCTGCTGTTTCTCCAACTCGGGATCCAGGCGGAACGGCGCCAGTGTATCGCCCTCGGTCTGCTTGAAACGGTTCACGCCAACCACCACCGCTTCACCGGATTCCACTGTCTGCTGGAATTGGTAAGCGGCGTTTTGGATCTCGTTCTGGATGTAATTCTTTTCTATCGCGGCCAGTGTTCCGCCCATGGCATCGATGCGCTCGATGTATTGGCGGGCCTCGCGCTCAATCTCATCGGTGAGCTGTTCGATGGCATAACTGCCCCCCATCGGATCTGCCACATGCGTGACGCCGCTTTCATGCGCGATGATTTGCTGGGTCCGTAGCGCCAGATGCGCCGATTCCTCGGTGGGCAGAGACAGCGCTTCATCCTTGGCGTTGGTGTGGAGCGATTGCGCCCCACCCAGCACGGCGGCCAGCGCCTGCATCGAAACGCGCACCACGTTCACGTCAGGCTGCTGCGCGGTGAGAGTGGATCCAGCGGTCTGGACGTGAAAGCGCATCATCAGGGAGCGCGGATTACGTGCTCCGAAACGATCGCGCATGAGGGAAGCGTACAGCCGCCGCGCGGCGCGATACTTCGCGATTTCTTCTAGAAAATTGTTGTGCGCGTTGAAGAAGAAGGAAAGGCGTGGAGCAAATTCATCCACCTGCAAACCTGCCCGAAGTGCCGCCTCGATGTAGGCGATGGCGTTCGCCAGAGTGAAGGCCACTTCCTGCGCCGCAGTGGAGCCGGCTTCGCGAATGTGATAGCCGCTGATGGAAATAGTGTTCCATTCCGGCAGCTCGCCCGCGGCCCACGCGAAGAGATCGGTGATGATCCTCATGGCCGGCCGCGGCGGGTAGATATAGGTTCCGCGCGCGATGTATTCCTTGAGGATGTCGTTCTGCACGGTGCCCGAGAGCTTGCGCAGGTTGGCGCCCTGGCTGCGCGCCACCAGCACATAAAAGCTCAACAGAATCGCCGCCGTCGAATTGATGGTCATGGACGTGGTGATATCCGCCAGGCGAATGCCGTCAAACAGACGATGCATGTCGTCCAGAGTGCAGATGGCCACGCCCACGCGGCCCACTTCACCGGCCGCCAAATTGTGATCGGAATCCATCCCCATCTGCGTGGGCAAATCGAAGGCAACCGAAAGTCCGGTGATGCCCTGCGAAAGAAGATAGCGGTAACGCCGGTTGCTTTCCTCGGCCGTCCCGAATCCGGCGTACTGGCGCATGGTCCACAGCCGGCCGCGATACATGTCGGGATATATCCCTCTGGTGTAGGGGTATTGGCCGGGGAGCTCGCCTGGGTGGGTCATGATTTAGAGATTTTGCGAGCACGCCAGAAGGACGATATTCCGAACCACCCCATGATTAGTACGAACGGGATGGTCAAGGCCAGATGCGCGCCGCTGCCCTCTTTACCAAAGCTACGTATGGCCGCCGGTACCGGCAGCACAGCCAAGACGAGGAAGAAGAAGCCGATCACTTGATTCCAAAGGATATGGATGGGCCGTGCAATCCCCGGCAGGACATGGACCATTAACTTCTTCGCCTTCGCAAACATGAGGTTCTTAGCGTTACTACTGAAGACCTTCCAGTACTAGTGTAACGAAGGATGCCGCTAACGAGAATCCGGGCTGGAGCCGATATTATATTTTAAGGGGAGCGAAACGCCCGGTTTGGGGCACTTCCAAAATGGATGAAACTGTGCTCGTCTTGACAACATCCAGAAGGTAGAGTGTTATGCTGAGAGTGGCCCGCGAAGAAAGGGGCGAAGCTTGGAAGAAAAACTGAAAGATCTGATGCAAGAGCTTGGTAATGCGATCAACGAGTCGTTGTCGGATTCGGATCGGATTGCGGCCGCCATCGGGGAGATCAAGCGGGCTGGATACGATGTTTTCCTAGTCCTGGAAGCCACCATTGGATTTAACAAACGGGACGAATCCGGAGAGTACGAATCCGATGAGGCCGAAGTAGAGCCCGATACGGCGCCGCCTCCGAAGCGGCGATTCGAGTCGACGGGCAGGATCAAACTGACATCGCAGGATCACAAGTTCTTGAAGGCTCTTAAAATCGCGATCGACGAAGACAAGAGTTAGCGATACCAAAAGCTAGCGACGCCGTTGCTAGTCGAGCAGTTCCTGGTACACGTGCCAGGTTTCCCCTACTGCTTTTTCCCAACTGAATTGCCCGCTTCGTTTCAAACCCTTCTGAACCAGATCTGCCCGTAGCGCGCCGTCGGTTGTTAGTTTTCGTAGACCCTCAGTGAGGGAGGCAACGTCCGATGGGTCTACCAATAGCGCGGCATCGCCAGCCACCTCCGGCATTGCGGAGACATTCGAAGTTAGGATCGGCACGCCGCGCGCCATCGCGTCCAGTAGCGGCATTCCGAAGCCCTCATCGAGCGACGGAAATGCAAAGACGGACGCCCGACGGTAGAGATCCTCCAACGCCTGGTCCGGCACGTAGCCCAGAACCTGTATATCGTTCTTGCGTGGGCTTCGCTCTATCCGCGCGAGCGCTTCCTCAGCGCCGAATCCAAAGGAACCTGCCAATACCAGCTTCCAGCCGGGTGCGACCCCTTCGAACGCCTCCACCAGCCGCACGACATTCTTGCGTCGCTGGATGGCCCCGACGAAAAGAATCATCTGCTCGCGGTTCGCCGGCTTTGCCTCCGGCGGGAGGGGCCGCGTCCCATGCGGAATTACGCGGATTCGAGCTGGATCCACTTTGAGAAGCTGCTCTACCTGACCGGCGGTGAAGCGGGAGACCGCGATGATCAGATGGGAGCGCTCGGCCGCGGCTCGTGCCTGGGCGGCGAATCGGGCGCGGAAGTCAGGCGTTGAATAGTCGCCGCTCAGAACGAACAGGTCATGAAAAGTGGACACGGTGCGCCTGTAACAAGCGTCGATGCGCTGGTTCAGGCCATGAAAAAGATCAGGCCGCCGGGGCCAGTTCTTCCACAAGAGCCTCCGGCTGCTGTTACGCGGAAGGGCATCCGAGAAGGACCGAAGAAACCGATGCGGGCGGTAGCAATAGAGGAAGTTTGCTTCCGGATGCGCCATCGCGAGGCCGTCCAGAATTTGCCGCGAGTACACTCCCACTCCCGACAGATTCGGACCCAAACTATAGGTGGCATCCAGGGCGATTTTCAATCTGCAAGCATAGCGGTTTTGGCGCGTGTGTGGGCGCTCTCCGCGAATTCATTTCCATCCTGGCCCAGCATCTCGTCCAGGTCGACCTCCAGATTACCCTCTACGTTGACGTCCGAGTGGATCTGCGCAATCGAGAAACGGACCGTACCGGAAGGCCGTCCATCCACTCGGGCCGCGTTCTCAATGGCCAACGCGGTCCGATTCAGCAGAGCTTCCAGTGTGGTCTCCGTCAAGCCCGCCGTCATGAGCGCGAAACGGGTCCGGCCTACCCGGCCAATTAGGGCGGGCGGCTCGAAAGCGCAACGGAGTTCTTCCGAGGCCCGCAGAAGCAGAAGGTCGCGCGCTTCACAGTCCTCCAGCGTTTCTTTCGGAAGCTCCGAGATTTCTATGGACGCCAAAAGCAGGGGTACGCGGCTCAGCCGCGAGAAATGCACGTAGTGCGCTCCCAGGGAGAGAAAGCCTGAGCGGGTGAGCACTCCGGTGAGATCGTCCTCAAAATGCAGGGGGCCCATCATCGTGACTCTGTGTTGGCGCTCGATTGCATATCGCAGCGATCGCGCCAGGGGCGCGGACTCCAGTTCCGATTTCAGCAACACATCCTGCGCTCCCTCGCGGAGCAGCAGGTTGGCGAGATTCGGGTCTTCCTCGTCCGCTAGAACCACGATGGGAGCCGAGCGCGCGCACTCGCTCACCTTGCGGAAGGAATCCAACAGAACCGGGCTGTCGGGCAGAGATAAGTTCAGCAACACCAGGTCAAACCAACTGTCGCGCAAGCAATCGAGCGCTTCCGCGAGTTGTTCGACGTGCAGGACGCTGGCAGTTCGCCAATTGCACCATTGGCGGTTGCCTTCGATCTCAATGAGAACTTCCGACAAAAGGTGCTCGTTTTCCAGGTCGTCTTCTACGAGCAATATTCGTAGTGGTCGTGAGGTGGACATCAGCACTGTAGTGCCGGACACGCGAGTTTTGTATCAGGTTTTGTCTGGACAAGTCAGAGACTTGTCCTACACCGCGAGCTGATATTCCTTGAGCTTACGGTACAGCGTAGTGCGGCCGATGCCCAGCAAATTGGCGGCAATGGCCCGATCACCTTTGGTGTATTCGAGTGCGTCCAGGATCGCGTTCCGCTCCATCTGGTTGAGCGGAAGAATGGGCGGCCGTCCAGCTTCCGGAACATAGCGATGTTGGTGCGAGGAAGCCTCCGCGGGCGGTTTCGCCAGGTTGTGAGCGCCCACGGCCACCGTCATATATTGCGTCTTCTTGATCAACAGATGGTTCTGCAGCATGGAAGGCAGCTCAGCCGCATGCAGCAGCGGCCCGGAGTTGATCGCAACCATATGCTGAATGCAGTTCTCGAGCTCCCGCACGTTGCCGGGCCAGTCGTAGGAGATCATAGCTTCCAGCGTTTCCTGCGTGAGCGTATGATTCCTGCCATGGCGCGCTAGAAAATGGGCGATCAAGGCGGGAATATCTTCCTTGCGATCGCGCAGCGGAGCTATTCGCAAGTTCACCACGTTCAACCGGTAGAACAGGTCCCTGCGAAAGGTTCCCTTTTCCACTTCCTTTGCCAGGTCGCGATTGGTTGCCGCAATGACTCGGAAATCCGAACGGCGGTGTATTAACGATCCCACCGGACGGAACTCCTTTTCCTGAAGGACGCGGAGCAGCTTGGCTTGAAGATCGAGCGGCAGTTCGCCAATTTCATCGAAGAACGCCGTCCCGCCGTCGGCCGATTCGATCAAACCGATTTTTTGACCTACGGCGCCGGTGAATGAGCCCTTCACGTGTCCAAAGAGTTCACTCTCCATCAAGGGACCCACCATTGACGAGCAATCGATGGTGACGAACGGCCCTACTGGATTTACGTTATGGATGGACCGTGCCACTACTTCCTTGCCGGTACCGGTTTCGCCCAGCAGCAAAACTGGCCAACGGCAACGGCCCAGCTTTTCCACCATTCGCAGGACGTTTTTTATCCGCGGTGACTGCCCCACTAGAACATGTGTTGATTGTTCAACTTGCGCAAGCATTCGATTTCCTCAGGGATAAATATGCCCTCATAGGTGTGTAGTGCTTGGTACCAACATAAACTCTACGAGTACTTTAGGATTTCAGCAACACCCCAACGTACCGGATTGAGGGGTTATTTGGGGTGAGGCGCCACCTCATTTGGGGGTACGGCATTAGTACGGGTAGGCAGCTCCTGAGATCGCGCCTGCGGCAAAGACCTTATGGTTATTGCTTGGAACCTGAGAGGGGCGACCCGGCAAGCGGGGACGCCGGCTGGTCCAGCCGGACCACGAACCCGGATCCAACTTCTGCCCGCACTCGTTCGGCCAGGGCATTGGCGGCGTCCTCAGTATGTTCTTTTCCAACCAGCACGCGCCATAACACCGGATACCCTCTACGCAGTACAAGTCGCGCTGATCCATACTCGCGTTCGAGCGAGCCGCGCAGCCCCTCCGCCCGATCCTTATCTTGAAACGCGCCGGCCTGGACCGCGTACCAATTCTCCGCCGGCGCTACCGCCTGGAGCGAGAGGATGTCGACGCGAACTTGCGCGACACCCGGGCCGATCATCTCGATCGCTTCCGCGGCGGCGTGCGAGAGATCGATGATCCGGCCGGCCACAAACGGTCCGCGGTCGATGATGCGAACGTCCACCGACTTTCCATTAGTAAGGTTGGTGACGCGCACGAAAGTTCCGAAGGGGAGGGTGCGATGAGCCGCGGTCAACTTCTCCATGTCGTAGATCTCGCCGTTCGCGGCCGCGCGCCCGTGATAGGGATGGCCGTACCAACTCGCCAATCCGGATTCTGACGAGCGGACCGGCGCCGGAGCGGCGGGTGTTGCCGTGATGTGGTGCTTCTTCGCGCAATTGGAAAACACGACGCACGCCAACGGGAACGCCAGAGCGGCAAAGCGTACGCGAGGGACCATTTGGTCCGATCGTAACGCGGACGCGCGGCGCGGGCAAGAACAAAATCGGCACTGTTTGGTGTTTTGAGGCCCCGAACAATTCGTCAGGGAAATGGTTTTGGGGGTTTCACCCTCCTTTTGAGCCCCTCCCGACCCGGCTCTCGGGGTCCGATGTGCATTTTTTTCTTGACTTTCGGCTCAAAGAACCTTATATATGAATCACACTGCGATCTTGAGATCGCAAATCTGATGTTAGGGAGAATCACTCGATGAAGAACGCAACAAAGAAAGCTGCTAAGCCAGCAAAGAAAAAAGCACCCAAGAAGAAGAAGTAGTTTTGGGCGCCCCGAGAGGGGCTAGCAGTTTAATTAGGGTTCATGCAATCGGCCCCGAGCGATCGGGGCCATTTTTGTTGGTGCCGCGATTCCTCCGCTCGTGCTGTTCTACCCCTTGTGAACTTTGAACTGGCGCTTGTGTGCGCTAAGATGCCAGCATGCGGCGGCGAACGTTCCTTCAGGCAACAGGAGCCGGGTTAGCCGCGCGGTCCGCATCCACGGGAGGTAACGTGTCCACGGCCCCAATCCGTCTTGGCTTCGATTCCTATTCCATCCGAGCCTTCCATTGGAAAGCGATCCAGCTGCTCGATTACGCGGCCGGCCTCAAGCTGGACACCATCCAGCTATCCGGCCTGGAAGACTACGAGAGCTTCGAGCCGGAATATCTCGCGCGAGTGAAGGACCACGCCGCGAAGGTGGGAATCGTTATCGACGGCGGCATGGGATGCATTTGTCCTCTGTCCAAGAGTTGGAACCAGAAGGCTGGCGACCCCACGGAGAATATCCTGCGCGGGCTGCGCGTGGCCAAGGCTGTGGGCGCGGTTTCGATGCGCTGCTACATGGGTAGTGCGGCGGACCGGCGCGGTAAGGATCCGATCGAGGCGCTGATGGAGAGCACCATCGCGGTCTTTCGTTCGGTGCGTGCGGAGGCGCTGGATTTGGGAGTGCGCATCGCGCTCGAGAATCACGCCGGGGACATGCAGGCCCATGAGGTGCGGATCATCATTGAGGAAAGCGGCAAGGACGCCGTGGGCGCGTGCCTGGATACCGGCAATCCAATGTGGGTGGTGGAAGATCCGCTGGTGTCGCTCGAAGTGCTGGCGCCTTACGTGGTGACTTCGCACGTGAGGGATTCGGCGGTGTATGAGCACCCACGCGGGGCGTCGGCGCAGTGGACGGCGTTGGGCGACGGATCGATCGACTTCCACAAGTTCATGGAGCGCTATCGCGAATTGTGCCCCAAGGCGGCGATGCAGCTTGAGATCATCACTGGTCGCCCGCCCCAGGTGCTGCCGTACCTCGATCCGGATTTCTGGAAAGCATTTCCGAAGGCCAAAGCGTCCGAGTTCGCCAGGTTCGTCGCACTGGCTAGGAGTGGGCATCCATTCACGGGCTTCATGGTGGTGGAGGACGGCGTCGCGGAACCCCTGCCCGAATTCACAGCCGCCTTGCGCGAGCAACAGCGGCTGGACCTGGAACGGAGTTTGGAGTACGCGAAGAAGTCGCTGGGGGTGGGGGTGAGGTGGAGGGGTTAGGATTTATTTGGCGCTTGGACCCCAATTGCCACACCTTGACGACTGGCGCTCCCTTGCTAAGCCACTCCAGAACCTCATCGGCGAGAGTAACCGGGTTGCACCAGACCACCTTTCGAATCTCGACGCAGTTGCCAGTGATGCTCCGCAGTAGTTCGTGAACGGAATCGTCCCGAGAAATGACGATCCGATCGTGCGCGAGGGCTGCCTCCACAAGGTGAAGATCCTCTTCGATCTCCTGCCGGGAATTGCCTGGAAGGCCAAGGCGATTGATCTTGGAGCGCAGAGGCTTGTCGCGCTCAACCAGCGGCCGGAGAAGCTTGCCCCTTCTCTGCATCGCAAGCATCCAGTCCTTGAGGAATCGGATTCTGACTTCATCCGCCGTACTACGAATCAGCAGAGCTACATTTTGCCATTCCTGCTCCGTGTCTCGACTTAGGACGACCTTGTGGCATACACTCAGCACGACCTCCAGGAATCGTCGGCAAGCTATTGAGGTTGGATTTTCTGCCAGCGTTGCAGATCGCGCCACGGAGGTATCGATCACCAGGCGCCGCGAGACCTTTTTTGGCACTAACGGTGGCTCCGCTCAGCGACTGCGTCGAGGTAGGCGTTGTCTGCGGACAGAATGACACTGTCGAAATCTTCCGGCCAATCGCTGTCGCTGAACGCGCCGTTTTCGTCAAGGTCCGTACTAGTAACCTTGGTCACGCCGGTTTTCGGATCGCGCTGAAACCAGTGGAACTTGACAAGCTCTGGCTTTAGCTCACCCTTCGCCACGAGCGTCTGGATTGCTGTTAGCAGCAACGTGCTGTGGGTCTCTGCGACTACTCTTACGCCGCGCTTGGCAGCATTGGCGAGAATGTCGGCCAACTTGACCTGAGCGCGTGGGTGGAGATGGATCTCCGGCTCTTCGAGGTAGACGAGTTCGCTCTCGTTCGCAGCCAAAAGTGCGGTCAGTACCGGCAGAGTCTGAGACACTCCGAATCCGACATCGACGATGCTTACGATATCGTCCAGTCGGCCCGATAGCGTTACTTGCAGTTCAATTTCCGCTTCGTTCAGCCTGTGTGCCGATACCCTGTTGGCTAAGCCTAGCCGACGCAGGTCGTCGTTCAACGCATCGAGGTCTTTACTTTGCTTGGATTGCCAATGCGCGATCACGCTCGCGACATAGTAGTCAAAGGTTCCGGGAAAGTTGGTGCCGACTGCAGTGACAGGATAGGTCCGTGACGGACTTCCCCGCAGTCCCGGAACGTGAATCGCACCGCGTATACGGGGTTCGTCCCGTTCTGTGAATTCAACTGATGCCACACCGGCGCCCCTCACGAGCAGAAAGAATCGGTTGCGGGCGACATGCCAGTCAGCATTGGGCAGACCGAGTCGGTCGGCGATTTCCTTGGGGCGCATGTTCGGCCGCAAAGTAACGCTCCCGGCCTTTGTGCCCGTGCGCTGTCTAACTATCTGGATACCCGTCGCGTCCTTCTGAAACGTTATGCAAAACTCTTCGTGCTTGGTCGCAATTTCGATGGTCAGATTGGTAGCTTGGCTTCCGTTCTTTGAAAGGAACTGATCCGTTGATGTGAACTTCACATTTGGGCCGCCGATCCACAACGGTCCCGGATCAAAGGTGGATTCCAGCGTCTGCTTCAGCATCAGCAGAGGCTGCATGATGCTCGACTTGCCCGAACTGTTCGCGCCCGCCAGGATCGTGAGTGGGGCGATATCGATCGATTGCTTCTTGCTGATCGACTTGAAGCCTTCCACCGCGATCCGGGTGATCCCGTCGGCCATAGAACAAGCCTAGCCTAACCGGTTCAGCGCTGCGCGGAGTTCTTCCAGACTCATCGTGCCCGGATGATATAGCCGGACGATCCCTTGCCGGTCGATCAGCACCACTGTGGGCGTCGTGCTGGCGCCATAGTTTTTGAAATTCTCTTCGCTGATCGGCGCTGTGACATTGAGCAAGTCGGAATAGAACTTGCGGCGGACCTCGTCGATGTACTTGGTCTCGTCCGAGGGCGCAGCTGCCTCGCCACGCGCGACGTAGCCGTAGCGTTGTGTGGGCGCGACCACGATCAGACCCTTCGCGGCGTATTCCTTGGCGATCTCGGCCAGGATCGGTGCCTCCTGCTTGCAATCGCCGCACCAGTGCGCCCAGAAGAACAGCACCACCGGTTTGCCTTTCAGCGCCGCCAGCGGCGCGGGCTTAGCTCCCAGAAACTCACGCTCGTCAAGCGCCGGCGCTGCCTTACCTTCCAGGCTGAGCAGATTGATGTTTTTCTGAATGCGCGTGCGAATCGACGTGGGCTGATACTTGGCCAGTTCGGTTCGCAGATAGGCGACTGCCGCGCTGCGATCGCCGCGCTCGTTCAGAACCTGCGCCTCCACCTCAATCGCAGCACCCAGCGCGATGGGCAGATCGCTCTCGGCGTCGAGAGGCCGCTTCTTCAGCTCCTCCAACGCCAGCCGGTGCGTCTCCTTGGCGTACGCGTCGGCCTTATCCAACTGCTTCGCCCCGAGCGCGCCGCGCCCCAGCCAGGACAAAGCCAAGATCATCTCCGGCGTCACGCCCTGACTGGCACGGTATTTCTGAATGATAGAATCGCCCAGCGCAAAATTATTGTGGGCAGCGGCTCCGCGAACATCATTGATCACGTTGGCCCAGGCTGCGGCCGCTAGTAAGCCTGCTGGAATCAGTTTCAACAGCATCTACATTGAGGATAACAAGCGGCCGCCATCCACCACGATGGTCTGGCCGGTGAGATAGGAAGACCCGTCGCTTGCCAACATCAGCGCTACGTCGGCAATCTCCGGCGGCTGGCCCAGATGCCGGATAGGCTGGTGTGATATCAATTGCTGCAGCCTGGTCTCGTCTTTCCAGTAGTATTCGCTCAGCACGGTCTGCACCAGGCCGGGTGCGATCGCGTTCACGCGGACGCCTTTGGGACCAAGCTCCAGCGCATACGATTGCGTCATCATGATCAGAGCCGCTTTGGTCATACTGTACAGCAATCCATGGTATTGCGGGCGCATGCCGGCAATGGACGCGATGTTGATGATGGAGCCCGATCCGCGATCGCACATCCCGGGGGCTACCAAACGCATCAGACGATAGGTGCTTTTGAGATTCACGTCCACCATCTTGTCGAACTGGCCGTCGTCCATCTCGATGCCGGGCCCCTGAGCGATATTGGTAGCCGCGTTGTTCACCAGGATGTCGATTTTGCCGAAATCGCGCGTGGTGCTCTCCACCAACCGCTGCAAATCCTCCAGCTTCCCCACATGGCAAGCCACGGGCACGATGCGGCCGGCCAGCCCCTTCAATTCCTCGGCCACTTGATCGAGCGTGTTTTGCTTCCTGCCGCAGATCACCACCGTGGCGCCTTCGCGCGCGAAAACTTCCGCCGTCGACTTCCCGATCCCCCGGCTTGCGCCGGTGACGATGGCTACTTTGTTCTTCAGTTGGCTCATAGTTTCAATGTCTTCAGATACTCGCGGAAGTCGCTACCCAGGTCATAACGCTTGAGCGCGAACTCCACGGTGGCCTTCAGGAACCCGAGCTTGTCGCCGGCATCATAGCGCGTGCCTTCGAAGCGATAGCCGTAGATCGGCCGGTTGTGCAACAGATGCTTCAAGGCGTCGGTGAGTTGGAGCTCGCCGCCGCTACCCGGTTCGATGGATTCGATAGAAGCAAAGACGTCGGGAGTGAGCACGTAGCGGCCGATGATGGCCAAGTTGGACGGAGCTTCGGACGGCTTCGGCTTTTCGACCATGTTCCGGATGCGGAACAAGCGATCCTTGCCGGAGTTGTGCGATACGGGTTCGGCATCCACGGCGCCATAGGCGGAGATGGCGTCGCCCGGAACTTCCATCAGCGCCACGACGGACGCGCCGTAGAATTCGTAAACGTCCAACAACTGCCGGATGCAGGGGATCTCGGAATCGATCACGTCATCGGAAAGCACCACCGCGAATGGCTCATTGCCCACTAGTTCTTTCGAGCGCAGAACCGCGTGCCCCAAGCCGAGCGCTTCCTTTTGCCGGACATAAGCGACATCGATCATGTCCGAAACACTGCGAACAATCGCCAGCAGGTCCTTCTTGCCCTTGGCTTCGAGCGTTTGCTCCAGCTCAAAGCTCACATCGAAATGATCCTCGATCGCGGTCTTGCCCCGGCCGGTGACGATGATGATGTTCTGGATACCGGAATGGATGGCTTCCTCCACACCGTACTGGATGAGCGGCTTGTCTACCAGCGGCAGCATCTCTTTTGGCTGGGCTTTGGTCGCGGGAAGGAAGCGGGTGCCGAGTCCCGCGGCGGGGAAGACTGCCTTGCGAACTTTGGGGATCATCAGAACTATTGTGTCAGAGCTAGAGGTCGGCGAAAAGTTCCGCGGGCGTTAGTTGAATGGGATACTCGGCGAGGCTGAGGCAAGATACGTTTTACAAACCAACTTCGGTGTACATTGAGAATCGTTTCGTCGAAGGATCGATGAACCAGATGTGAGGGCGATACCAGCCCGTGAAAAAATCACAACAACCGGTCGCTTACGCTCGCGGTTCGGAAGGAGTGTTACCGAACCGCGACCGTGAGGGAGTCGGTGCCCGCGCCGATTTTTTCACGGGGTCTCAGCGATGCGGTACATCTTCTGACCGGATCTGGGTCTTGGTGGACATTTCAAAGATTGGCGAACAGTTCAGCAGGAGTCAGTTGAAACGAATAGTCGGAAAGACTGAGCGACGAGACGTGCTGGAGCCCGAGTTTGGTGTACATCGAGAATCGTTTCGTCGACGGATCGATGACCCAGATGTGAGGGACACCCCACGTGCGGTACTCCTCAAGCTTTTGCATCAGGTCTGAGTGGCGGTCATCTTTCGAGAGGATCTCCACGACCACCAGCGGAGGCGTCTCTGGGACGGATGGCGGGTGTGATCCTGCGAAGACCGCTATATCTGCGATGCGGTACGCATTCAGTGCAACTTTCATCCGTATCTCAGGGCGAGGATACAGCGGATAGGAATGGATCAGAGTCCCAAACCGTAACAGTATCAAGAACTGAATCGCAGAATGAACTTCATCCGGCATGCAGCGCTCCACAATCTCACCGTGGACGAACTCGGCGTCATGCTCAAACGTCATGCGCAGATAGTCTTCCGCCCGGATCTGGGTCTTGGTGGCCATCTGCTGGAAGCATAGCACGGCCCAATAGCCTTCAAATTTCGCCATCTGGCGCGCAAATTGAGCATTTCGACCCGATGTTCAAGACTGGGGAGCGAGTCAGGCTATAATGAAAATTAATCCTGCTCGCCGCCACGTCCGGCGACGACTTCTGGAGTCGGAATGGCTTACGTTATTGCAGAACCCTGTATCGGCACTAAAGACGCAGCGTGCATCGACGCTTGCCCCGTGGATTGCATCCATCCCAAGAAAGATGAACCCGGGTTTGCCGAGCTGAACATGATCTACATCGATCCGGTGGAATGCATTGANNAAGTGGTCGGAATTCGCCGCAAAGAACTCCGAGTACTTTGGACGGTAACGCCTACGGGCGGTAAACGGCCGAGCTAGTGTCGGTTTCCCAAACCCGAATCTCTGCGATCCGCACCGGTAGTTCGTTCTTCAACCCGGCGTGCAACCGGTCATAAAAATATTTCGCGATGTTCTCCGCCGACGGGTTGATTTTGTCAAACGGCTCGAGATCGTTGATGAAGCGATGGTCCAGGTATTCAATGGCTCCGCCCATCAGACGTTTTACATCTACGAAGTCCACTAACAGCCCTGCGGCATCCAGTTGCTCGCCCTCAATAGTCACCCTGACCCGGTAGTTGTGGCCGTGCACGTTCTCGCATTTGCCCTTGTAGTTGCGCAGCGCGTGCCCGGCCGCGAAGGTTTGTTCCACGGAAATCTCAAACATCGAAAAACTTCTCCACGTCGCTGAGCTGAGTCGTAAAGCTGTAGTTGGGCAGGCTGTCGAAGAACACCTGCCCATATCGCTGCTTTGTAATTCGATTGTCCAACAAGACTAGCGCACCCCGATCGGTCTTGCTGCGGATCAGCCGTCCGAATCCCTGTTTCAACGCCAGCGCCGCCTGGGGAATCTGATAATCGTAAAACGGATTGCCGCCGTCTTCCCGGATGCGCTGGATTCTGGCTTCCACAACAGGGTCGCTTGGAACCGCGAACGGTAACTTGTCTATGATAACGCAGCTCAGCTGATCGCCCTGCACATCCACGCCCTGCCAGAACGAAGAGGTGGCGAACAGGACGCAGTGGGGCGTGCGGCGAAACTCGTCCAGCAGCGCGCTGCGTGGACCGGTGCCTTGCAACAACGTCGGATAGTCGATCTCGAGCGATACGCGGTCGTACACCATGCGCATCTGCTGGTAGCTGGTGAACAACACGAACGCCCGGCCGCGCGTGTGTTTCAAAATCCGAGTGACCTCCTCAGCGGCGGCCTTCGGGAATGCGGGCGTGCGCGGGTCCGGCATATGTTGCGGCACGTAAAGCAGCGCCTGCTTCTGATATTCGAAGTGGCTGGGGACCACCAGCGATCGCGTGTGCCGGATGCCCAGCCGGTTTTCCGTGAATTCGAAAGTTCCGCCGACAGCCAACGTGGCAGAGGTGAGGATCACGGTGTCGAGCGCATCGAAAAGCTTCTCTTCAAGAATCTTGGATACATCGATCGGCGTCGCTTGCAGAAAACATCCCCGTCCGCGACGCTCAATCCAGTACACGAAGGATCGGTTGTCACCCCGGCTCCAGAATTCAAGCCCAAGCTTGAGCTCCAGCGCCCGCCGGTGCAGCGGCAGCACGTCCTCCGGAGCGTTCTTCACCAGTTGGAGTTGCGTGGCCACCAGTTCCAAGGCCATCAGAACGTCGTCGTATTTCGCCTGATGGCGCTCAAAGAACGCCACGTGGCCCTTGAAACCGACGCGGCCCTCGGATTCGCCGAAGAGCGCGAAGAACTGCTCGGCGCGATCATCCAGAGTTTCAAGGATCCTGTCCAGCTCACCCGATCCAAATTGCTTGGCTCTGGATACGGAGGCGACATCGCGAACCAATTCTTGAAACTGATAGTTGCTCACACCCGCGCCGAAGTACTTCCCCACGACATCTTCGATTTCGTGGGCCTCGTCGAAAACCACCGCGGCGTATTCCGGGATGATGCCGCCATAATCGTCGTCTTTCACCGCGAGGTCCGCAAAGAACAGGTGGTGGTTGACTATGATGATGTCGCTCTCGTGCGCTCGCTGGTGCATCAGAGTGAGAAAGCAGCGCTCGAACTGTTGGCACTTTTGCCCGCTGCATAAGTCGCGACGGGCATCCACCTTTTGCCAGGCCGAGCTGGATTCGGGCAGCGTCTTGATCTCAGCGCGATCGCCCGTGGTGGTGGTCTTTTCCCACTCGCGAATGATTTGGAAATCCGCGATCTCTTCAAGACCGTTCAAAATCGGCTGCTTTTCGGCGTCGTAGATCTTCTGGCGGCAGGCGAA
>PMOK01000248.1:0-11947 GCA_003162425.1 Bryobacterales bacterium | reverse complement strand
TGAAGGTTTTTGGTGCCTGTGGAGATCACCACGCGCTTGCCGGAAAGAATGGCGGGCGCGAGATAAGCTAGTGTTTTACCGGTGCCGGTGCCGGCATCCACTAGCAGGTGCTTTTTCTCAGCAAGCGCCGCTTCGATGGCCTCCGCCATTTCGAGCTGGCCTGGCCGGAACTCATAATGCGGGTGCCATTTCGACAGCAGCCCGTGCCGGGAAAAAAATTGGCGCGCCGTGAGCGCCTTGGCGGCCGAGGACATCTCTTTCAATGTAGCGCACGCACTCTTCGGCGCCGTGTTCGCACCGTCGAAAACACTTGGTCTCGGATGGACGAATGCAAAGTGGGGCGACCCCCTGGTCCGCGGCCGACGCCGGCTTGCTGCTGGTATTTGTCGNNGACCAGGGGGTCCGCCCCACTCTGCGAACACAAAGAACCGTGCGTTCACACGAGTGTGAACGCGGCACGCATGAGTGCGTGCGCTACGATGAGAATAATGCTGGCGCGCCTGCCGCTCATCTTTCTAATCGCCGCACCAGTTTTCGCGCAATCCCCGTGCGACGGGACGCCCGCCTATTCGCCCTGCGAAATCGTTTTTGAATTATCCGCCGCGGATCTGGCCGCGCATCACAACCCTTATGTGGACGTGCGGCTTCAGGCCGAGTTCAAATCTCCGCGATTTCACACCTATGCGATGCCCGCTTACTGGGATGGCGGCCGCAAGATGATGGTGCGGTTCACGCCCACCGAAGCCGGCCAATGGAGCTACCGCACTACCAGCAACCTCGCGGCGTTCGACGCCAAAGAAGGCGCCTTCAATGCCACCGCATCCGAATCACCCGGTTACGTGAAGGCCGCCAACGTACACCACTGGGCCACCGACAACAAGCAGCCGCATTTATGGATGGGCTACATTGACGACCGCTTCGCTTTCAACACGCCAAAGGAATTGGAACAGAAGCTCAGTGAAGCGGTCGAAAACAAATTCACGCACTTCCGCGGCTCCATCCTGGGAACCGCCGCTGACCGCGGGTGGGTTTATGTTGGAGGGGACCAACCCAATAAGAAATACTTCGATGAACTGGACCGCCGCATGCTTGCCATCCACAAGCGCGGCCTCACCATTGATCTGATCCTGGCCTCCGATCCAGCCTATGTGACTAGCCTTTTCCCCGATTGGCAGGCGCGAGAGCGCTTCATTCGATACATCGTGGCGCGCTACGCAGCTTTCAACGTCACCTGGCAAGGCCTGGAGGAGTTCGAAGACTACGCCAATGGGCGCGCGGTGTTGAAAGAGCTTGGACTCGACCTCAAGAAGCTGGATCCATACCAGCATCCGCGCTCCTCGAACGCCAAAATAACTTCCGCGCCGCTGCTGGCCGATGGCTGGATGGATTTCATCATCGAAGCCTCCATGGACGATGTGGTGGGGTCTGTCGAACATCAGCTCTATCAGGTTCCATTCGTCGGCATTACCGACGCGCAGCATCTTTGGAATTCTTCCATGGACGGCGAATACCCCGAGTTTCGCGGCGAGGGCGCGGCTCTATGCCACCACTGGTTCGATTTCATGGCTGACACGCGGCACTGGGAACTGGAACCGTATTTCGACATTGACGGCGGACGCGCAGTGGCGCTCGAGGAAATCGAATATGTGAACTATATCGAGCATTCCAGCGCTCCCGTGGAAGTGTCAGTGGAAAAGCATGGATACGACGTCTATTGGTTCAATCCGGCCACGGGTGATTTTCTCGAGCAGAAAAAATATAGGGGTGAGCATTTCACCGGCATGGTTCCGGACGCCAGCCATCCGTGGGTGCTGCTGGTGGCGCGAGAAGGCCGCAAGGAATCGATGCTCAGGTCCGTCAAGTTCGATTCGCGCGACGTGCCGGTACAGGAGCTCGAGACAAACACGCAGAAGGTGCCATACGCCATCGTGGAACCCGCCGGCGACACGCTGCAGGCGGGCAAGCCTGTCCGCTTTTCAGCGAAGTTGACGCGAGAAACGCGTGCCACTCGGTCGATGATGTACCTCTGGACCGGCGAAGTGGCCGCCGACGAACGAGGCTTCCGCGTGCTGGGCACGGGCGCGCCGGGCACTTTCGTGATTCCGCCCAGCATCGCGACGAATTACCCGGCCGTACTCAGCATTCACCTGACCGCTTTGAATGCGAATGGCAAAGCCTACGCCGCGGACAAAGTGTACCAGCTCACCAAGTGATCCTCTCCATCGATACGACCTCCGAATTTGGGAGCATCGCGCTTACAGATCGAGACCGCGTTGTTGAGGAAGTGCTGCTGCATTCTCCCGACGGGTTCGGCCACATCCTGTTTCCACAAATCGAGAAGCTGCTGGCGAGGCACGGTGTTTCGGTGAACCAGATGGATTGCTTTGCGGGGGCTGCCGGTCCCGGTTCGTTCACAGGAGTTCGGATCGGTTTGGCCGCGGTGAAGGGTCTGGCCGAGGCGGTCTCGAAGCCTGTGGTTGCAATTTCGAACTTGCGGGTCTTAGCGTTTTTCGGGGTAGCGCCATTGCGTGCAACCGTGCTGGACGCGCGGCGCGGGGAAGTTTACGGCGCAGTGTACAACGCTGCGCTCGAAGCTGTAGTGGAAGAAGCGGTGATGAAATTTCCGGTCTGGCTCAAGACGTTGCCAACAGACGGCTTCGAATTTGTTTCAATCGATTTTGCGCCGTTTCGTGGCTTCGTCGACGCGGATGTTCCTGTGGTGACGGCGCCGCGTGCACTGGCGGCTGCGATCGGCCGCATAGCGTGGGCGGAATTAGAAGCCGGACGTGCCCGGGACTCCGCCGAGATCGACGCCAATTACATCCGCCGGTCCGACGCCGAGCTTCTGCACCAGCGCTGAGAATCTCTGAAAAAATCGGTTGGCAGGCGAAAGCGCCTGCCCCACAGCGCTGCATAGCGGCAACCAAAACCGGGCCGACGTGGGCGTCGGCCGCGGACCAGGGGGTCCGCCCCACAAATCGTCGCAGGCTGCAAAGATTTTCAGGTCTAGTAGTACAAACCCTTGCACGTAATTATGGGGCAGACGCTTTCGTCTGCCAACCCGGCGATCATTCCGATTTACTCTTTCACTTTCATTACGAAATAAGTAAACTCGGCTCCCGGTTCCAGCACCAGCTGGTGTGCTGTCTTGGGCGGAATGTGAACGATGTCGCCGACGGAGAGCTTTTGCCGCGTGCCTCCTTCAATGGACGTTCCGCGAATCTCGTTCGGAGCGGTGATCTTGCCGTTCGGGATCGTCCCGCCCACGATCAATGTTGCCGTTCCAGAAGTAACCACGAACAGATCCGACTCGGTCTCGTGAAATTCGGCCTCACCGTTGCCCTCCCGATGCGCCACCATCGTGTAGTGATTGCCATAGTCGGTCAGCCGTTCGCTCGCGAACTTCTGAGCGTTGACCTTGGGCGCCAGCTTGGTTGTGAAGGCCTTCAGCTCCGAGGCGCTCCAGTATTTATATCCGGCCGGCTCCGCGCCGATCAGGGGTAGCACGCAAAACAGGAACATCAGTTTGGTTTTCATATATGCCAACGGGAAAAATCATTATGGCAGAAGTCGCATCTATCCCTTCCGCGGTTCTCGCGTCTAAACAGGAATGCGAAAAATCTCGCTGTGTCTATCAGCCTTATGGATGGCCGGCAGCGCTCTTGCGCAAAGAAATCCAGGTTGCCCCCAGGAAACCGCCAAGCATTGCGTGGGCCTGGCACTGGACGCGATGGGTGGCCGTGAACGTCTCGAGCAACTGAAAAGCGTGCGCCTGCAGATCATCGGGCACACGCTGCTGATGGAACAATCCTACCGCTAAGCGCCGTTCATCACTTCGTATGAGCGCGGGCAGGTGACGTTCGACCTGGCCAATCAGGGAGTGCTCATGGAAATGAAGACCACGTGGCCTGAGTCCGACCATAACCAGTCGGACTCCGATTCCGTTGTGGTGGTGGGCCCGACGGCGGCGTGACCCGCTCGAAAGATGGAGATTCTCCTTGCTCCCTGAGCGCACTGGATGGCGCCCGCGAGATGCTGGCGCTGGGCCCTGCGCGCCTTCTGCTCACCGCGTCCGATGCGCCGGACTTGCACTTCGAAAAGCCTGAGACCTTGCGCTCCAGTTCCCATGCGGTGGTGGCTTTTACCTGGCGGAAGGTTCCGGTTCGTGTTCTGCTCAATCCGTTCAACCATCTGCCCGATGCCGTCGAGACAACCCAGGAATTTCACGACTTCTGGTATTTCTGGGGCGATGTCGAGCAGCGCATTTATTTCGACAATTGGAAGTTTTCACAAGGCATCGCTTTCCCGACGAACCTGGTCGAGGAGCGGAACGGCGCCGTATGGAGTTCCACACAGGCGCTCAATGTCGAGTTCAACGTTCCGATTGACCCCAAGGCGTTTGCCATGGACGCAAAAGTCGCCAAACAAAGCGCGGCATCGCCCGGTTGGAACCGGCAGTTTCGCGCCCAAAAGGCCACCACGCTAGCGCCCGGCGTAGATTTGTTCCCGGGTGCTTGGAACTCCACCACAGTGAAGCAGCCGGATGGAATCGTCATACTGGAAGCGCCGATTTCTGAGCCGTACACGCAAGGAGTGATTGAGGAGGCCAGGAAGCGCTATCCCGGAGCGCCGGTTAAGGCCGTGCTGTCGACGTCAGATTCGTGGCCACATACCGGAGGTGTGCGGTTTGCTGTTGCCGAGGGTCTCCCTGTCTATATTCTCGATCTGAACCGGTCGCTGCTTGACAGAATGATCAGCGCCCCGCACGCATTAGATCCCGATGCGCTCGAAAAATCGGAGCATTCGAAAAGTCCAAACTGGAAAATTGTTTCGGGTAAGGAAGAGATTGGCGGCGGCGAGAATCGCATGGAGCTTTATCCGCTGCGTGGCGCGTCCACCGAGCGGCAGTACATGGTCTACTTTCCGGAATCGCGCTTGCTCTATGCCAGTGACACTCTCGCGTTAAACGAGGATGGGAGTTTGTACGATCCCGAATTGATGCATGAGGTAGCGCTCGCAGTGGAGCGCGCGAATCTCAAGGTGGACACGGTCTTCGCCATGCATCAGGGCCCCATGCCATGGAGCCAGGTGATCGCTTTGATTGAGAAGGCCCCACATCTTTGATCACTTCGCGAATTTCTGCACCCGCCAATTCTTGATCTCCGCGACATAGATCGCGCCCGTGCTGTCCACGGCGATGCTATGCGGGTAATCCAGCTTGCCCTGCACCTTGCCATAGGACGACAGCACGCCCAGAATCTGGCCGTCCAGATTCAGCTTGACGATTCGATTGTTCACCCCGTCGCACATGTAAATAGCATTCTCTCTAGCCACATAATCCAGACCCCATGGCGCGCCCACGTCCGTCCATTTTCCTAGGAACTTTCCGTTCTGGTCAAAAATCTGCACGCGTTGGTTGTTCCGGTCGGCCACATACACGCGGCCTTGGCTATCCAGCGTGACGTCGTGGACCAGGTTGAACTCCCCGTCGCCTGTTCCTTTCTGGCCCCACTGCGTGATGTACTCGCCGTCCTTGTTGTATCGGACCACGCGTGAATTCACATAGCCGTCGGAAACAAAGAAATCGCCGTTGGGGGCGAACGCGAGATTGGTGGGACGGTTGAATCCGTCCTTGGTATCGTTCGTTCCAGGGCTCCCGCCTACCTGGCCGATCATCATCAACAAATGCCCGGCCGTGGTGAATTTCAAGACGCGATGCGCGGCCACGTCGACGGTCCAGATGTTGCCGTCCCGATCCACCCGCAGCCCATGCGCGGCAGTGACCGGAACTTCCGTCCAGGCCTGCAGCAGTTTGCCGGACTTGTCAAATTCGATTACCGGATGTGCGCCGCGATTAAAAACCCAAACATTGTCGTCTTTGTCGATGGATACGCCGGAGCACTCTCCGAAATTCCAGCCCTTTGGCAGCTGCGCCCAATCCAATACCACGTGATGCGGCAACGGCGGACCGGACTTCAGTTCGCCGAGCGCCGGAAGCGCGACGGCCGCTGCGAAAGCCAGTATTTCAACACGCATGCGCTTGAGGTTATTCGAAGCAATGTTTGAAAGTCAACTGTAGTGCGAGTACAATCTCTAGTTGGCATGAGGGAATTGGATATTCCGGCATGAACGTCTCCGTGAAAGGCGATTACGCGCTCCACGCCATTTTTGATCTTGCGCTCCAGCCGCCAGGCGAACCCATCAAAATCGCCGATATTGCCCAGCGCCAGAAGATCCCGCAGAAGTTCCTGGAGCTGATCCTGGCGGGATTGAAGCAGGGTGGATTCGTGGAGTCACGGCGCGGAGCCGAAGGCGGCTACTTGTTATCGCGCACCCCGGACGCGATTACCGTGGGCGAGGTTATCCGTTATGTGGAAGGCGCTAAGAGCAACAAGCCGGCTCGCAAGCCAGGCGCGGGTGATCCGTTCACCGAAACCTGGCGGCGCGCCGAATCGGCCATCTCGAACGTGCTGGATAAGACCACTTTCGCGGAACTGGTTCGCAACTGGCGCGAGCGGCAGACCAAATACGTGCCCAACTGGGAGATTTGATGCAATTTCAAGACAATTCACTGAGTATCGGACGGACCCCGCTGGTGAAGCTCAATCGGGTAACGGCAGGCGCCCACGCCACTGTACTGGCCAAAATCGAAGGCCGGAATCCAGCTTATTCAGTAAAAGACCGCATCGGTGCTGCCATGATCTGGGACGCCGAGAAGCGCGGCGTTTTGGGGCCGGGTAAAGAATTGATCGAGCCCACCAGCGGCAACACCGGTATCGCGCTGGCCTTCGTGGCGGCCGCGCGTGGCTATCCCATCACGCTGATTATGCCGGAGACGTTTTCGGTTGAGCGGCGCCGGATCCTGCGCGCGTTTGGCGCAAGCCTGATCCTCACCGATGGCTCGGCGGGGATGCAGGGCTCTATCTCGAAGGCTGAAGAAATGGTGGCTTCCGACCCCGGACGTTACATTCTGCTCCAGCAGTTCCAGAATCCCGCGAATCCGGAGATCCACTTCAAGACCACCGGTCCTGAAATCTGGGAGGACACCGAAGGCGCGGTGGATGTACTAGTGGCGGGCGTCGGCACCGGGGGCACCATCACGGGCATCTCGCGCTACCTCAAGAATGTGCAGAAGAAGAGGATCCTATCCGTGGCGGTGGAACCGGTCGCGAGTCCCGTTATTTCGCAGTCCCTGCAGCATGCGCCCTTGAAGCCCGGCCCGCACAAGATTCAAGGCATTGGCGCGGGCTTCATTCCCGGCACACTGGACCTGGGGATGGTGGACCGTGTCGAGCTGGTAACCAACGAAGAATCCATCGAGATGGCACGCCGGCTGGCGCGGGAGGAAGGCATTTTATCCGGGATCTCTTGTGGGGCTGCCGCGGCAGCGGCGGCTCGCATCGCTCAAGAGCCAGAGATGGCCGGAAAAACGATCGTGGTGATTTTGCCCGATTCCGGCGAGCGGTACCTGAGCACGGCGCTGTTTGAGGGAATCTCCGCGGACTGAAATAGAAAAGGCGGGCGCTCTTTGGGGTGATAGGGTGGAGCGCCCGCCGTCGTAACGGGGATTTGAGTAGATAACGCTGGCGAAGGTTCGCGAGTTACCCCAGTTGTAAAATCTTTGCGAAGCTTTACAGAGCGCGCGCCTCGGCGCGCGCGTTGCTCGGTTAATCGGTTGTTCGGTTAATCGGTTCGGTGGCCGTAACGCTCTCGAAACAAGCGACTACCGGCTACGCTCCGGTCCCCGCGCTTACGCTTGGGGCTACCTCGATCTCAGCGCATTGTCGACCAGTACGTAAGTGTAAGAAGCTGTGAAAAAGCGGTTGGCAGGCGAAAGCGCCTGCCCCACAGGGATGAAAACCTTTGCACTTCAACGTGGGGCAGACGCTTTTTCTAGATTCTCAGAAATAGGACTGGATGGTGGAGAACTCGCTTTCGAATTCGCTCAATACGACGGGTAAGCGTTCGCCCAGGCCCAGGGATTCGAGCGCCTGCTGTCCATCTTCGCGCGTTCCTTCGAAGAGGCTGAGCGATGTTCCGGTCCCTCTCACGTACCGATCCGCGACGTTTAGGACGCGGCTCAGCCGGATTTCGTCCGGACCGACAACGGTGGGGTCGATGTCGGGAGTTTCGGTAAATCGTACGGCCCGCTGGATCGGCTCAGGCAAGTTCCATACGGCAAGGGCTTCGGCCGACAGTTCCAGGTGCGTCATCCCCAGCACCTGCAGTTCATACTCGATGATCCATTTCGGGGACTGCTGGTGGAGCAAAGCGATCTGCTTGTATTCCTCCGGCAAACCGAGTGCGACCAGTAAGAGTCCGAGGTCATGGAACAGGCCAGCCGCGAAAGCCCCTTCGGCATAATCGACAGCCTGCCCCTGGGCCAACAAATCGGCCAGGATCGCCACTCCGACCGAATGCAGATTGAAGCGTGCCATGGACCATCCAGGCGGTGTCTTTACCTGGCTCCACATGCGCGCCACCGACATGCTGAGCGTGGCGTTGCGGAGCTTGGCGATGCCTAGCAGCGATACCGCGTGGCGGATGGAGTTGACTGTTCCACGCAATCCATATAAGGCTGAGTTCACCAACCGCAAGACATTGCCGGCCAAGGCCGTGTCCTTCTCGATCAAGTCGGAGATTTTGGCGAACGAGACGTCCTCTTGTGCCAAGCTCGCAATCAACCGATTGAGAATCGGCGAAAAGGGTGGAAGCTGGGCCAAGGCACGCAGCGCCTGGTCCTTAACGTTAACGTTGGTTGGAGCCGCGGAACCGGTCACAGTCTCTTTATCGGACGAACGGTGAGAAAGTATGAGGTACCCCCATCCTGTACCATGGGACTGGCCCATGTTTGCAGCAATTTCCGTCCGTAATCTCCACAAAGTGTATGGCACGAAACCTGCTGTGGATGGGCTCGATCTCGAAGTCCCGCGAGGCAGCTTTTTCGGCTTTCTGGGTCCCAACGGCGCCGGAAAAACTACCACCATCCGAATGCTGATGGGCCTTGCGCCGCCCACCTCAGGCAGCATTGAGTTGCTGGGGCTTCCGATGCCGGAGCACTCCTTGGAGGTGAAGGGCAAGATCGGGCTGGTTCCGGATGAATCGCTGTTGTTCGATCACTTGACCGGCTTCGAATTCACCGAGTTCGTGGGGCGGATGTACGGCTTGACCCGGTCCATGGCACGCGAACGGGCCAGGGAGCTGCTGACGCTCTTTGAATTGGATGGCGATGTGAGGAAACTGATCGGAGATTATTCCAAGGGAATGCGCAAACGCGTTGCGATGGCGGCGGCCCTGATTCATCGGCCGGAGCTGTTTCTGCTGGATGAACCGTTCGAGGGGGTGGACGCTGTGGGCGCCAGGCTGATGAAGGAGATTCTCCTAGAACAAGTGCGGCATGGCGCCACGGTATTTCTGACATCGCATGTCCTGGAGGTGGTGGAACGCCTGTGCGACCAGGTTGCCATTATTCACCAGGGCAAGCTGGTGCTGAAGGGTACCATGGCGGAGCTTCGAAGGGGATCGGAAACTTTGGAGGACGTTTTCGTTCGCGTGGTTGGCGCCGAGCGTCCGGCAGAGAGTTTGGACTGGCTGTAAATGTGGAATCAGGCGCGGGCTATCGTTTGGGCGCAATGGCGCACGGCGCGGAATTACATCCCGCGATCAAACCAGGCTGGGCTCATTTTCTCCGGCGTGCTGCTGGCCTTCTGGTACGCGGGCTTCGGATTCCTCGCGGTGCTGGCTGGGATCTTTCTGGCGAATCCGGATGAAGTTTACTTCGTACACCGGATTTTCCCCAGCGTTCTCCTGATGTGCTTTCTCTATTGGCAGCTCATTCCTATCCTGATGGCTTCCACCGGATCCGCGCTCGATATAAAAAAGCTGTTGGTCTATCCTATCCCGCACCGGCAGTTGTTTACCGTGGAAGTTCTGTTGCGGATATCCACGGGGATCGAAATGCTTCTGCTATTGGGAGGAGCGGGAATCGGCTTGCTGCTGAATCCGAAAGTGCCTTTCTGGGCGCCCTGGACGCTGGCCTTTTTCGTGGCATTCAATTTGCTTTGTTCGGCAGGCGTACGGGACCTGTTGGTTCGTCTGCTGGCGCGCAAGCGGGTGCGGGAGATCACCACGCTCGCGTTCGTGCTGGCAGCGGCGCTGCCGCAATTAATGATGCTGGGAGGCTTCCAGAAACAGCTCCGGCGGGTGTTCGCTTCCGACGCGTCCCCTTACTGGCTCTGGACCGCGGCGGCGCGCCTGGCCCAGGGAGAATTCTCGTGGGTCAACGCCGCGGTAGTAATGAGCTGGACTGCCATGGCGTATTTCTTTGGCCGCTGGCAATTCGAGCGCGGGCTCACGTTCGACTTCGGCGAGGCAGCCGCCAAAAACGCGCCACGCGGCCGCACCGCCAGCCGCCTGGACTGGTTCTATCGGCTACCGAACGCTGTACTGCCCGATCCGTTGGCGGCCTTGATCGAAAAAGAGCTGCGATTCCTGAGCCGCGCCCCCAGGTTCCGCTTGGTGTTTCTGATGGGATTCTCTTTTGGGATACTGATCTGGTTTCCTATTGCGTTTGGAGATCGCGGAGCAAGGTCGCACTCGCTGGTGGGCGACAACTATCTGACGTTTGTCAGCGTCTACGCACTCCTGCTTTTGAGCGACACGCTGTTCTGGAACGTGTTCGGGTTCGATCGTAGCGCGGCCCAAGTGTACTTCCTGGTTCCGTTGAGAATCTCGACCGTTCTGATAGGGAAGAACCTGGCTGCCGCGTTCTTTGTCCTGCTGGAGATCAGCACTGTGGCGCTGGTCTGCGTGTTGCTGCGCCTGCCGGTCACAGGGCTCCGCATTCTGGAAGCGATTTCGGTGACGCTGGTGATCACCACTTTTCTTTTGGCAATTGGAAACCTCAGCTCTTTATATAATCCGCGCGGAGTGAATCCGGTGAAGTCGTTCCGGACTGCGCCGGGCGCGCGCATGCAGGCGATGTTGATGCTGCTGTTCCCGGTGACTCTAGCGCCGATCGCTCTTGCGTATCTGGCGCGCTACGCCTTTGGATCGGAATGGGCATTTTTTGGCGTACTGCTGTTCGGAGCCGTGCTGGGCGGCATAGCATATTGGTTCTCCATGGAATCGGCCGTGAAAACAGCCGGACGGCGAACGGAGGAGATTATCGCCGCGCTCAGCCAGGGCGATGGGCTGATTCAAAGCTAAATGGCTTCGGACGCTGTCTGCAAATTCTGCGGGATCGCGACGCAGAGTTTTATTGTGTTTGAAGATTCCATCTCGCTAGCATTTCTGGATTACCGCCCTCTTTTCCCGGGTCACGTGCTGCTCATTCCTAAAGATCACTATGAAACTTTGACCGACCTGCCCGCGGAACTGATTGGTCTGTTCTTCGGCAACGTGCAGCGGTTGGCGAGCGCCGTGGAGCGAGGCATGCGGGCGGAAGGGACCTTCGTTGCAATTAACAATCGCGTAAGCCAGAGCGTCCCGCACTTGCACGTGCACATCGTGCCCCGGAAAAAAGGAGACGGACTCCGCGGATTTTTCTGGCCGCGCCAGAAGTATCGGGATGAGGAACAGATGCGTAGCGTCCAAGCCGCGATTGTGGCTGAGCTGTAGCGCACGCTCCCAGCATGGCGCGTTCACACCATCGAAAACACTTTATCTGGGATGGACGAATACCAAGTGGGGCGGACCCCGGGGCGGACCCCCTGGTCCGCGGCCGACGCCCACGTCGGCCACTCGGCAGAGCCGGACCGGGGGTCCGGCGCGGACGCGGGCGTCCGCCCCACCACATGGTTGAACTGTCCGGTCATTTGCCGCCGTAATCCTTGATCATTTGCATGAAGTCGTCAAACAGGTAATGCGAATCGTGCGGACCCGGCGCCGCCTCGGGATGATACTGCACGCAGAACACCGGTTCGCTGCGATGCCGGAAACCCTCCAG
>PMOK01000323.1 GCA_003162425.1 Bryobacterales bacterium | reverse complement strand
TTTGCGACTTTAGACACAGGCTGCTAGAACCATCAAACTTCTGTGCAATCAGTCGTCGGTACCACCCCAGAATCGTGTCCGGTTTCACCACGCACGCGACTTGCTCCAGCGCCTTACGGCCGAGCCGTTTTCCGATTTCTGCCAGCGTACATCTCTGCGAATCGGTCAGCCGCAGTCGCTTGGGCAGCTGCGCTCGCAGAATGCGGTTCTCCGCTGCCAGGTACTCGTTCCGCAGTAGCAGCTGTTGGTTTACTAGCCCAGTCACGTACGCCAGCAGTCGCGCCCACTCGTTTCTCTTCATACAGACTGTCCATCATTGCAGGTTCAACGCTCTCAACGGCTTTGGGTATTTTGACCATACGGCCAGCGGAAGTCCGGCGGTCAGCATTGGTGCGCACATGAGCGCGAACGCGAGTGTGTGGGAGAGTAGGAAGTTGCCCGGATTAAATAAGCGTACAGCTATTTCGTTGTGCGCAGTAAATCAAAAGCCCCGGCCCGAAAGTTCCCCGGGGCTTTTTCTCATTTGTTTTTCACGTAGGCGCGCCGTCGCTCTCCGGACCCTCTCACCAAAGTCCGGGGCTTTTGTTTCGCGCGCGGGACGCCAACTAACTATCGGCCGCGTCGGGTGATCTTCTGGTAGAACTTCCGTGCGCCGTAGCCAACAGCTCCCAGCACCGTAACGAGCGCAACCCCTCCAAATCCCTGAAGCTCCGGTACTTCTGTCTGTCCAAGCGCGTTGAAATATTTATCGCCAACTCCAAGTGCATTGAACTCTTTGGAAAAGCCGACGCTTGCTCCAACTATGGCAGCGCAAAGCGCGATCACGATCGGGCTTATTCTCCGTCTCATAATTCCATCCTCCGGCTACTCTCGGCCTCGTCCAACTATCTTCTGGTAGATCTTCCGTGCGCCGTACCCAACAGCTCCCACCATCGTAAGCAGCGCCACCCCTCCAAATCCCTGAAGCTCCGGTACCTCTGTTTGTCCAAGCGCGTTGAAGTCTTTTGTTGCGAGCGCATTGAAGGACTTGGCATGACCCGCGGCTGCTCCAAGTAACAGAGTGCAGAGCCCCATGACGATCGGGCTTATTCTCCGTCTCATATAACTCCTCCCCAAGAGCGCGCTTGAAGATAAATCCTGCGTCTCCGAGTTCGCGCCTTCTGAAAGTCGAGGACCCAATCTTATACTAGGGAAGCACAAAGTGCAATTGCTAAAACCGCGATGGTACTACTAGTATTAGTAGTCTTTTGTCACGTTTGCAGGCAGGACTTAGCCTGGATAGGAGAGGATCGCGTTGCGTTTTCAATTGGCCAGCCCAGGTTCGGCTCCGCTATCCAGCGTGTTTCAGGTTTTTAAGGCGTACTTGATCCGTTCGAGGCCGCTCTTGATGCTGAGCTTGCTGGTCTGGGCCCATTCGTTGGGTGCCGGTCAATCGCATCCTTCGGCCAGAACACCGTCAGGCGCCGATGAGGCCAAGCACACTGTGTCTCAACCTGTGGCAGCCTCCAAAGAGACCCCTAGTTCCGTCTCGCCGCCGCAGAGCGCCGCGCGAGCCATCGCTTACGCCCAGGCCGGCTACATAATATATTTCACTCGTTTCGGCTGCACGATTGCTGTTCTGCTCCTGTTGCTGCGTCTTCAGGTCGCGCTGCGGCTGCGCCATTGGGCGGAATCTGTAGGGCGCGATCCCTTCCTGCAAGCACTCATTTTCGTGCCTGCGCTCCTGGCCATCTTCGATGCGCTGATGCTGCCGGTCACTGTGGCGGGCCACTGGGTCCAGCGACACTTCGGCCAATCGATCCAGGGCTGGGATTCGTGGTTCTGGGACGAGACTAAAGGCGACGTCTTAGTCGCGACGGGCGGAGTGTTCGTGGCCTGGTTGGTGTATTCGATCATTCGGCGCAGTCCCCGGCGTTGGTGGTTTTGGGGCTGGCTGGGGGTGATGCCGGTCATCGCCTACTCCTCCTTCGTGAGCCCGCTGCTAATCGATCCGCTGTTTGACAAGTTCACGCCGCTCGAGGATTCTCGACCAGACCTGGTGAAGCAGATCGAACGCGTAATCGCGCGGTCCGGCCAGCGCATCCCCGAGAACCGAATTCTTCTGATGAGCGCCAGCCGGAAGGTCAAGTCCCTGAACGCGGTGATGACTGGCCTGGGCGGCTCCGCGCGTGTGGTGGTCTGGGATACCACCGTGGCGCGCCTGACGCCGCCGCAGATTCTACTCGTTTTCGGTCACGAACTGGGCCATTACGTCTTGCGGCATATTGTCCAGGACCTGTTATTTTCCATGGCTCTGATGTTCTTCGTTGCTTGGGTGTGCTTCCATGGGACGCGCTGGGCGGTGCGGCGTTTCGGCCACGCGTGGGGGCTCCGTGGTGTGGACGATTGGGCCTCATTACCGGTGTTGCTTTTGTTCTTGTTTCTCCTTACCTTTGCAACCATGCCAGCGCAAAATGCCTTCGACCGCCATTTGGAGCACCAGGCCGATCAGTACGGACTGGAAGTAGTGCACGGCATCGTTCCGAATCCTTCCGAGGTCGCCGTGGAGTCGCTCAAGATTCTCGCCGAGGCTGACCTGGCAGAACCGTCTCCCTCTTATTTCGCGAAGGTGTGGTTCTATAACCATCCGCCCTTGGACGAGCGCATCCGCTTCGCTTATGATTACAATCCGTGGGGCCCGCGCCGGTCCCCTCAATTTGTGAAGTGAAACAATGAGCGGCATCGTCGGCATTCTGCACCTGGATCAAAGTCCAATCGAACGCAACACGCTGCAGGATTTGACGAACTTCCTGGCTTTTCGCGGTCCGGATGCGCAACAAATCTGGGTGGATGGCCCGGTTGGATTCGGTCATACGCTTCTGAAGACCGCAGCAGAGTCGGAAACCGAGCACCAGCCCTTCAGCCTGGACGGAGCAATTTGGATTGTCGCCGACGCTCGTTTGGATGCGCGCGCGGACTTGATCGCCAAATTGGAAGATCAATCCCAGCACGGTCTCGGGGCTGCGGCCGATGTCGAGCTCCTTTTGCGCGCCTATCTCGCCTGGGGAGAGAACTGTGTCGACCACCTGCTGGGCGACTTCGCCTTCGGGATCTGGGATGGTCCGCGAAAACGTCTGTTTTGCGGTCGCGATCATCTGGGCGTCAAGCCGTTCTATTACACCCATAAAGGTTCACTGTTAATCTTCAGCAGCACGCTGGAATGCCTCCGTCAACATGCAGCAGTATCCGATGAGTTGAACGATCTTGCCATAACGGATTTCTTGCTCTTGCAGCACAACCAGGATCCGGCTACCAGCATGTTCGCTGACATTCAGCGTCTGCCACCGGCGCACACCGCTACTTGGTCCCGCGCCGGCAAACAATCGAGATGCTATTGGACCATGCCAGTCGACCCGCCTCTGTTCTTACGCCGGTCTGAAGACTACATCGATCGCTTTAAAGAATTACTGCGACAGTGCACTGGCGATCGTCTCCGAAATAATGCGGTGGGAATTTTCATGAGCGGGGGACTGGACTCAACGAGCCTGGCGGCCGGCGCAGCCGGTGTGCTGCGAGCGCGCTCTCTTGGAAGCCTGAGCCTGTCGGCTCTGACCATGGACGACCCGGGAGATCCGGCAGAAAAGGAGTGCGCCGGATTGGCAGCCAAGGCGCTTGCCATACCAATCCATTTCTTCAAGTGGGGTGACGCAAGCATCGATCGCAATTGGCAGCTTTCTCCTTTGCCCGCGCCGGAACCGGCGCTGCATCCCTGGGAATTGGCCGCCACTCGCAACTTTTACCGGCAAGCTGCTACATTGAGCCGCATGTTTCTGCACGGCGAAGGCCCCGACCACTGCCTTCTATTCGAATGGCAAAATTATGTTTCGTATTTGCTGGCTCAGGGCCGTTACGGGCGTGTTTTGCGCGATTTGCTTGCAACCGTCCTACAAGCGCAGTGGAGCGCCTCGAAATCAGCGGCGATTCGACCCGGGCAATTCGGGCCCTCCATGCAACTGCTCCCAGGGACGTTTCCGGAATGGCTGAACCCTACTCTCGGATCGAAGTACGACTTGCGTCGTCGGTGGGAGACTAAGTGGCTAACGCCGCCGGCAGCGAGCTCGGTTCATCCCATGCGTCCAGTGGCGTACGCATCTTTTCTGGATCCAGTCTGGCCGTCGATGTTTGATAACCACGACGCGGCATGGACCGGGGCTCAAGTCGAAGTACGGCACCCTTACCTGGACTTGCGCATGCTTCGTTTTCTCCTCGCCGTTCCCCCTTTGCCCTGGTGCAAGAAAAAGTATCTGGTGCGTCGCGCCATGCGTGGCGTCGTGCCCAAGTCCGTGGTTGGCCGCACCAAGGAGGGGGTCACGTGGGCCACGATCATGGAGCGCGTCCTTAGTGCGAACGCCGCTCCGCTGGATCCCGTGCCCCAGCTAAGCGCCTACGTAGATTTGCGGCGCTTTCCGAAGGACTCGCCTCAAGACCAATGGCTGCTGGGTTGCGCCCTCCGAGTCCGGTCCTTGAATAATTGGCTGCAGTACGTGCAAAAGAAACCAAGGCTGCAAAAGATCTGACGCAAGAAATGAGCGGTCTTAGGGCGTTCACAAGCGCGTTGAACTCTACCTCGATTCCGAAATCGTGCTGGCGTTGCGCCAGATGGCCGAATCGCAGGGGCGCAGCCAGGCCGAACTCATCCGCGATGCCCTTCAGGCCTATGCCAGAAAGGTAAGGCGTCCTTAGCTGTCGGGCATGAGGTCTCGGGCGTGCCAATGGTTGCGACCTCCGCCAGAAGCTTCCGTCCCAACCCTTTGGCCTTTGCGGCTAATCGACGGCGCTGGTCATCGTTCAGCCGTACTCGCCGCCCGCCGAGTTGTTCACGAAGAACCCGGTTCTCCTCGCGGAGATAACCAATAATCTGGAGTTGGCGCTGATTCATCCACCCGGAGACGGCCATCAGCACGAACCGGAATGGATCCAGGACTCTCGGCATCTCGTTAGCTCATTATGCTACCCGCCTGGCTTGCGCAGCTCCTGTGCGGATTCAAGCAGATCCAGTTTCCGGACCATACGACATAGTGGAGCTTTACGACGGTAGGACATTTCCCTGGTGGCCGCGTTGCAAAATTTTCAAAAAAGACGGAACGAAGTTGTATTCAGACAGACGTGTGATGTTCAGAAGTTGTGCGACGTAATTAGAGAGCCGGGGTTTTCGAGTATTAAGAAGACCCGCCGGGCACCATATTAGGCGATTCCTTCTTTCGAGTCGCCCACGCATCCTAGCGAATAGGGAATCCGCAACTCGGCGACATCTGTTGAGATCAGCTCACCACCGATCTTGAGATTACTGTCCTTCGCGGTCAGGCGAACATGGTAACGGCAGCGGGACGAATTTTTAAGGTTTCCTGTTTTCGGTGCGCAAGCCATTCCGAATACTTTAGTTGACAATACCGCGGCCTGCAATTAGTTTTTTGTTGACCGGCGAACGCTGTTATCGCACACTCTAAGAATGCTGCGATTATTGGTGATTCCCGCTTTCGTCAGCCTCATGGTACTCGCCGCGAAGGCTCAATCGGACAGCATTGCCTTCCAGATGGGAGGAGCCGGAACGGGGTACGGCAGCCGGGCGGATAGCGATTCCACTATCGCTGGCGGCTACCTGGTGACCACCGGTGGCACCCTGAACGGATCAATCACATTCAGGTACATCATCGTCACCGATTCACCCACTACGACAACGATTGAAATCCTTTTTCAAGATGCGGCCCAGGATTTTGTAGTTTTCCAGGACAGCTCTCCCACCCTCAAGTCCAACCCCGATGGGAGGACCGGGACCGCAACCGTGCTTTACGGTACGGACGCCTTTCATGGGGCTAGCGGCTCCCTGACGTACACGTTTTCCTGCACAATGTCGAAAGAACATTGCGATGCAACCAACGCGAACGCGAAAGGTGATTTTGACTTTACCCTCAGGGGAAACGGCACACTTTTCCTTTCCGGAAACGCTCCCGATGAACTGAAAAGTGCGCTAGCGCCTCTCTCCACGGGCGAAAATTGGATCGTGGCCAGCCAAGGCGGCCTCGGTATGCTCAGTTCACGGACTTATCACAACGAACAACGCGCGTTCCCTCACGCCGAAGCGGGCACTGCCAGTTCTCCGTCCAACGCCATTGCATGGCTCACTCCTTCATGGCAGTTCGTTCCCAGCACCTACACCGCGAGCGCGGTCTGCCCGAACCTGCCCACCTGTTGGTTGAACGTTCCAATACCCACCGGAACGATAGCGCCGTTCACGAACACTTCCATTGAGTTCGATCAGACCCCGGTAGAACTTGGTCCTGGCGTTTACCCCGCCAGTCTTACGGTCAGCCTGACGCCCAGCGGTCAGTCCGCCGCGGCTTCTGCGGTGAGTGAGACGGCCTTGCTGATCGTGACCGACGGAAAGCCGCTGCTGCAATTGTCCGAATCCAGCGTCGAGTTCCACGCCGTGACCGGGGGTGGGCAAGACTCACTGAACCATTCGGTCTCGCTGTCGACCACCGATGCGACGCTTTCTTACTTCGCCACTACCGCGACATCTTCAGGGGGGAACTGGCTGTCGGTGAACCCCGGCTCCGGGTCCGCTGCGGTCGACTCGATCGCGACGATCACAATTACCGCCAGTCCGGCCGGACTCGCGCCGGGCTCGTATTTCGGGCGCGTGGACGTGATCGCACCCAGCGCTTTGAACAGCACGCAATCGATTCCGGTGGAGCTGGACATTGCCCAAAGCGCCGGCTCCGCGCCGCAGTTTTCGACCACCGGAATGATCTTCGTGACCCAGCAGAACAGCAACCCATCCGCGCAGTCTCTTTCCATCTTCACGCTCTCCGCCGCACCGATTTCGTTATCCGTTGGTCAGAAAGTCGACGGATCGCTGAACTGGCTAAGCGTTGTGGCCTCTGGCACGAGTATTCAATCCGGCCAGGGCGCGGACGTGCAGGTAAGCGTTGACGCGGCTGGCCTGACGCCGGGAATCTACAACGGTACTGTGATCGCCACGAATGATTCCACCAATATTCAATATCCGGTCAGCGTGCTGCTGGTCGTGACACCGGCCTCCGGCACGTGCACGCCCACTCAGTTGCTCCCCGTACTATCCGACTTGGGGCCGGATTTTGACCTTCCCTCTGGGCGGCCGGCGGCTCTGCAAGCCCTGGTGTTGGACGATTGCGGCTCGCCCCTGACCACGGGAGTGGTCCAGGTCTCGTTCGACAACAACGATCCCCGCGCCCTTCTGACTGCCACAGGGTCCGGAGTCTGGTCCGGCACCTGGCTGCCGCATCAGGCGGGGGGAGGGCGAGTTTCCGTTTCGATCTCCGCCGAATCCGTCGGCGGACTCACAGGATCCGCTGCGGTGCCCGGAGTGCTGGATGCTAACTCCTCGGCCGTGATCGTGAATACCGGCGGCATAGCGAATGGAGCCAGTTTTGCCTCCGCACCCCTCTCGCCCGGACAGCTCATCTCGATCTTTGGCTCGAATCTTTCGAGCGCGACGATGACCGCCGACGTTCCTTTTCCAACGGAGCTGAATAACACCCAAGTCCTACTGAACGGCACGCCGCTGCCACTACAGCTTGTGAGCAGCCATCAGATCAACGCCGTGGTACCGTATGGAGTCCCGGTGAACAGCCTTCAGGAACTGTTGGTGGAGCAGGGCGGCGCTTACTCGCTGCCGGAGACGGTTGCGGTAGCGGCCGCCAGCCCGGCGGTTTTCACGATCGCGCAGACCGGTCAAGGCGCGGGCGCCATTCTTCAAGTGAATGGAGCCGCCCTGGAAATCTTTTGCACCGGTCTGGGAGCGGTAAACTCTCCTGTGGGTGACGGAGCCGCTGCACCCGTCTCCCCGCCAGTTGGCACCGCTAACACCGTGAGCACAACCGTTGGTGGTCAGACTGCAACGGTTTTATTTTCCGGTCTCGCGCCTGGATTCGCAGGACTGTACCAGGTGAATGTGTCGATCCCGTCCGGGATTGCGTCGGGTTCCACGGTCCCGGTCGTGGTCACAGTTTCCGGCGTCTCCAGCCCTCCGGTGACATTCACGATCCAATGAACGATGTCAGTTATGCCTGTCGTTCGCCAAGAATATGTCCCATGGAGAACCGGTTCACCTTCGGCGAGAATAGTCCATTCGCATGCTTGCCATCATTCTGTATCTGTTTCGGTTTGTTCGATTGCAGGGCTCCGGGCATCAAGCTTGGAGCCCAAGAACGGAAATTGCGAAGCTAACGCGCGCTGCATTCGCTCATGACGACTTCATCTCCGAGCTGAAGATGGACGGGTTCCGCGCGCTTGCCGATGTGGGCCCGGACGAAACGCGCCTCGTGTCGCGCGAAGGGAACGTCTATCCTTTCCCGGCCTATAAGCCGATAGCCTTCAGGCTTGCGCGACATGCTTCATTGAAGGGTCAAATCAGAGTCAGACATGCCGCCGTCAGCAGGCGCGAGGGTGGTGCTTTTCGTTGACTCACCCGCGAACTTCCGTGATGTTCAGATCTGAGATGAAAGCTTTTCCAAACTGAATGGTGCTGCGCAGGGCGTGTTCGTCCGATTTGTTCTTTTTCTCGGGCCTGAGACCGCCCTCCAGCATCCCCATTAGATCCGCAGGTTCATGCCACAGCTTACCGCCCAGTAACGAATCGCGGAGTTGGCTTGACATCCCGCTGCGTATCGTTATCATGCTCCGCCTATGGTTCGGAATAAGAGCGACGGGACTCAAAGCCTCAAACCGCTGGCCGACCCAATTGACGCCCTCCGCTTCGAACTGAATCATTTCAGTTGGTAACTGACGTCCAGCGATCGCACTGTTCGCCGCGGCGACTGCGATCCTGGCAAAACTCGGCGTTAAGGGAGTTGACGCGAACGTCGCCACCGCCGTGCGGACTTCCGTGGTGGTCGTGTTTACGTGGCTGCTTGCTTACATCGCCCGTCAGCCGACTAGCTTCCAGGCATTCTCAAAGAAGACGTGGCTCTTCCTGATCCTCTCCGGACTCGCCACGTGCCTTTCGTGGCTCTGCTATTTTCACGCCTTGCAGGTCGGCCAAGCGTCACGAGTTGCGCCTATCGATAAGTTGAGCGTGGCTCTAGTAATTCTGTTCGCAGCCTTGTTCCTCGGGGAAAGCATTACATTGGCGAAGGGTGCTGGCGGTCTCTTAATCGTGGCCGGAGCCATAATTATTGCGCTTGAATAGCAACGTGAAGCCGTATCATTTCTTGAATCTTGAACGACTCGCCGAATGATCAGTTCTGTGGTCTGCCGCATCCGCGCAGTTTGCATGGCGACGTCGTGGTTTAAGGGGAGCACGGTCTCTCCCCACTCGCGCAAAAGCAGGCGCTGCTCGGGCATTGAAATTCAGATAATCTTCAGGAGCCATCGAGATAATGAGGTACTGGGGTATTGCCGTCCATGAAACTTCTTTACGTCGTGACGCTCGTCGCACTCACTGCTCTCGCTGCTGAGAAGAAGGTCAAATTCGAAGAGCTGCCTCCGGCCGTGCAAGCGGCCGTCAAGGAACAGACGAAGAATGCAACGCTCGTCGGTCTATCGACCGAGAAACAAAAAGGGAAAACCGTGTATGAGGCCGAGACGAGAATTGGAGGCAGGAGCCGCGACCTTTTGCTCGACCAGACGGGTTCCGTCATCGAGACGGAGGAGGAGGTCGATATGGAGTCCATTCCCGCGCCTGCAAGATCCGCAATACAGAAGCGCGCGGCGGGAGGAACCATCTCGAAGGTTGAGAAAGTAACCGCCGGCGCGGCCATTAGCTACGAAGCTGCCATCAGGACGAAGTCCGGCAAAACTGTGGAGTACGCCGTCAACGCGGATGGCATGTCCCACAAGGAAAACTAGTTTCGCATCGAATTGAAGGGAATATGAAAACAGCGTCCACGTTTTTCATCTCGCTAGCGGCCGCCCTGCTGATTGCGCAGGCACCGTCTTCGTATCACATCGCTCACACCTACACCGTGGGCGGCGAGGGAAGTTGGGACTACGTGGTTCCCGATCCGCCAAATCACCGGCTGTTCATCGCGCGGCAGGACCGCGTTATGGTAATCGACGAGGACACGGGCGCCTTGCTCGGCGAGGTTGCTGGGATCAACGGCGCGCACGGTACCGCACTAGCGGGCTCTTCAGGACATGGCTTCGCTACCGCGGGGAACGATCAAGCAGTGATCATGTTCGACGCGAAGACGTTCAAGAATCTGAAGCAAATTCCGGCCGCGGAAGATGCCGACGCCATCATTTACGACGTACCATCGGATCGCGTGTTCACGTTTAACGGCGACGCGCATTCCTCAACGGTCATCGATTCAAACGGCAATTTGGTGACGAACATCCCCCTCGGCGGCAAGCCCGAGTATGGCGCCTCTGCGGGAGACGGCAAGGTTTACGCGAACCTCACCGACACGAGCGAGATCGTCGAAATCGATTCCAAAGCGGCAAAAGTGACGCGCCGTTGGTCGACGGCAGCTTGCAAACAGCCGGTATCGATGGCCCTCGACAGCACGCATCATCGACTATTCAGCGGCTGCAGAAGCGGCGTGATGGCGATCTCCGACTATCAGGCCGGACGAATAGTGGCGACGTTGCCGATCGGGAAGGGCGTGGATGGCGCGGGGTACGATCCGGCGTCCGGAAACGTATTCGCATCGAACGCCGATGGCAGCCTGACGGTAATCCACCAGGATTCCCCGGAGAAGTACCGCGTCGCCCAGACCGTCGAGACACCGCAGGGATCGCGCAATATGGGCATCGATCCCACGAATCATCGCGTGTATGTGGCTTCTGCTAAGTTCGGACCTACGCCCGCCGGAGGCAGAAGAGGGCCAGTGATTGCCGGTTCCTTTGCAATATTGGTGGTCGAGCAGTAAGTGTGAGCCGGATTTTAGGTGTTCCATGCGTCTTCGTCTTGTACTGCCAGTAATCCTCGCTGCGAAGCTCTGCTCGGCCCAGCAGCAATCACCGGATGAGGACAGGGATGTCAGCTGGAAACAGGTGATCCCCAACATTGTCGAAGACCAGAAGTCGATTTGGTTGTTCCCACGCAAATTGGACAAGCCGCGCGACTTAATTCCGAGCGCCGCTTTCCTCGTGATTGGCACCGCATTGGTGGTCGGCGCAGATCCGCCCGTAGCGCATTATTTTCGGAATACCACGACGTTCGACGGATTCAACCGCGCGATGCCGAGCGTGGGGACCTCCGCAACCATTCTCGCTGCTCCAATCGTGCTATACAGCACTGGCCTCCTGCGCAGAGACACAAAAATGGCGAGGACGGCGCTGCTTGCCGGAGAGGCGGTTGCCGATGCCGAAATCCTGACGGAGGTTTTGAAGCCCGCAGTCTCGCGTTGGCGTCCGAGTGCACTGCCGCCCGGCGGCAATTTTGCAGACACGTTCGCGGAGGGCGGCAATCGGTTTTCGTCGGCCCATAGCAGCTTTCCGTCAGGACACACGATCACGGCGTTTGCTGTTGCCACCGTGATCTCCAGGCGATATGGAAGGCAGCATCGGTGGGTTCCGATTCTGGCCTATGGTGCGTCAGCAGCGATTGGATTTTCGCGACTGACGCTCTCGGCACATTACACTTCCGACGTTTTCGTAGGCGCCGTCCTTGGATATTCGATCAGCCGGTTTGCAGTGTTGCGCAACTGACCCTGATTGGTCGGCATAAATCCGTAACTCGCTGTTCACGCGTATCGACCAGAATCGATTCGGATCAAGGGAACATTCCGGCAGCATTGGTTTAAGCGAGAACGCAAATGGCCAGGCCTCCGAGCCGCAATCTAATCCGGAGCACCTCTCAAATGCACTTCCCGACAATCCGACCCGGATTGGACGCTGCCCTACCCCGTATGGTCCGAATACTCGATCTTACGGAGAACAAACACCCCGTGCACAGTTTCGGTTGGACTTCCTGATGGCGTCCAACAATGTTAAATCGCGATGTTACACGGTTAAAAACGAGGACCGAAGGACGGATCTGACCCTCCGACGCTCTTCAAAAATCTGCTGCGTTTTCAACAGGAACGGCTTTTCGGACCATACGGGTACAGTTGTGGTACACTCCAGCTTCTTTTAGCCTGTTTTCTTAACTTACCTACCATAGAGAAATCAGCAAGTTGCACATAACACTCATGCCGTGAATGAACAGGTTGCTCTTGTATAAGTGGTGTGGAACTGAACCGCGACCGTGAGGGAGTCGGTGCCTTTTTGCGCCGTTATGAACCATCGTAAAAAGCTACTGCTGATCGGCGCGACCACCGGCTATCAAACCCGCAGCTTCGCCGACGCGGCCGAGCGGCTGGGCTTCGATCTCGTGCTCGCCACCGATCGATGCCACGTGCTGGATGACCCGTGGGGCGACCACGCGCTGGCGTTGCGTTTCGAAGATCCCGAAGGCGCGGCCCGCATGATCGCGTCAGAAACTAAAGTGGACGGCATCGTCGCGGTGGGCGACCGGCCGGCTTATATCGCCGCGCTCGCCGCAAAGCTCATGGGGATCCCATACAATTCGCCCGACTCCGTTCTCGCCTGCCGCGATAAGTTTCTTGCGCGCGAGCGTTTTCGCGCCACGGAAATGCTGGTGCCTGAGTTCCACCGAACAGCTCTCGCCGAAGGCCCCCATCCGGCCGCCGAAACAGCGAAATATCCTTGCGTCCTCAAGCCACTCGGACTTTCAGCGAGCCGCGGCGTCATCCGCGCCAATAATCTGGACGAATTCGTGGCAGCCTTCCGGCGCATCCAAGCTCTCCTGGCCGATCCCGAAATCGCGCGCCTCCACGATCAGCAGGACAAATTCCTGCAAGTGGAAAGCTTCATCGAAGGCCACGAGTTTGCGCTCGAAGGCATCCTCATTAACGGCCGGCTCCGCGTGCTGGCGCTGTTCGATAAACCCGACCCGCTGGATGGCCCATTCTTTGAAGAAACCATTTACATCACGCCATCGCGCGAAAGTGCTGCGACGCAAAACGAGATTATCCGCACCACCGAATCGGCCGTGAAGGCGCTGGGCCTCGAGCACGGGCCCATCCACGCCGAGATGCGCGTGAACTCGCGCGGCGTCTGGATGCTCGAAGTCGCGGCGCGGCCCATCGGCGGCCTGTGCGCGCGCGTTCTGCCGGGACTCGAGGATCTGATTCTTCGCCATGCCGCCGGTGACGATGTTGCATCCATCGTAATGCCCGCCAGTGCAGCCGGAGTCATGATGATCCCGATTCCGCGCGAAGGAATTTACGTGGCCGTCGACGGTTTGGATGAAGCGCGCTCCACTCCCGGCCTCGAAGACATCATCATCACCGCGAAGCAGGGACAGAAATTGGTCCCATTGCCGGAAGGGAACAGCTACCTGGGGTTCATTTTCGCGCGCGCCAATTCGCCGAATGCCGTGGAACAAGCGCTTCGCGCATCGCACGCACGATTAAGTTTTGAAATCGCGACGGCGCTGCCCGTAATGGGAGCTTAGCCTTTGGCTTTGGGTGGAACGTAGCCCGGCGGCAACGCGGCCCCTTCGCCGAAAAAGTAATCTTCCATTTGCTTGAGCAGAAACTCCTGGGCTTCCTGCGTGCCCAGGTTGAGCCGGTACTCATTCATGATCATTTTCATCTGCTCCAGCCACAATTTCCAGGCTTCTTTGGAGACGTTTTCGTAGATGCGCTGCCCGAGCGGATGACCATCGAAGGGAACCTCATCAAGGCCGGGCATTTCTTTCTGGAATTTGACGCAAAAAACCTTGCGCCCACCCGCCTGCTCCTCAAATCGAGGATCCACCAGTCCACCGCTGCCGCAACCCATGACGGTTCTCCTTTGCCTTGCGCATCCTTAGGATAGCAAAGCAAACCGGAATGACTCAGATTTCGTTCGAAGCAGGAACTGCTGCTGAAACCGGCTTGACAGCCTGTGCAGGTCCGGGCTTGGCAGCCGCGGCCATCTTCTTATTGTTGAGGTATTCCGAGAGCCGAAGGGGCTTGGGCGCTCCCTTTTCCATCGCGCGTTGGACCGCTTTCTGATACCGGCGTAGGGTTTCACGCCCCACGGCGTCTTTCAGATTGCAAGCTTCGATGTCCAACAAGATCTCTATCTCCCATGGCTGGAAGGTGTTACGGTTCATCGTACCCCGCAGCAGGTCATGCACCAGCTTGTTAAATCTGGCTAGAATAGCTTCGCTATCAAGAGTCTCTACAGGCATACCCAACTGACTCATCGGCAGATTCGATGAGAATCGTTATCCCGGCATTGTTGTAGGGCAGGATGCCATCCTGCAGCGGGTTGTCAACCCGCACAGGCATCGCGCTCGCGAATCAATTCGTCCTTAGAAATTCCTCGCCTTTTCGAAATCCCCTCGATGGCCATCGGCGTATTCATCAAGCGCTGTTCTCTCATCACCGGCGACACACTCCTCACCGACAGGAACATGCTCTCGCTGAGGCTCGTAATCTCACCGTCGCCGTATGCAGAATATTTAGAGAGTGTTACCGAACCGCGACCGTGAGGGAGTCGGTGCCTGCGCCGGTTGCAGCAGCCCGGCAATTTTCTTCGTGCGTAACATCGACGTGAAACGGAAAGCACCGCCCGCCTTCTCGCGCGAAAAGAATGGCGGTAGCCCGTCCATTGCCGATCGTATCCCCCGGGGTCTGGCCCGCCCCCACCACGATCGCGATTTTATCCTTCAGCCTCATCCGGAAACCGTTCAAACCCTTCTTCCAACTGGACCCCGCAAGAGTTGAGCGCCATCGATACCAACGTGTACTGCCCGGCCGTGAAAATCAGATCCAGCAGCTGCTCCGTGTTGAAGCGCCCAGCCAGCGCCTTCCAAGTCGAATCACTGATAAACGAGTCAGCATGCAACTCGTCAACAGCCCGCAGCAGCGCGGCTTCGAACGGGTCCCATCCGGGAGCATCCGGCCCCACCGCGACCCGCCGAATATCTTCAGAGCCGAGGCCCACCTGCTTTCCAATAGCGACATGATGGCCCCATTCATACTCCGCCCGGCACAGCCATCCCATGCGAAGGATCACCATCTCCCGCTCCCGCGCGGGAAGCGAAGACCTGGAAAAGGTATAGTTTCCGAATACCAGCCATCTCTTGAAAAGCTTCAGATGCCGCGCCAGCGTCGCGAAAACGTTGTACACGTGCCCATCCATCTCCAGGCCCTCGAGGACTTCTCGAGTTTCAGCGTCCCACTCAGCCTCCGAAAGAGGCGCAATGCGCGGTTGCTTCAGCCGCATTCTTGATCTCCGTTCACCAACCAATTTACGTTACCGAAACGCTTCCACGCACGGCCGGAAGCTCAACCGGACGAAAAGGGGCGCCGGTTCCTTCGAGTGCCGGCCCGACTGATGGCACAGCCCATTCGGCGGTTTGGCGCGCACTACCGCGTGGCAATCTTTACACTGTCACAAGTGCGCTTGTCGGTATTAGTTGTGACGCTTAATCCACGGGAGCATTCGTCTATGGGTCAATCCTCGCCTGCAGTCCGCCAGCCCGTATGAAAACCAAGATCGCGGTTGAGATTAAACGGACCGCAACATTGGACGCCAACAGCCCTGCAGACGTCCGGGATTTTCCGGTTTTGTCGTTGCGCCGACGGCCTAGATACCTCCGTTGTCACTACGCAACGGTCGCCTGGGTTTGAAAGTGCGTAAGCGATCAAGAATGGATCGCGACCAACCTTCTCCAACTCGTCGTCAGTAAGGTCGGCGGCGTAACCAGTCGAAACCACCCTCTGGACCAGAACGGCGTCAACAGCCTCTTCTAACAACAGAGCGTCCGCATTTTCATCTTGTGAAATCCAGTCCATTAACAGATCGTTGTCTCTGCGGCCGGCGCGGACCTCTTCTATCACTTCGAGCGGAATTTTCACAAACCCGGAAGTGGCTTGATGCTGCAGCCAACCCCAAAACTCTGGAACCTGATCTATTGGGTAGTACAATCTGCTTGCTGTAATCAGCACGTTGGCATCGAGCAGATACAGCATCAGCGATTACTCTCTAAAAGAGTCCCGTGAACAAGCGGATCAACATTTCTTGGCTTTACGCCTAATACTTGCGCCGCTTTGGTATACGTGATAATTCCTTCGCCGAGCGAACGTCTTATGACGTCCAGCAGTGCGTTGCCTAGTCGATGCCGCTTAACAACGTAATAGCTGGGGCCGCCATTATCGCCTTCTTGCTCCTGCCTCCGACTGCTTGCGAGCCATTCCTGCCTAAGCTGATCGGCAACTCGTCGCCATGTCGCCTCGCTGATAACATCCGCGCGCAGCAGTTTATACGCAACCATGGCCCGGCTTATTTTGCGAGCACTGGCGAATGTAGACACCGTTTCAAGAACCTGAGCGAGGGGCGCCCCTCGAAGGTGAGCAAGACCTCTTATTTCATCTGCTGGGAGCAGGATTTCGCCGGCAACATCATTGCAGTACCTTTCGATTCGCGACTCGATGCTCGCGCCACTAACTCCCGTTGCACCAAGCCACAGATGCGCCGTCTCATGAAGTGCGGTAAAGGACCACGCAGGCCGGGCGTCCTGATCATTGATAATTATGAAGGGCGCGATCGGATCGGCAATGGCGAACCCACGGAAAACGTCGACAGGGATGTTCGTGTGATGGCTGCCGAGGTTTCCAAGAAGCAGTACATACACGCCAGTCCCTTCGATTGTCTGCCGAAGATAACTGAAAGCCTGCTCGACCGTCGGTTGCCGTCGGAACTGGTCGAGTGAGAAGTTTTGGCGGTCTTTAATCCGGTTAGCTAGACGTTCAGCTGACTCATTTATCGCGGCCGAGCCGACGAAATCTAACGGCTGCGACTCCGTCTCTTCAAGAAGAGACCTCACGGTCGTTTGGCGTCCGCGAATATCTCGGATTAGCGCGTCAAGAAGTGGGTTATAGAGCGGGGGCGGTCCACCGGGAACCGTGCGAAAATCTTGGCCCCTGTCACCACTTCGCGGCGGTTCTGAAAGATAAAACACGAGCAGCGCACGCCGATATGTTTTCGACATCTTCAATAAGACACTACGCGAGGGCTCCTCACCTGCCTCGTAGGCCATTAAGCGCTGAGCTGCGGAGCGGTCACGGGTATCGTTGAACCCAAGGGCACGGGCAGCTTCGTCCAGCGTGAGGCCGGCGGTGTTCCTTGCCCATACGAGGATCTCAGGATTAACTGTCATCTGCGAGTCTTGCCAGCACTTCACCCATCTTAAACGGCGACCGCGTAAAAAGCACCCCTTGCCTAAACTGCGAGTCCAATTGGCCGGAAAACGGCCGACGCGCGAATGTCGCACCTTGCGGATTGGTCCCGCGATGTCGGCCTCGATCAGATGATATTCGCCGCCGACAAACCCTTAACGATTCCGTCATGAATTGAGTTTCTTGCCATTCGAAGAACACCGGGACGAAGCACAGATCTACCTAGCCGCCGCCTTCAACTGGAAACGCACGCCCTCATGCCGTTGCAGAAAACTGACAACCACAAAAAGATTATTCGCCCGCGGGTTGCCCGACGGCCCCAGCATGCGCATCAGGCTCTTGGATGGGATGTGCGTGGCCTCCGCGCGCTCGGCAAACCCGACAGTCGCGTTGATGTAATCGCGAAGAATCGTCTTAGCTGTGGCCATATCACCGGTGAGCAGGGACTCAATGCCTTCGCGGAGAAGTTCGTTGCGGAACTTCGGATCACCTGCGACACGGGCGCGGATGGTCTCCTTAAAATCACGTGTCAGCGCCATGATTGTCCTCCTTCTTTCTCCGTTTGTAGTCCTGCCAGTTGGCCCCAGCGGCGTCGATATCGTGCTGCTGGCGCTTCTTGCTGCCGCCCCTCCTGGCGATTGAATCGCATTCCACTCCTCGAGGCAGATCTCCTCGCGCGCGCCCGGTGCCCAGCAACCAGCCCCGAGCCCCCTCTTTTCGACAAACCGTCAGAGTGGAAGCACCGATGCCGCGAGCACGGCCAACGATGAGTCGGATGTTATACGACCACCAACCGCAGCGCGGAAGCGATTCGCCTGAGATCGGCTGCGTCGCTGGTCACAACGGCCTGCCCAGCCCTCTGCGCACAAATAACGACATGTGCATCCACGACGTCAGCCGTCCCCGTTCGCGCCAGCAGCAGGCCGACAGCCGTGGCGTCGGGTCCGTTGAGCGCAATCAGGTCCGTTCCGGCCTGTCGAACCAGCCGCGATAGCCGTGCCTGCCTGGCAGGATTGCGAATGGCTTGTGCGAGCGCCGTCGCCGGTATCGTGATCCGCATCCCGCGCTCTGTCGCGCGCGCGATCAATGCGATTACATGCCGATCGTTCCGATCCAATGCAATCAGACCACCGGCATCGAAGGTTAGGCCGTCGCTCACGCAGCCTTCCCTTTCTTCGCGCCTCTCTTCCGCTCCCTCGGAGTCAGAAGCGCGTCCGCCCATGCACGTTCTTTTTTCGTCAAGGCGCCACCCGTTTGCTGTAGTGCGTCCTCCAACATATCTCGCCACCCTGCCGCATCGTAGAGAGCAACACTCACGGCGTGCTGTACGAAAGCGGAAACGTTCCCCGCCTGCCCGGCCGCAACCAGCGCCCGAATCTCCTTAACTTGATCTTGGTCCAGCGTCACGGTTACCTTTGTGCTCGCCATACCAAATACCATACCACGCGAGTCACAGGCTTCAATCCCCAATCTTCGCTTCCTCCTCAACAACCTCCCCAAACCCCCCGCCGCATCCGCCCCACCCCCGTGATATCCCAATGCCAGGTGACATCTCAATGACCCCAGCTTCCATCCACCGAACCGCCATCAATCGCGCGAATTCGCAACATTCCACCGGCCCTCGATCCGAAGCC
>PMOK01000338.1 GCA_003162425.1 Bryobacterales bacterium | reverse complement strand
ATGCCGGAGATGAACGGCTACGAAGTTTGCGAGCGCCTGAAATCCTGCGGAGAACTCTCAGACGTCCCCGTCATTTTCCTCAGCGCCTTGAACGAAACTCAAGACAAGGTGAGCGCTTTCCGGTCCGGCGCCGTGGATTACATATCCAAGCCCTTCCAATTTGAAGAGGTCCAGGCCCGCGTTGCAACTCATCTCCAACTGCACAACCTGCAGCGGGCATTAAAGCTCAACAATGAACGCTTGGAGGAGGCTGTGGCCGCGCGGACACATGAACTTGCCAAAGCAAATCAGCGGCTGACCATCCTGGATCGTTCAAAGAGCGACTTCCTGAACCTCATCTCGAACGAGTTCCGCACGCCACTCAACGGACTTCTCGGTGTCGGTGAGCTCATTTTGGGAGAAATGCCTTCCACGGAGGAGAACAAAGAGCTCCAGCGGATGTTCGAACGGTCTCGCCTAAGAATTCTCTCGATGCTGGATGACGCTTTGCTCCTGACTCAAATCGATGTCAAAGGGGAGGGGTTCAGATCCGCTCCGGTGTCCCTACATGTGGCGCTGAATCGCGCCATTGAGAGTGTGACTAAGTTCGCCGAATCCCGCCACGTGACCCTCAGCCCCCCGTCGGCCGAATTGGAGCTCGTCCAGGGAGACGAGGATTTGCTCGTAAGAGCGTTCCATGCTCTCCTTGAAACGGCCGTTAAGTTCTCCACAGAGGGCGAGACCGTTCGGCTGTCACGTGAATCTTTACCGGATTCACCAAGGGTTATCATCGAAAGTCACGGTAGGTGCATCCCTAACTCGGCGCTCGGGGAATTCTTTGATGTCTTCTCCATTGGTGAGGCGATGACACCTGGCGGGGACTTGGGGGTGGGTCCTGCCTTGGCATACCGGATTTTTTCGTTGTTCGGTGGATCGGTCGGCGTTGCAAACCGCACGCCGTCTGGGATCGGGCTGACCATTTCGCTCAAACGCGCGTAACCGTTCCCAAAGCGAGTGACCTGAGTGGCGGGCCCGTCTGTATCGATCCAGCGCACAAAGATCTGCGGGCCACGCGGCTCTCCATCGGTGATGTAGAGAATGCGTTTTCCGTCAGACGACCAGCGGGGGTTTGAGCCTTTTGTAAGGAACCGATGCTGGCTGCCATCGGAGTTCATGATCCAAAGCGAGGAATCCCAGCGGTCCTCTATCTTGTTGGCCTGCTGGCGGGCGTAAACAATGCGCGCGCCATTGGGCGAAATCTGAGGATTGCTCACACGCCTCGACATTGACCCGGACAAGCTGACGCCGGCCCAGCTCGATAAGATTGCAGAGCACCTGATTCAGCGGGTGGTTGGGACGACCCGGCCGCGGTGGCGGATATGAAGAAGCGCCTGGAAGCTGGAGAGCCGGTGGACGTGACGGACTTCGAAGAGATCCAGGAGCCAGGGCAGCCATGAGCACGCTGGTGGCTCTCGAGAAGGGCAAGCGGCCACGGGTGTGGTGCCTGAGGCGGCAACTCGAGGCCGGCATCGACCCCAGCGCGGTGGTTGTCAAGACAACCGCGGTTGAAATAGGATCAACATAGTTTCATGCTGGCTTGGATCTCAGGGCCGTTTCGTTGATCGAGCGTAAGCTCTTGCTCCGCGCCATCATCCCCGAGCAGCCATCCGTCCTCCTGTACGCCAGCCACATCGTGGGGAATGGTTTGGAATTCTTCCGCCTGACTTGCGAGCAGGACCTGGAAGGAATCGTGGATAAGCTGAAGCATGGGTGCTACGGCGAAGGATGGTTCAAGATCCGGAATCCGAAATATTCGCAGCGCGAGGGGCGGCGGGAGTTGTTCGAAAAGCGGCGGTTGCCGTAAAGCGGTGGCCAGCTACACGAAGTCCCGAGGCAACACGGGAACGATCCAAGCGAGATCCAGTGGGACGTTTGCGAATGCTCTCTGAGCCGAACCCTTTGCTCTCCTCGAACCATGGTCTCGGACGTCCCGGCCGACCCAAATCCGTCTCACGTTCCGGTGTCACCGGACGTCTGCCGGTCCCCTGCCGCCAGTGCGGCGGAAGTCTCATCCCCCAACGATGCGGGAGGTCGTCTGGGAATCGTCGCATCTTCTCAACTTCTAGGTAAAGCGCTATGGAACGGCGAGGATACTTTTGCTCAGATCTGCAAATTCACTTGCCATAGTAGTTTCGGGTGGGAGGACGACGATGACCTGCGAACGCGGCGCTCTGCGCAGCCCCGCATCAATGCCCGGCATGAGATCCACATCGGACGAGATCAAGTACGCGCGATCGAATACACCGTCGATAGCATCTTCCAGCATTCGGACCGCGATCTTCACGTCTGTCATCTTCTCGGTCAATCGCTCGTTGCAACCACATCTTGGATTAGACACTTCATGCCTGCCTTGCAGTTTGGACACACGAGGCGACGTTTGCGACACGAACCGAGAATGATCTCGACATGGGCCTCCTCCTCCATAGCGAGTAAGTGCAGTTTCTGCCGTCGTCTAGCGGCCCAGTTGATGCGCCGCATCCTCATCGACCATGTTTCGCACGCCATGCCCTGCTCGCCGCCATGGGCCGCGCTTCCCGCTCAGAGCGCTCGGAGAATTGTGGCGGGGCGGAGGATGAAGCCAAGTCCTGGATGACGGCGCACTCGGAAGTTATCGCACTTGGACGTGTAACGCGCAAACCGGAAACTTGGCGCAGGGTCGCTGTCGCGAAATCCCCATGTAATGAGGAACGGCGGCGCGGTTCGTTACCGGGTAGCTGGCAGCGCGGTGCTCCCCATTGCCGACGTAGGCCCTGTAGCAGTCACGTCAACTTGACGGTTAGCGCGCAAACCACGCTTGTGGCAACGGGTACGGCTCACTACTGGTCACCAATTGAGACCCCAAAGCCCAGGCGTGGCAATTTCGAGTAGGTGGCCGTCCGGATCACGGAAATAGAGGCTGCGCCCTTCTCCTTCCCAGGCGACCTCGCTCAGAACCTCGACCCCCTGGCTCTCTAAGCGAGCCCGCCAGGCATCGAGTTCGGCCTCGGCGACAGCGAAAGCGACGTGTCCCGCTCCCAAGGTCTCTCCCGCGCCACTGACGCAAGGCGGGACTTCACCTCCCGGAGTCTTGCCGGGTACTCGTGCCTTTTCCTGGCTGATCAGCAGCAGTAGCTGCCCCTTCGCCACAACGAACACACAACCAACCTCGCTCTCGCGGAGCTTTTCCAGGCCGAGAACCTGCTCGTAGAAGTCGCGCGCCTTGGACAGACTCTCGACGAACAGCCCTGCTTCGAGCAAACTTTTGAAGCTCGGCATCAACTCTATCTCACTTGCCTACCGTATCGAAGGATCATGGCAGATCAACTCCAACACGTTTTGTTCTGGATCGTCGAAAAACAGGGCTCGCGCGGTCATCGCTGGAAACACGACGGCACGGGGAGTTATGCCGAGCGTTTCGAGCCGTTCTTTTTCAGCCTCATAGCTCTCAGGCGGGATCTCGAAAGCAACATGGTTTAACGTCGATCGTCTGGGGTCGTGCCCATCGAACCGTCCCTTGACAAAAACGTGTCGCTGAAAATCGATCAAGGCGAGCAATTGGGGATGACCATGCCTGCCAAGTGGGGTATCGACCTGCTGGATCGTTAGAAAGGCAATTGTCGGCTCACCATGGGGATCTGGCTCAGGGCCGCTCTCGTAGCAGGCTTGGCTCAACAGCTTGAAACCTAGGACCTCTTGATAGAATTGCCGCATCCTCGACAAATCGCGAACATTGAGAACGATCTCCGCAATCCCGATAATGGCGGGAGATATGGTCATAAACTACGGTTTCCCTAACGAACCACAGCATTGCGACTGTTCGCGGCCTGTAGCGAGTTCCTTCACAGTACACATGTTTCCATCCCAATTCTACACTTCGCCGAGATGCCTGCTTGAATTGAAGGGCGCCTTAGAGACTGTCGCGGTCAAATTGTGTCCTGAAAGACAGAGGACCGCGGACAACAACGCTCCAAGCAGGTCCGGTCCTTCGCCGGACAGCGGCGACAGTTTATCCGCTTGGCCGTATAACGCGCGTTACTGAGATGTGCCAGGTGCCAGAACAGATCCTGCCTGGCGGAAGCGTCCAGCCTCCGATTCGCTGTTGATAAATCCCCTTTGCGCTCGTGATCGTTCGAGGCGCGAAGGGCTATTCTCGCCAGCAATGGTAAACCTTTGCGATTTTCGGTGGGCAATCATTGGCCAGGTAGCGGTCGCAAGCCCACGAGTCACAACGCGTCCAGGTGAAACTTCCTCGAATGGGACATCTGGACCGGAACGCCAAGATAACTTCCGGATGCGCCGTGATCCGCCCACAAACCGCGCGGATAGCACTACCCTTCGCGACTTTGCGGGAGTGACCAGCCCCTCCTCACCTCTGTTGGAATTCTGTTCGCTAGGTCTACTTGGCGCCGTGCCCCACTGTTTCATAGGCACGCCGCGCCCAGCGTGCGGCCGCAACCAGGAAGAGTGGCCCAAGTATCATCGCCGATATAGCCCCCCAGTCGAGCCCTTGGCCACGCATGACCACGGCAGACGTCACGACCGATATTAGACCGTAGCCGATGAGCAGAATTCGGCGGTATCGGTCGAGCGGCTGCGAACTGCGGCTCACCTCGCGCATCAGGCGCTGGTCGAAATCAGGCGGCAGGCTCGGGACAGGCGCGGCCATGGAACGCCGCAGCAAACTATCGATCTCGGCTTCGCGAGGTTCCATCTCAGTCACAAGAATATCCTCTCTCTTTCAGCATGCCATGGAGAAGCTGGCGCGCGCGATGCAGATACGATTTGGCAGTATTCTCGGGAACGCCAAGCGATTCCGCCACTTCGCCTACGCCTGCGCCCAGCCAATAGTACAGTCGTAGGGCCGATTGGTAGACCTCGGGTAGCGATTTAATGCACTCGGCAACGGCCTGATCGCGCTGCGCCGTTTCAGCCTGCCGGTACGGTCCAGGCCCCGGACTCACCGTCCGATAAAGAACCGTCTCGTCCGCGTGTGGGCTTCGGAAGCGAACCCGAGCCTTGAGGTTCACCGCTTGGTTGAACGTGATCCGGTAGATCCAGGAGCTGAATTCGGCCTCGCCGCGAAACGACTCGATCGCGTGGTGAACCTTGAGAAAAACCTCTTGCGCCACGTCTTCCGCTTCCGGAATAAACTCCCGGCCCAAAATCGAAACCGCGAGGCGAAACACCAGAGCGCTATAGCGGCGAACCAGTTCCGCGAAGGCTTGCTGGTCGCCGCTCTGCGCGCGGACCACGAGTTGGGAATCGCTCTCCACTGGCGTTAACGCCCAGGCTTGGCCAGCAAGTAATGGTAGGCAATCAGGCCCACGCCCAAAAATGTGAACGGCAGAGGAGCTACCCAAAACCCATGGGACGGAGCCTCAAGAATCAGAGCGAGCACGATCATGGTTCCAACCGAAAGACTCAAAAGAACCGTTCCCAAAATCGGCAGGACGGTCGGATCGGGCGGACGGCGCTCGCGCGCCGGCTCCAACGGAAACTCCGGCAACGGTATTCCCTTTTCCATCGCCGCCATCCGCTCCTGATGAATGATCTCGATCCTCTTCTGCCGACTCCGGTGTATCACCTGAAGATAACCAACAATGCCCGCCGCCAACGCGAGCGTAACTATACCATCGCCGATTGTGTAGCTCATTTCTCTCTCACCTCACCCTTAGGACAAGGTGTGCCGGGCGCCGGTTGCAAGCGGGTCGAACAAAAATTCGGGTTCGCATGACCAGCCGTGGGGTCGGGAACCAAGTTCGACTGCACTGGGGCTGGTTACAGTGCGCGGATCGGTCCAGGGGGCTTAGGTCTTGACACTCCTCCCTAACGGCCCAGTGTAGAGCAAAGTCGTCAACTCCCGAGTGGTCGGGAATCCGGAAGTTAGCCGGAAACGGCGTTGGAGGAAGTGTCGATTCCCCTTGGTCCTATCACGCCCGTCTCGGAAGCTGAGCGCTAGCCTGGATAGCTGTCGCGAAATCCCCTTAGCACTATCGAACTCCCAGAAGGTCCGATTCGAGGAAGGGAAGCATCTGCCCAGATTCGGATGACCAAGCCCCGGTTCTCGCTCGGCCGTGCAGTCGCGATTCACTTCTTCACTAGAATGAGCTTCGGCTTCAACGTAGGCAGAAGCGAATCCAACTTGCTTCGGAGATCTTCCTCGACCTGGGCAAAGTGTCTATCTAGAACCTCGATGATGGCTTCCGGTAGCTCGTCAAACTGATAGAGGTAGATCCCTTGAGCGAAGAACGCCTTCACACAACTCTTCGGAACACCCACGGCGGAGGTCACCCAGATTAGGTCGTCTTCGGCAACGAAGATTTCCGCCAGCATGAATGGCCACTTCGCCGGTACACTGACGGGGTTGCCAATGCGCCGGGCCCACTCCTCGGTTGGCGTCAGGAAGCGCAGCATTTTAGTCCCAGGAGAAACTACTTCCGAAGGCATTGCTCTGCTCCTTGAGGCGAAATCATAACACTTGTGCTGTCGCATTGGTTCCGCAGCAACATTGACGGAGCAACATTAACCGCGGGATGCGGCATGGATACGTCACAGCCTGTGATTGTCGAGGCCCGCTCGTCAGAAGCAGATTGGCTAGATTGACGCATGCGATCATTACAAGTCTTACGAGTTCTTGGGCGTAAATGCCCGTTGACAAGCCTCACGTCCGTAGTGCTTATACTTGCGGTCGATTGCCCATGCAGAAAGCTGGCCACATCAGATCACAGATCTGGCGGCGCGCTGCGCCTTCGATTTCTCAGTCTCGCAATGTTGCGTTCGGCTCGCCGAACCTGCGGTTCGTCCATCCCGAAGTAGTGCGCAATCTCGTGCCAAATCGTGTCGGCAACCATCTTCTTCAACTCGGCGGGTGTTCGCGACATGCGTTCGTGTGGACCTTGATAAATCGTTATCCGATCAGGCATGGTGAAGCCCTGAAAGACCGATCGGCTCGTCAGCGGGTGGCCTTGGTAGAGGCCGAGCAGGCCAGGACGGGGCGGCTCTTGCTCGACAATAATGGCCACGTTTTCGAGGCGCCGGCGGAAGCGCTTGGGAATGTCGCGGAGAGCCGCTTCAACCAGGCGATCGAATTCGGCAGCGGACAACACGCTTCTTCATCCTATGCCAGTCTGCGGGAAGACCGAGGAGGCAAAAAACATCATTGCGCAGAGGCAGAGGCCGTTTAGTTATTAGCGAACGCCGTTACTCTCGCGGGCCTCGGACCCCATACTCCGAGATGCGCGTTTCCCAGGACTTGACTCGCGAACAAGCATTTTCTCGACGGGGTAAGATTGATCGACGAATGACGAGGACCTGGTGGAACACTGGCGCGCTGTTGTTGTGGTTGTACGCGTCGGTGGTGGCGGCGCAGAGTGCGCCAAATTGGACGAGGCAGATTCCACAGAACTTCCCGCTTCGGCGAGCCGGCCACGCCATGGCTTACGATTCCGCGCATGGCCAAGCCGTGCTGTTCGGCGGATCCAGCCCCGTGCTTCTCAACGACACCTGGGTGTGGGACGGCTCCAACTGGGAGCAGAAATCCCCGCAAACCAGTCCACCCGTGCGATACTTTCACGCCATGGCGTACGATGCCGCTCATGGACAAGTGGTGTTGTTCGGTGGAACCGGGCCTACGCCGGCGGGAGTGGATTTTGGCACTGAAGCTCTCAACGACACATGGGTGTGGGATGGCTCCAACTGGACTCAGGAATCGCCGCAAACCAGTCCATCCGTCCGATACTCTCCCGCCATGGCATACGATGCAGCTCATGGCCAAGTTGTTCTGTTCGGCGGGGCGGCCTTAAACCCGGACGGTACTATGAAAGAGCTGAACGACACCTGGGTATGGGACGGCTCGAACTGGACGGAGAAATCGCCTCAGACCAGTCCACCCGTCCGGGACGCTCACGCTATGGCCTTCGATTCCGCGCATGGGCAGGTGGTCTTGTTCGGCGGAGAGGGTGCATCCTTCGCATTATTGAATGACACCTGGGTATGGGATGGCGCCAACTGGATACAGAAATCGCCGCAGATCAGTCCGTCTGCTCGGTCCGGTCACGCGATGGCTTACGATTCCGCGCATGGCCAGGTGCTGTTGTTTGGGGGAGTTGACGATGGCCAGGATATCAACGACACCTGGGTGTGGGATGGTTCCAACTGGACGCAGGAATCCCCGCAGACCAACCCGCCCGCCCGGGATTCTCACGCCATGGCCTATGATTCCGCCCACGATCAAACCGTCTTGTTCGGGGGAGAAAACTCTTTCTCTCTTTTGGGCGACACCTGGACCTGGGAAGGTGGAGCGCCGCCGCCCGTGGCGCCGTCCATCGGAAGCGTGGTGAGCGCGTCATCTTATGGTGGCTTCCCGGCCGTCTCGCCCGCTTCGTTTGTCGAGATCTACGGATCGAATCTTGCGTTCGATACGCGCGGATGGACCAAGGCCGATTTCACCGGCAATCAAGCGCCCACGTCGCTGGATGGTGTGCAGGTGAGTATCGCGGGGCAGAAGGCATTCGTTAATTACATCGTCGCGAATCCTGGGCAGGTGAATGTGCAGTTGCCGTCGAACATTCCCACGGGCACGCAGCAGATCGTGGTGATGAACAAAAATGGAACCAGCTCGCCGTTTAACGTTACGGTGAACGCGACCGAGCCAGGGCTGCTGGCTCCGGCGTCGTTTAAGGTCGGCGGGAAGCAGTACGTGGTGGCTTTCCATTCGGATAATGTGACGTACGTTCTTCCGTCGGGAGCCATCGCTGGAATTCCGTCGCGTCCTGCCAAACCTGGGGAGACGATTGTGATGTATGGCAACGGGTTTGGGCCTGTGACGCCGAATATTCCGGCGGGTGAATTGGTGCAGGGAGACAATCAGTTGGTGGCGGCGCTGGAGATTTTGTTTGGCGGGACGCCGGGGCAGTTAGCGTACTATGGCTTGTCGCCGGGATTGGTGGGGGTGTATCAGTTCGACGTGGTGGTTCCCGCGATCCCGAATAACGATCTGGTACCGCTGAGTTTCAAGTTGGGCGGAGTAGCGGGCACGCAGATCCTTTATACGGCTGTGCACCAGTAACGGAAGTTAAGGCGCGCTGAACCTGTCCCAACATCTGCACCTCTGCTGAACTTCCCCAATGAGCTGCCGCGCCAGGTGCCCGTGAGAAGGAAGTAGGTTTTCGTCGATAGGTCCCGAAGAGTCGGCTTCTCGTCATGTG
>PMOK01000220.1:11338-35248 GCA_003162425.1 Bryobacterales bacterium | reverse complement strand
GCCAGCCGCGTCTCCACCGAGCGTGTTCGCAAGCTGCGGCTGTTTCAACCGCACCAATACGTCTCACTCGATTACCAGAAACAGGATGCGGTGGTCTTCACGGTTTCTGGAAATCAGCAGATTGGATTTCAGCCCTTGCCTGTCGCCAAGGACGAGCCCCTTCGGCTGGAAATCGAGGCTTTCCTGGAAGCCGTCGGGAATCGCAGCCGGCCTCCCGCCTCGGGCGAAGAAGGGCTGCGGTCGCTTGAGATTGCGCTAGCCATTCTTGGTAAAATCGAAGAGCACGCGAAGGTGGTCCGACAGCAAATTCAATCGCTTCAGTAGCAACTTCCGGCTTCGAGCGAGCGTCTCTTTAGTTACTCCGTCATCATGGCTTTAGATGCAGATTCCGGCCCGAATCTATTGATGGACTGGCACGAGTCCACCGACTCGCGCCGCTGGGTCCGCGCCGGGATCGGTTCAGTTGCGGTCCACATTCTGCTTCTGCTGATTGCCTTTGGGATAGCAAGTTTGGCCCCGCCCACGCCCCGGAGTGTCCCCGAAATCGTGAGCAATATTCAACGGGTGACGTTGATCATGCCCAGCGACCTCACGCAGAAGGCTCCCAACAAAAGCAAGGTGAGCAAGGAAGTAAACGTGGAGGACTTGAAGCCGCGTCCGGCGTCCGAACAGCGCCTGCCTCCCGCACCTGCCGCGCGGGTTTTCCACCCACCCACACCGCAAAAGACGGAGACGCAGAAGGTTGGCACTCCGGAACCCCCTAAGCTCGAAGCTGCCGTCACGCCGCCCCCTCCCCCGCCACCAGCCGCTGGAGTCCCTAAGGCGAAGCCGCCCGAGATCCAGCCGGAGGAGAAGCCGAAGCTCGCGTTCGAAACGCCGGGCCAACAGGGGACCGGCGCGGTGCACAGTCTGGCCAAGCTCCCGCTTCCAAAGACGACGCTCGAAGATGCCATCCACGACGTTGCGCGCGCCGGCCGCCAGGGTAATCTTTCTGTCGGAGATATCGAGCAGCCGCCGAGTCTGCCGGAGACCATGCGGCAGCCGCAATTACCGGGAACGCCCGGCAGCAGTTTGGAGTTGCTAAGCGATCCCATGGGCGTGGATTTCAAGCCGTATCTGATTCAGATTTTGGCTCGCGTCCGGAAAAACTGGTTCGCGATAATTCCCGAGACCGCTCGCATGGGCGTCCGGGGAGTGGTGCTGCTTCAGTTCATAATCGCGCGCGATGGACACTTGGAGAAGGTGGTGATTGCGGTGCCTTCGGGCACGGAATCCCTGGATCGCGCCGCCGTCGCCAGCCTCAGCGCGTCCGTGCCCTTTCCGCCGCTTCCCCAGGATTTCAGGGGGAAAGAAGTGAGGTTGCAATTCTCGTTCAAATACAATTTGAAATGAAGGAAGAAATTCACCGGTCGCTTACGCTCGCGGCTCGGAAGGGATGAGCGTTACCGAACCGCGACCGTAAGGGAGTCGGTGCTCTTCCCTACGGAAGAACTACGATCCGCGCTCTCCAGAAGGCAAACTTCTGCGCGGTCGGATCCAGCACGCTCACCTGGCACGTGTACCTGCCGGCTTCGAGCTTCGCTAGCGGGACACTGAAACGCAATGGGACCGCTTTGGTCTTCGGATTCAAGCCGTCGGACACTTCGAGAGGATCAGTTTCAAAGGCTTTCACTTTTCCCCGGTAAAAGCTCACATTCGCCATCAGCGGTTGCGTGGCATCGGCGGTTGGTTCGTAGGCTTCGAGATACACATAAAGATTCTGGTCTTTGCGAAACACTCGCGTTACGCTCGGGATCAACTTCACTCCGTCCTGGATCAGCGGGTGGGCGGCCAAGATCTTCTTGTCTTTTTCAGCGGTGGCTACGGCTGCGTCCAGCTTTTCGCGCTGGTTGCTCAGCACCACGGAGCTGATCGGAAGGTACTTTTGTTCCAAGGTGAGATCCGGCACGACAAACTTAGTTTCATACGTGCCCATTTTTCCGGTTTCATTTTCTCGCGCTAGGAATTTGGCCGTGTAGGCTCCGGGCGCCAAGGTGAATCCCGTATCGTATTCGAGGGTCGTCTTCGACAGTTGTTGAGCGCTCTCGCCCTTCAGCTTTACCTCGATGTTATCGCGCACATTTCCGGCAGTCGCGCCTTTCGCATCCTTGATCTCGCCGATGAAATCCAGGCGCGTGCTGTCAGCGCCGCCATGCCTGGCCAGTTCAATTTCAGAACCCGGGATCTTAATCACCATCGGGACAAAGTAGCGATCGCGCGCTAGCCGGAAGTAATCCAGCTCCATGGCGATGTCCATGTCGGTGACGGGGTCGCCTAGCGCCAACGCTTGAGCCAACTGCTGCTCCTTGTCGCTATCATTGAATTTTTTGAACGTCTTGCCACCGTAATATCCCTGCCGGTAGTCGAGCTTGGATATCGCACGCGCAACCGCGCTATTACTCACCGTAATCTTGATGCGGCGGAAACGGCCGTCCAGCGCGGTGTTGGTGGTGTAATAGCCGATGATGTAATAGCTGGTCATGTCTTTCTGCGCTTGCACGATACCCATGGAAAGGTCGTTGTTGTCGAGCAACGCCTTGCCGCCGGTATCCGCAGCCAGCGTGTAGAGCGTCTCCTGCTGATTTTGGAAATTGCTGGTCACCGCCCGCGCGGAGGTGCCGGAGTACATACCCTGCCCTCCGGGCGATCCCTTGGTTGCATCGCCGAGAGGAGCTTGTGCAACCAGACCGCGTGCGTCGATCGGATAGAAGGAAACATTGGCGCGGATGGCGGCATTGATGGTGGATCGCAGCTGCGCCTGGTTGTCCAGACCGTTGCGCTGGATGCCGCTGGCGAAATAGACCAACGATTTTTTTTCATTCAGCGTCGCCAGCATTTTTACAGCGGTTTCGAGCGCCGCCAACTGCCGGTCCGTATTGAAGATGTTGAACTCGGTATCGTCCTGCTGAAAGGCGGCTCCGGTATCGGATGCGCTGTCGTCCTGATTGTCGATTTCGAATCCCTGCCCTTCTCCGATGATTAGGCTTTTTACGTCCTTCTCCAGCAGATCGCGATCGTCGGTGAAATCTTCCATTACTTTTACGTCGCTGGAGAAGGTCATAATCGCCACCATGTCCGCGGGAGTAATTTGCGTTCGCAGGAACTTCAGCGCGGCGGTTTGGGCACGCTTCTGATCCTGAATCGGCATGGAGGTCATATCGAAGAACATCACCATCAAGCGGCGGTTGCTGTATTTGAGATTCCCGGGAGTCTCGGGCGCAATCTCAATAGTGGTGACGGGCCTCGCGGTAGATTTTTGCGGGGGCTTCGATGCAGCGACCTCCGGGGCAGGCGGAGTGGAAGGCGGCGGTGTGGTCGACGGTCCTTCTTCCAGCTCTTGAAAGTGAAAAACGCTGATCTTCTGCTGCTTGCCATCTTCGGTGATTGTGAAATCGGAGGGCGTGAGCCCCAGGACCGGCTTGCCATCCTTGCTTTTGATCAAAACATCTTCGACAACCAACTGAGTTGTGGTGGAAAATACCAGATCCTTTTTGGAACCACTGGCAGCATCCGGCGCGGGCGGCTGTTGCGCGGAAACCGTCAACAGGCCACTCAACAAAAGAGCAATCGCAGAGCGTGGCATGGCTTAAAACCTGATCCGCAGCGTGAGCTGCATGGTGCGCATCGTATTGGCGCTGACCGGCAATCCGAACTGAGCGTTTCCTAAGGTGGTGTTCCAGGACGTGTAGGTCACATGGTTCAAAACGTTGGTGGCATCGTAGCGTATATCAACGCTGCGGCGCTCGCCGATGCGGAAGACCCGGCCGGCGGACGCGTTCAAATTGAACTGTACCGGGCCCGTGATAATATCCCGTCCGGCGTCTCCCCATTGGCCGGGAAGGGGCTTCGCGAAGGCGTCGATGTTGAAGCCGTAGCCTGGAAGCGTCGGGTCGAGTGAACCACCGATGTAGTCCGCGCGTACCGTGCCCGTCACGCCAGTCCCGGTGGCAATACGCTGAAGAAGAATCGGCGTCTCCGGCAAGCCACTCCCGGCCGTTAGCGTAGTCGCAAAGGTCCAATCTTTAGCGAGGGCTCCCTTCCAGCCGCTCAGCAGAGTTCCACCGCTGGCGCCTTGGCCGGTGCTGTATTGAACGCTCAGATTGAATGTGTGGGTGCGGTTGAAGCTAGAGAGCGAGCGCTCGGCCGAAAGATCGAGCCAGTTCTGAGCATAGGCGGTGCCGGGGCTGGCGCGGCCACCAATGCCCTGCGCATCGTCGATAGCTTTGGAGAAAACGTAAAGCCCGTTCCAGGAGAAACCGCTGCGGAAGCGGCGCTGCAATTGGACGCTGGCTGCGTTGTAGTTGGAGTTTCCGTTCGAAGTGATATACACGTAACCGGAAGGATAAGGACTCGGCGTTGATCCTGACGGAAAGGTGTTCGGCAGAAATTCCTGCAACTGATGCGTGCCCACGTCGCCTTGATAGGTGAGCGTGAGGACAATCGAAGACGCCAGGTTTTGCTGAACCGATGCCTGCCAATAATGCAGATATCCGATGTGGAAGTTCGGATCGACGGCGTAGGTCTGCGGCGTAGAAGTAATGGCCGGCGTCAGGAAAGCGTTGGCGAGCGTATAAGGATTCGAGAGGGAATTCGCCTGCGTGACGCTATAGGAAAGTGGCGATTGTTGCGCCATCTGATTAGCGAGTGGCTGATAAACCGATGTGTTGTAGTAAAGGCCGTAACCGGCGCGCACCACCGTGGAACGCTGCGTGAATGGCCGCCAGGCAAGGCCAATGCGCGGCTGAAATTCGTGGTAATTCGGACGGACCAGCGAATCAGGATAGCCGACCTGGCTCGCTAGCGTGCATCCGGAATGCTCGGTGGCGCAAACTGGCGATTCCGTGGTGAAGTTCTGGCCGATATTCAAATTCACGAGACGGTTGTAGAGTTCGTTCACGGGCGCCTGGAAATCCCAGCGCAGGCCGATATTGAGGCTCAGGCTGCTTTTCACGCGCCAGTCATCGTTCACGAACCCATCCACCCAGGAGGAACGGAAATATTTGTCGGCGTTGCCGTAAGCGATGGAGCTGGTGGCGGGTAAGCCTTCCAGGAAATCGGCGAGATCGTTCCCAGTGAAGGCGCCAGTAAAAAGAAAGCTGCCGCGCGGATTCTGCTGCGACAACTGATTGAAGTCGAGCCTGCGGAAATCGCCGCCGAAAGTGAAGTTGTGATTGCCGTGCACCCAGATCAGGTTCTCTCCCACCTGGTTGGTGTCGTTATGGTTCAGCGAAAAATTCCCGTCCGAAAGGCCGGTAATCCCGCTTGAAAACGAAAGATTGGGAGGTCCCCAGAACAGGGGAGATTGATCGTTGCCCTCAATGCCCGCTTTTCCCGAGACGTTTTGCGTGTTGGCGAAGAAGGGCGTGGTCTGACCGGCAGAGCGGCTGAAGCTGTAGCGCAGGTTGCTGATCAGATAGGTGGTGAAGTGATAAGTCCACTGCAAGTTGGAATTAATACCGGTGGTGTTGCTGGAATCGATGAAGCCGAACAGATTCGGATTGGTCGTGTTACCGGCCTGCCACCCGAATCCGCCGCTGATCTGGTTCTTGGTATTGATGGTGTGGCTGACGCGAACATTTACGTTGCTCTGATTTCCAATGCCTACTAGCGGGACCTGGTAGTTGTAGCGAGAACTGCCGGAAAAATTTGGCAGCGGATAAAAACTCAGGAGCGCCAGCGCCTGCGGGCTGAGTGGACCGGTAACGCCGGGAACATCGCCCGAGCGCTCGGCCGCGGTAGGCACAAGACCTGTGGCGATGCTGGCATTCCGGTTACGCGTCAATTGGTAATTGATGAAGAAAGTTGTGTTTTCGCCGCTCAGGAGCTTGGGAATTTTCAACGGACCACCGAACGAGCCGTTGGTGCGGAAATGTGCGTAAGCCAATTTGGGCGTCTCCTGACCGGTGAGCGAATACGGTTTGGCATCCAGCGCTGAGTTGTCCAAAACAAACGCGAGGTTGCCGTTGTACTGCCTGCGGCGCCGTCGCGCATTTCCAAACGAGGTGCGGCCGTTCGCTCCGGCTGCGCGAGGTCCGCCGCGGCCACCCGGCCCACCGCCAGGAAAACCACGGCCGCCGCCTGCGAATCGTCCGCCAGGCCCTCCGGGGCCACCGCCGCCGGGACCTCCGGGACCTCCGGGACCGCCCGGACCTCCGACGCTGATACTGCCAGGACCGCCCGCCCCACCAAATGGCGGTCCACCAGGACCGACCGGACCGCCGGGACCACCTTGTCCACCGCCGTACATCATCCAGTCATTCTGTTGCGGCGCATTCACACCATTGCTGACGCTGCCATTCACGACCATGGCCTCATTGGCATTTTGGTTGAGGTTGGCCGAGGTCAAATCGTTTTCCGAGCCCGTACTTTCTCCTGGTAAAGCGGCGGCGTCTCCGGTTGCGTTTACGTCCAATCGTTGAAAGCCCGGCCTACCTACGCTTGCCTGCGCCCCGCGCACTCGTCCACTGGAATTTGATCCGTTAGCCGCAGCCGCATTTTGCGAAGGTGCAACGCTCTTGGTTGGCGCCGCTGGAGTTGACGGAGTGCCGGCGGTAGCATTAGGCTCCTTGCGCGGGGTGCTTGCGGATTCCGGCTTGGAACCCAACGGTAGGAGCCGCAAATCCCAATCCGAATTGGCACCCGTCGGCGCGATTGTAACAGGGCGGCTAATTTTGCCGAATCCAAGCATTTCGACAGTGATGGTCCAGGCGCCGTCCTCGAGGTCCGGGAAGCTATAAGCTCCTTGCTCGTCCGTAGTGGTGATCAGTTTCTTTTCGCCTTGGGTCGCGGTTACCGAAGCGCCAGGAATCGGCAATCCACCGGATTTAACAATCCCGTGATACTCGGCGGCCATCAACGTTGTGACGATTAGGCAATGCGCCAAGACAATACCAGGAAGGAATACACGACTCACTGCTTGTTTGGTGGCGCGCGGGAGCAAGAAGTTACCTCGAAAGGTGTAAAAGACCGTAAACCAATGCTATTTAGCGCGCAAGAGAACCGTCGTGATGTTATCAGGTCCACCCGCGGCCTTCGCGGCCTCAATCAACTTGCGGCACTTCGACTCCAGGTTGCCATTGCCAGCCAGAGCCTCCGCGATGACGCCGTCATCCACTACGCCGTGCAACCCGTCGCTGCAAAGCAAAATCTCCGCTCCAGGCTGCGGCTTCAGCGAATAAGAATGCACTCGAAGTTCGGGACTCACTCCGATAGCCATGGTCAGCACGTGACGCATGGGATGCGAACGCAAGCTGCTCTCGTCGATTCCTAACTTGCGCCCCACTTCGTGAACCCAGGTTTGATCTTCGGTGATGCCGATCAGCTCATCGCCTTGGTACATGTAGGCGCGGCTATCGCCAACGCTCGCGATCAGGATTTCGGGCCCGGCCTCGAGCGCGGCTACCAGCGTGGTTCCCATGCCTTCCAGGTTCACGTCGTTCGAGGCTGCATTCATCACATGGTTGTTGGCTTCCTGAAATGCCTGGGCCAGCATCTCAGCGGTGGCGTGGCCGGACTTGCCGATGAAAGCGGCCAGGGTGTCGACAGCAAGTTTAGAGGCACGCTCGCCAGCCTGCGCGCCACCCATGCCGTCAGCGACGACATAGAGTCCCGTATCGGGCGCGATCAAGTAACAATCTTCGTTGTTCGGGCGGACACAACCTGGGTCGGATAATCCGAACGCTTCGAGCATGAGCTTTATGGATTATACCGTTTCGCGATTTTGTTCAGGTTGTGGGGCAGGACGGGAAGCCTGACATCCTGCCCCACAGAGGGACTGCTATTGTTGAAATTGGACGCAAGAAATGAAGAAAGCGCCGTTCAGATTCATGATCGCCTTCGCATGCGCGACATGCGCTTTCGCCGGCGAGGCGGTTGAGAACACCTTAGCGCTTGGGCGCAAGGCACTCGCGAACGAGGGCGTCACGACGGCGTGGAAGTTGTCTCAAAAAGCTCTTGCGGATGCGCCCGAGTCGGCCCCGGCGCATGAGCTTGCCGGAGAAGTCCTGTTCCGGCGCGGCGACTTCGCTCACGCGGAAGCCGAATTCAAGCAGTCCACTAAACTGGATCCGAATTTTGCGCGAGCCTGGTGGGGCTTGGCCCGAATTGCCGCTTGCACGTCCATGGACAAGACGGCTGATCAGTATTTTCAGCGGGCTCACGAATTGGCTCCAAGAGATCCGCAGCTTTTCCTGGCTTGGGCGAACCGGCTGAAGGGCGCCGAGCATATCGATGCGCTGGAAACGTACGCATCCATGGCCGACCCCAATCGTGAGCAGAAGGAGCTGGATGGACTTCGCCAGCACATACGCTTGGATAAGTCGCTGCGCGGGCGGAAAATCACGGCGCTTGCCAGCGCTTACGAAAAAACTGAAATTCCGCTGCTGGCCTTGGTCAGCTCGAACCATACGCGCTCATACGGCGTGGAAGTAGACATAAACGGAAAAAAGTTGAAGCTGGTGCTGGACACAGGCGCCGGAGGCATTGTCATCCAGCGCAGCGCGGCCGAGCGGGCGGGAGTGGAGCGTCTCACCGATGTGAACCTGAACGGCTTTGGCGATAACGCAAAATTGCGCAGTGGCTACGCCGGCCTGGCCGCCCGCGTGGGAATTGGAAGCGTCCAATTTCGGGATGCCTTGATCAATGTTTCAAACCAGGAATTCGTCGACATTGAGGACGGCTTGATTGGAACCGACGTGTTCTCGCAATTTATCGTCACCATGGATTTTGCGGCGAGAACTTTGCGCCTGGAACCGCTGCCGGGTTATCGCCCCGAAAGTGAAGAGTCGTTGGATGCAACTCCGCGCGCGGATATGCAGGGCTGGACGCGCTTTTTTCAATTTGGTCACATGTTGCTGATCCCGACGCGCGTAGGCGAATCGCGGGAAGCCCTCTTCGTCATCGATACGGGCGCCGCGCGAACTCTCATCTCTTACGACATGGCCGCGGAAGTGAGCAAACTCGATCGCAACGACAAGCTGGGTCTGCGCGGAATCAATGGACAGGTGGCGGATGTTTATCAAACCGGCAATCTGTACCTGCAATTCGCCGGGTTCCGGCAGAAGAGCCTGGGGATGACATCGTTTGATATGTGGCCGCAGAGCCGCGGCATCGGGACCGAAATCTCGGGATTTCTGGGGCTCCCGGTTCTCAGTCTGTTTACGATCACCATCGATTACCGTGATGGGATCATCAAGTTCGACTACCAGGGACCGTAGTGTAAGGCAAGCCTCCGGCTTGCCTGGACAAGCCGGAGGCTTGTCCTACTCTTGCTGGTGGGGCTGCAGCACAGCCTTCAATTGCCAGTACGCACTTTCTTCATAGTTCGTCTTCAGGCGTTCCAGGCCCTCCGTGCGGGCCTCACCGGGACGTGAGCCGGTGCGGCTGGCACAACGCGCCAGGAGTAGGCTAGCCTGCTCGTCTTCGGGATTGCGTTCCAGGACGGCGCGGAAGTACTCGCCGGCGGCCGCGAAATCGCCTTGCTTCCAGAGAGCGTATCCAACGTTGAATCGATAAGCCGGATCGCTCTCATCCCCCTCCAGAGCCTTGCGAAAATTCGAGAGGGCCTCCGCGAGATTGGTGCGGGATTCGGAGGCGCCCAGGTTGTTGTACACCTCGTTGAGCGGAACGATGCGTGCCACCGATTCGAACGCGGCTTGTGCGCCGGTGAAGTCCCCGGTGTAATAGCGGCACAACCCGAGAAAGAAATTCGCTTCGTGATAGTGCACATCCGAGGGCGCTACTTTCTGAAACCAATCCGCCGCCCATTTGTATTCCTTCTTCTTCCACAGCAGGCGTCCGAGCTGGAAGCACGGCTGCGAATAATGGGAATCCAGACGAGCGGCCTGAGTGAAGAAGCGATGCTCCTCATCCGCATTGGCCGCCAGAAGGCCCCGGACGTAGTTTTCGATGGCGTCCACGCGCACGGCGGGATGCCGCTCGCGAAACTCGGCTTCCGATGGCGCGCCTTCCTTCTTGAGGTACCGAAGCAATTGCCACGCCAGGTGTCCCTGCAAAGCCGCCAGATCCTCCAGCGCACCCACCTCGCGAAGCTCGGGGCCTTGCTTCATATGCTTCAGGTCAAGGAGTCGCGCTGTGATCTGGAGCGAGCCTCGGCTTTTCATGGAGGCATCCGGGCTCGGCTTCAGGTCGAACCCGCCGAACACCATCTGCTCGGCATCCACCGCTTCGCCAATCTTCACCACGGAGGCCGTTGTTAACAATGAGTAGGGGCGAATGGCAAGGCGCCGATACGCTTCCACGCAATCATCGCGATCAAGCGTAATCACACCTTCGGACGACAGCGCCTCGCGCAAAGTCTCGGCCAGGCTCTCGCCGATCCAGTTCAAATTCGCACTTTTGGAAAGGTTGAAAAAGGGCAGGACTAAGTAAGTGTCCGCCCTAACTGCCGGAAGGGCCAGGAAAAAGCATACCAACGCCAAAACGCATCGCACGGAACCATTCTAGCGGGTTAGAGTGCGGGGCAGGTTCGTTAACCTGCCCATTTATTTACTCCCGGTCTTCGAAATTGTAACGGTTAATTAGTTCCCGCACCCGTCTTTTCAAAAACGAGTTTTGTGTGGGTACCACCCAGGCGGATTTCCTCAACCTGCGTCCCATTCAAGCGGACGGTGGTGGTGGCATATTTGTCGGTGTTGGTCTCGACTTTTACGGGCACTTCGGTGACGGTCTTGCCCTGCTGGATAGTGGCCTTGGTGTCGCTGTATTGGACCTTGTAGTCACCGGCCTTTAACGTCTGGCCGTTCACCACCACGGGCTGAAAGAAAGTAACACTGTAACTGGAAGCTGCACTCGCCACTGCGAGCGCAAATGTAGCGAATGCGAGTATGGATTTTTTAACCACTTTGTTGGCTCCTGAACTTCGAAATGTCGTTAACTACACCTCCTAATACGTTTGAAAATGATTTTGGTTCCGAAGGAAAAACTAATATAAACAAGTTAGAATACGGATTCTCTTTTGACGATCGCGAGAGCCTGCGCTTGCGCCTGCAGATTGTCCCCGAAACCTTCCAGCCATTGAACATCCGGTTCCTTTCGAAACCAGGTAACTTGCCGCTTCGCATATTGGCGGGTCTCAACTTGTGTGGAGTGCAGGGCCTGTTCTAAGGTCGAGCGGCCTTCCAGCACCTGTAACGCTTGTTTATAACCTAGCGATTCGAATGGTTTGGCATCCCTGGACACTCCGCTCGAAAGAAGATTGCGCACTTCCTCCATGAGGCCTGCTTCGAAAATGCTTACAGTACGCGCGTCCAGCCGCTGGTTGAGAAGCGCGCGGGGCGGATTCAAGCCGAGCTTGGTGGGGCGGAAACCTGTGAGCGCGTTGCGCCCTCGTGAAAATAATTCGGAAATCGGCCGCCCTTCCAATAGTCGAACCTCGAGGGCACGAACGATTTTTTTTGTGTCATTTGCGTGAATGCGCGACGCAGCGGTGGGATCCAAACGCGAAAGTATCCGGTAGAGACTCAAGGGCCGCTTCCGCTCCCTGAGTTCCAGCCGCTCGCGCAACGCTCGATTCCGTAACGGTCCCTGAGACAAGCCTTCCAGCAACGCACGCAGATAAAATCCAGTGCCGCCCACCACTATGGGTGTGCGGCGGCGCGCGGCAATCTCGGTGAGCACTCCGCGCGCCTGTTGCGCGTAATCGCCCGCGGTGAAGAGCTGATCGGGCTCGATCAGATCGATGAGATGATGGGGAACGCCGCGCCGCGCAGCCTCAGGCACCTTGGCGGTTCCAATGTCAAAGCGCCGGTAGACCTGCAGGGAATCGCAGTTGACGATCTCGCCGCCGATCGCCACTGCGATATGAATGGCTAGTTCACTTTTCCCGGACCCTGTGGGCCCCAGCACAATCGGCAGCGGTGTTAAACGAGTGGGCGTCACAAGCTTGCTTTGCTGATGTTAACGCTCCAGCGACCTCGCGCCGGTTTCGGGGTTATACTAAAAGCAGAATGCCCACGCCCGATCCCCTGATCGGACTGAAGGGAAAGAGAGCGCCTTTTTTAATGATCCCATCCAGCCGGTTTCTTAGCTTTGCCTGCCCTTTGTTCCTGGTTGCCGGCGCCTTTGGCCAGGACAACGCCGCGGCGTCGAAGCCTGCCGGGACCACTTCCGACAAGGCGGCCTCCTACTACAACTACTCGCTGGGCCACTTGTACGCCGAACTTGCGGGAGCCTCCGGTAACCGTGAGCTCTTCACCAAAGCCGTTGACGCTTACAGGGCAGCCCTGAAGGCCGATCCGAGCGCAACTTTCATCGCCGAAGAACTCTCCGATCTCTACATTCAATCCGGCCGGCTGCGCGAAGCGGTTACGGAAGCCGAGGACGCTCTGAAGCAGAATCCGGACGACTTGAACTCGCGCCGGTTGCTAGCCCGCATCTATACTCGCCTGATCGGCGATTCGCAAGCCAACCGGATCGACGAGAATATGGTCAAGAAGGCCATCGAGCAGTTCCAGAAGATCACCGCCGGCGATCCTAAAGACGTGGAGAGCTGGCTGATGCTGGGCCGTCTGGACAAGATTTCGCAGAATTCCACCGAGGCGCTGGCCGCCTACAACAAGGTGCTGGAACTCGATCCCGGAAATGAAGACGCCATGACCGGCCAAGCCCAGGTGTACAGTGATCTGGGAGATGCCAAGGCCGCCGCTGATTTGCTGCGGAAAGTAGCCGACAAGGACCCCACCGCGCGCAGTCTCACGAGTCTTGCGCAGGTTTATGAGCAGTTGAAAGATTATTCCCTGGCGGCTGAAATGCTGCGGCGCGCCCTGGAGCAACAGCCGGGCAATTCCGACCTCAAGCACATGCTGGCTCAGGACCTGCTTTATTCCGATCAGATCGACGACTCCTTGAAGGTATATCAGGATTTGATTGAGGAAGATCCAAAGGACCAGCTAGCACTGTTGCGGATCTCGAAGATCTATCAACAAAAGCGGGATTTCGCCAAAGCGCATGAGGCTGCCGACAAGGCCAAGGAACTGGACCCCAACAACATTGAGATCGAGTACAACGAGGTCACCCTTCTGGCCTCGGAAGGAAGAACTTCGGAAGCCATCAAGGCTCTGAAGGCAATCCTCGATTCCACCGCGAAGAAGACCTATAGCGCCGACGAGCGGAACAATCGAATTTCCCTCCTGGACGGTCTGGGAGGGCTGTACCAGAAAGTAGAACAGTACACCGCGGCTGTGGAGACGTACCATCAGATGGCGGAGGTGGATCCGGATGTCGCTCCTCGCGCGTCGGCCGAGGTGATTGAAACATACAGGTTAGCGAAGGATTTCCCGAAAGCCGAAGTGGAAGCACAAGCAGCGTCCAAGAAATATCCGAACGACAGGCTGGTGCGTAGTGTACACGCATCGCTGCTAGCGGACTTGGGGAAAACGGACGAGGCCGTCGCCGAAACACGCAAATTGCTGGACGGCAAGAACGACCGCGACACCTACATCAATTTGGCGCAGATCTACGACAAGGCCAAGAACTTCCCCGAGATGGCGAAGATGTTGGATGCGGCCGAGAAGCTTTCCCCGGGGAACGATGACAAGGAAGCGGTGATCTTCATGCGGGGCGCCATGTATGAACGCATGAAGAACTATACTGAGGCGGAAGAGGAGTTCCACAAGGCGCTGGCCATCAATCCCGACAATGCCTCAGCGCTGAACTATCTGGGCTACATGTTGGCGGATCGTGGCATTCGCCTGGAGGAAGCTCGCGACCTTATCGCGAAGGCGGTGGCGCGGGAGCCCAAGAACGGCGCCTATCTAGATAGCCTGGGCTGGGTATTGTTCCGCCTGAACAAGCTGCCGGAAGCCGAAGCGAAGCTGCGAGAGGCGTTAGAACTGATGTCGCGCGATCCCACCGTGCACGATCATCTCGGCGACGTGTACTTCCACGAAGGCAAGATCCGGGATGCCATTGCCCAATGGCAGAGTTCACTTAAGGAATGGCAGGCCGGCGCGCCGAGCGATCTGGATCACACTGAAGTAGCGAAGGTTCAGAAGAAGTTGGATGATGCCAAGGTTCGATTAGTCCGCGAGAACGGTTCGGCAAAGCAGCCCTAGCAGCCCGTGGCAGAAGTTCCATGCAAACCCGCTAAGTGGGGCAGACCCCCTGGTCTGCACGCGCGAGCAAGATCAACTTCGTCCCAACCCGGCAAGCCAACGAGGGCGTCGGCTGCGGACCAGGGGGTCCGCCCCACCTAATTGCGCCGGCACTTCGGGTATCGCGTATTACCGCTCGTATTCGTCTTCGCTCTCGGCGCCGACGCGCAAAAATTTTACACCTACGTGGATGACCTTGGGCCGGATTACGTTGAATTGGCCTGGGGTACCACGGACGGCGTCAACACTATCGGGCGCTCCGCTCCTTCACGCGGAGAAGCTACTGTCCATATCGCCGGCCGGACTTTGGTAACCAAGGCAAATTCAATTACGGTTGCCGACCTCGCTCCCGATCACGATTACTCGTACACCGTGTCCCTGGGAACGCAGACTATCGGACAGGGAGAAGTTCGGACCTGGGCCGCCAAGTCGCAAAAGCTGGTCTTCTTCGTGATCGGAGATTTCGGAACCGGACAAGCTCCGCAGTACAAGATCGCGCGGGTCATGTGGGATGAATTTCAACGCCGCGCCAAGACTGACAATCCGGTGCGATTCATCCTCAGCGTCGGCGACAACATTTACGGCGACATTGCGGGGGTTTTTGGCGGATTCTTCCACACCGGCGCTGACGACTCCGATTGGACGAACAAGTTTTTCGAGCCCTACCAACCGTTGATCGCGCGCGTGCCTTTCTTTCCCACGCTCGGAAATCACGACGGCAACGAGACCGAGAAGCGCGCCGACCTCGCGGCGATACTGGACAACTTCCCTTATCCGGAAGACAAGCCCGCGCGCTATTACAAGTTCACTTACGGCGATCTGGCCGAGTTCTTCGGGTTGGACAGCACCAAGAACACCGAAACGGGCCCGCCGCGTCCGGTTTATCTCGAGCAGAGTGAGGAATTCCAATGGATGCAAATTGAGTTCGCCAAGCCGCATCCACTGTGGGTCATACCATTTTTCCACCATCCTCCCTTCACTGCGGGCCCGTTGCACGCGGCTAGCTACGATCAGCTCAAGCATTGGGTACGCCTATTCGCGGCGTCGGGAGTGAAGGTGGTATTCAACGGCCACGAACACAATTTCCAGGTGAGCGAGGCGAATGATAAAACCAGTGGCATACACTTTATCATCAGCGGCGCCGGTGGCGAGCTTCGCACCGGAGACGTCCGGAAGAAAATGAAGCACTCGAATATCCTGGGCTGGGCCCAGGAGAACCATTTCCTGGTAGTGGAAATCGACGGCGAGACCATGCGAGTGACCCCACTGTCGTTCGAGCCGATGCACGTGGTATCGAGCGACGGAAGCCCTGTTTCGCTGCCCATTACGATCACACAGCCGTAACCTCGCTAGCGGCAACACCTGGATATTCCACCTCAAGCGTAAGCAATCGATAGTTTTGTTTGTTGACTATTGCTTTCGTTCTCTTATACTATTATCAAAACCCCTCTGGGTGGAGGGAACCTTCGAAAAGGGATCGAGGGGAGGTCTGAAAATGCTACCAAACGCACAGAAACTGGTGCAGATCATGGTACTGCTGGGTCTGGTCCCGGCATTCGTTTTGGGGCAGGCCAGCTTTGAGGCCCAAGTCCGTGGTGTTGTTCATGATGCGAGCGGTGCCGTCATTGCCGGCGCCAAGATCACTATTACAGATGCTGGAACTGGCATCTCCAACACGGCCACTACAGACGACCGCGGGTCGTACATCTTCAACGGATTGCGTCCCGCCACTTATACCGTCAAAGCTGAGATGTCGGGTTTTCGGCCGGAAGAAACGAAGAATGTAGTTCTTGGCGTCAGTCAGCAAACGAACATCGATTTCTCCATGCAGGTGGGCGAAGTGCAATCCTCAGTAACAGTTGTTGAGGCGCGACCCACGCTCGATACGGGCAGCGCGGAGATTGGCACTACTGTGAGCGGCGAGTACACGCGCGAGATGCCGCTTTATGGCCGCAGTTACTTCGGACTGGTGTTTCTCTCGGGCGGCGTGACGGAGGCAGCCGGCAACGGTATCCGCGACAACTACCCTTCCGGCACCAACTTTGTATCGAACGGCCAGCGCAACGCGACAGCCGAAGTGCGCTTCGACGGCGCTCCCATCAGCGCGCCGGAGCAGGGCGAGGGAGGGAATTCCAACGTTTACTATACGCCGTCGGTGGAGGTCATCCAGGAATTCAAGGTGGAGAACAACAGCTTCTCGGCGGCATACGGAAACAACGGCGGTACCGTTCTCAACATCGTGATGAAGCAGGGCGGCAACCAGTTTCATGGAAGCGGCTGGTGGTTCGGCCAGCGGGACGCGATGGACGCCAACGACTTTTTCAGCAATCAGGCCGGAATTCCCAAGCCGCCCCACACCCACAATCAATACGGCGGCGCAATCTCAGGACCGATCAAAAGGAACAAGACTTTCTTCCTGTTTGACTACGAACGTCAGAACGATATCGGCAGCTCGCAAGCCGTCGCTACCATGCCGACGGATTTGCAGCGCACCGGGAATTTTTCGCAGACCAACACGTTCGACGAAAACGGGAATCTTGTGCCCGTGACCATCTACAACCCGAAATCGATCGACGCCAACGGCAACCGCACGCCCTTCCCGAACAATACAATCCCCGCCAGCATGTTGGATACGGTGGCCAAGAATCTTCTCGCTTATTTTCCCGAACCCAACGTCCAAGGTGATGCCGGCACCAACTACAACAACTTTCGCCGCAACGTCCAATCCACCTATACCGGGTATCAGTTCGACGCCCGCGTGGACCATAATTTCAACGACAACAATCACCTGGGTGTTCGCTACAGCCGGGGGCACTTCATCAACCCTGTGGGCGAAACTTACGTCGACGACTCGTATCTTTACAAGACCGATGTCCACAACGCCGTGGTCGAGTACACCTGGACCATTAGCCCCAATCTTCTGTATACCGGCCGCATCGGCCTGGATCTCGCCATTGCGCCAGGAATCACCAACTATCCCAATCTCACCAGCGTAGGTTTCCCGAGTACCCTCGAAGCCAATGGACTCACGCGCATGCCGATGATTGAATTCGATCAGACCTACACCAACCTGTTCGACCAGTGCTGCGTGGATACGCACTTCAGCCACACTCTCTACACCTATTCGTCGGAACTGGTTTGGGTGAAGGGATCGCACTCCATCAAATTCGGCGGCGAGCAGCGGCTCTTCTATAACAACTTCTGGCAGCCGGATAACCCAACGGGTCTCTTCAACTTCGGGCCGGACGCCACCAATGCGCAGCCGGGCAACGGCATTGTCACGCAGGGCGACCCGTTCGCCAGTTTCCTGCTGGGCTTCGGAGACAACACCAGCGGTCCACTGAATATCAAACCGCCAGTCGCCAACAAATCCAAGGAGACGGCCTTCTACGTTCAGGATGACTGGAAGGTGAATGCGAAACTGACATTGAACATCGGGCTGCGGTACGAGTGGAGCACGCCTTACACGGAGCGCTACAACCGCTCGACGTTTTCGGATTTCTCAGCTTCGACCGGCGTGAATGTCCCTGGCCTCGGGGTTTTGAACGGCACTTCAATTTTCGCTAGCCCTGGGCAGCGTACGGTCCCGATCGATCGAAACAACTTTGCGCCGCGATTGGGAATGGCCTATAGCTGGGATTCGAAGACCGTGATCCGGGCCGGCGCCGGCATTTACTACGGCGCGAACATTGCTACCAATTTTCAATACCCGGGCCCGGCCTTCTACAAGTCGGCGCCGATTTTTTTCTCCAAGGATTTTTACCAGACGCAATACGCTACCTTGGAGAATCCATTTCCGGCTGGGCTGCCGCCTCCCCAAGGCACGACGTACGGCAAGCTGGCTCAATGGGGATTCAGCAATGGCAGCGACCTGAGTTATGAGGCCGCCCGGAATCCGCAAATCTATCAATGGAGCGGCGGAATTCAGCGGCTGCTGCCGAGTGACGTAGTGGTCGCCGTGGACTATTCGGCCAACCGCAGCACGCACCTCTCGTGGGGCAGCTATGGCACAGGGACCCGGAACCAGAACTTCATTCCTTCCTCCATCGCGAAGAATTACACCACGGATCAATTGAATGCCCTGGTCCCGAATCCATTTCAGTCTTTGTTTGTGGGACCGGGCGCCATCTTCAACGAACCGGATTCGCGTTACAACGATCCGACCATCCCGCTGTTGAACCTCTTGCGGCCGTATCCGCAGTTCGATGGCGAATTTGACGGCTTTCCAAATCTCGGCGCGAACTCCCGGTATGACTCCATGCAGGTCCGCTTCGAGAAGCGCAGCGGAAAATACTTCACGATTCAGGGCAGCTATACGCTTTCCCGAAACACCGACGATATTTCCTCCGGCAACAATAGCTGGGTGGGATGGTACAGCGTGGGAGGACCGCAGGCGCTGGACCAGCTCAAGAATGAGACCAGCCTGAGCGCCAACAATGCGACGCATCGCGTGGCTGCGGCCTTCACCGCGCAGATTCCGGTTGGCCGAGGCCTGTTGATTGGAAACAACATGAATCGCGTGCTGGATGCAGTGATTGGCGGCTGGTCGGCATCCTCGAATGTTACGCTGCAAAGCGGACAACCGGTAGCCGTCCGGATGGCCATCAATCGGCTGGCGGACGGCTTCCAGCGGCCCAATGTGACTTGTTCAAATCCCGGCACTGGGATCAGTTTTCACAGTGCAGCGGCCGCGCTACTCAATGGAGCGTCCAGCGGTTTCAGCGTCTTCAACCCCAACTGCTTCGCCGATCCCGGGGACCAGCAACTAGGCAACGCTCCACGCTATTTCGACAATCTGTTTTCGCAGGGTATCAACAACGTCGATCTCGCATTGCGAAAGCAGATTAACATTCGCGAAGGCATGAAGTTTCAGGTGCGTTTGGAGGGCTTCAACGCCTTCAATCGCACGCGATTCGATCGCGCCAATTATCAATTTGGCGCGGGAGGCTTTGGCCAGGTCACATCACTGGCCAACGGTTGGCACGCACGGCAGATCCAGGTAGTAGCGCGCTTCGAATTCTAATGAAAATCCAAATTACCGCCTGCAGTTTCCGCCCACAGCTCAGTGTTCGCAAGAGTGCGAACACGGCACGCACGAGTGCATGCGCCACGGTGTTTTTCTTGATACTTGGCGTTGCGTACGCCCAGACCAACCAGGACTGGACCCACTTCGTTCGCATAGCCGGCAACGGCCTGACTTCTAACAATGCGGATCAGATTGTTCAACGCGCCATAGCCAGTAACGTGTTCGGCATCGAAGTAGACAACGATATTCCGGGCCGTTACGAGAGCTTCGTCGACCCTACAGAAAAATTGAAGGCAATCCGCGCGGTAGCCGAGAAGGCACACGCCGCCGGTAATTACGCATTCGTTTACATCGCCGGCACTGAGTGCATCACGGCTCATGCCGCTCAGGCCGCTCACAGCATGGCCAAGGACCATCCCGACTGGCTGCAGCGGAACATCAAGGGTGAGCCGGCGATGTTCGGTGGCGGCACCGAGTTTTGGATTCGCGAGGGCGACGAGGATGTTTGGATGTCCCCATTTGCCAAAGAGTGGCGTAAGATCTACATGCAACGCGTCCGGCAAATCGCCGCCACCGGCATTGATGGTGTCTACGTGGACATTCCTTACTGGATGACCCACTTCACCGGCTGGGAAGATACCTGGGCCAGTTTTGACGATTCAACGGTCGCGGCTTTCAAATCCAAGACCGGCCTCAATGCTAAGACCGATCTGAAGCTGGGCGATTTCAAGGACGCGAATTTCCGCAAATGGGTGGATTTCCGCATCGAGGCGCTCACCGATTTCATGCGGGAAATTGACGCCAACGTCAAGGCTGTAAATCCGCGTTGCAAGACCATTCCCGAGATCTATCCGGGCATTGAGGAGAGCGCGGTGCGGGTGGGCGCCGACGTCTACGAAATGTATCCGGTGGTGGATGCCATCGCACATGAGTATGAGACCGGCGGCATGGCTGCCAGCCGCACACCGTTGTCCTGGTTCCAGGACATGATCGGCATGTACTCGTTCCGATCGTTCGCTGAATCGAAGCCAAGCTGGATGCTGAGTTATTCGTGGGAGAAGGAAAAACGGATCGCGCCCGGCGAAGCGATGAAGAATCTCGCGATGGCTCAGCTCATGGCCGGAACCAATACCTGGGACGCGCAGGGACATGTCATGTCGGGTTCAAACGACATCCACACCCGCACATTGATCTTCGAGTGGGTCAAGAACCACGAGAAGACTTTCTTCCTTCCACGGCAACCCATTCAGCCCATCGGAGTTTACTTCTCGCAAAAAAGCCGGAATTACTTCGCCGATGAATTCATCAATTCGTACCGCGGCGTCATGCTGCTTCTGCTCCAATCGCACCTGGAGTTCCAGATAGTTACTCCTCGGACCCTGGCGAGTTTTCACGGCGCAGTGCTGATTCTTCCGGACGCTCGCTGCCTTAGCACAGAAGAGCTGAACTACCTGAACTCGTACGTGGCTTCCGGCAAGACCCTCATTGCCACCGGACAAACCGGGATGTATGACGAGACGGGCGCGGCTCGAGCAACGAACCCAATCCAGAAATTGGTTCATTACCCCGACTGTCCCGGCCAAGCCTACTATGCGGCGTTGCAAAAGGAATTCAACCAGGGGGCAGCGGTCGAAATCGATAAGTTGAGAAAGAAATACCTCGGCCAGATTCTGGATGGCTCCGGTTACAAGCCCGGCGTACAGATCGATGCGTCGCCATTCGTTTCCACCCAGATCGCACGCGTGGATGGCCACGTCTCGGTATTTCTAGCTAACTTCGCCGGACTGAAATCCAAGGAAATCGCGCAGCAGACTCCGGCGCGAAATCTGAAGATAACGTTTTCCACCGATGCGCCCCGCGTCATAACGCTGCTCCCATTTCTGGGTGAACCGCGAAAGATCGAAGGAACGTTCCGCGACGGTAAGCTCTCGTGTGAACTACCGAGCATTGAAAAGGGCGCGGTGGTCTGGGTGGAATAATTCGCCTTATCATGGAAAGATGGCCGATCCACTGCTCCATTGGCGCAATGAATTTCCCGTCCTCGACAAGACCGTTTATCTAATCCAGTCATTCTCTCGGCGCCATGCCTCGCCGCACGCGCGACCGGTTGAATGAGTATGCCGACGTCTGGTCCACGCGCTCGATACGCGCCTGGGAAGAAGTCTGGTGGGAAATGCCCATCACGGTCGGCAATCTGATCGGAAAGATCATCGGCGCGGGCGATGGCGAAGTCACCATGCACCCGAATGTATCGGTGGCGCAGTCGATCGTAGGTTCATGCTTCAACTGGGCCGGGAAGAGAAACAAGGTGGTTTCGGAAGGCCTCAACTTTCCATCGAACCTGTACATACACCGGCAGCTCGAATCCTTGGGCGCGCGCGTGGTCACCGTTCCATCCGAGGACGGAATTACCATCCCACAGGACCAGCTTCTGCGCGCGATCGACGACGAGACACTGCTGGTATCGGTGTCGCACGTTCTGGTTTCGCTGTTCTTTCTGTATTTTCAACATCGGGCTACTCCGAGCCCAAACTAATGCCCCGCAGGGCCTTCGGCGCTCACCAAGAATGGCCCACTTGTGTTCGGTTAAACTGACCACCGTTTGGAACGCGATTTAGTTTTGGGATTTGGAACTGGGGATAACGAACAGTTTCATCCCACGCCGAAGGCGTGGCCGAGTTTTGTGAAGCCGCTGCTCCTTAGCGCATGGGAAACGGCGGAAACAGAGTGACGCCCATGCGCTCGAGTTTGCGCCGCAGGTATTGGAAGTAGGCGGGACTGATCTCCGATCTCAGGACCTCTTCGATGACCGGCACAAAGTAGGCGAGTGAGCGAATGGTACCCAAAGGCGGCGCTGTGGCGTCCCGGAACCAGCGGCGGGCGACGGCCAGGAGCAGAGCGTTTTCCACATCGTTTCTCGTGTCCAGAATGCCGACGGCCCTACGTTCTGAAACCGATCAAGCCGGCGCTGGCAGGTGGTGCGGTAGTCGCGCGGTCGTCAATCGTTGGTCGCGCCCGAGCATACTTCGGGTAACCTCGATACCGAAGCTTGCGCTGTAGATAAAATTGTAGATACTGCGATCACCAACGATCCACCCGATTCCACGCCGTTCAACAGCAGGCACGCAAACGGTTCAACAGCAAGCACTTGGAATCAACAAAATTCCACAAATTTCAGTCAACTAAAAAATGCGGTTCCCTACCAGGTGGTCGGAGGTTCAAATCCTCTCTCCCCGGCCAATATTTTCAAACAGATACAAGCCGTTTTTCGCCTGCCGAAAAACGCCTGTAGACTCCGCCTATGAATTGATTCTGGGCAGCAGCGCCGATCCGCAATTCGGGCCCGTGCTACTCGTCGGACAGGGCGGGCAAGGTACATAATTTAGGTACAATCGGAAGCAATGTCTGGGCGGCACGGTCGTATCATTCCCATTTTCGCGCTGGCAATGGCGGGGTGCCTGTGGGGAACGGGATTCTATTTCGGCAAGATTGCACTTCGCGAGATGCCCGTCTCAACCATGGTTTTGTTTAGGTTGCTTTTCGCGTGCGCCGGCTTGCTGCCTTTCCTGTTCTTTGACCGTCCTCGCTTTGCCCGGGCGGAATGGGTCTCCGTTCTCGCCGCCGCGGCGCTCGGGGTGCCCGTCGTATTCCTCCTTCAGTTCAAAGGGCTCTCCCTCACGACGGTTTCGCACGCTGCTCTGATGGTCGGTACCCTGCCAATGCTGCTCGCCATTGCGGCGGTGCTGTTCGCCGGAGAGCAGTTGCACTCAAATAGTCACGGAATCATCAGCAGAATGCGCTCCATTGCGGTGGTGCTGTTCTCCGGAGAGCAGTTGCACTCAGGCGGCTGGTTTGCAGTTCTCGCCTCGACCGTCGGCGCCGGGATGATTGCGCTCTCCAGCGGGAGAGACTCTGGCGCGGCAGGCCCGACCCTTCGAGGCGATTTGCTGGTTGTGCTTTCCATGTTTGCAGCCATCGGCTGGATTCTTATTTCTAGGCGTCTGGTGCAGCGGCATTCCGCCCTAATGGTCACTGCCTTCGTGTATTGGATCGGCACTATGATGCTGGCTGCGGTGGTCACGACGGCATCAGGTCTTCCTTCCGTGCATTACTCGTCCCGTGCCTGGGTTGCGGTGGCCGGGCAAGGGCTATTGGCAACGGCGACCACAGCCGTGCTGTGGAACTGGGGACTGAAGTGGGTTCCCGAATCGCAGGCAGGAATCTTCATTAGCCTGGAACCGCTGGTCGGAGCGATCCTCGGCGTCTCGGTTCTGCATGAGATCCTGGGGAGGATGGCTCTCGCCGGCGGTGCGCTGATCCTTGGCGGAGCGGTTTATCTCAGCTACAGGCCCCTGAGCCGCAGTTGATGCTGGAACGCCAACCTCGATTCTACTGGCGCTGTTTTCCTGTGCGCCCTTTGCGTCCCCCGTGGTAAATAGGACTGTGGCCGTCACATTGTCCTTTGCGAATGGAGTCGTTCTCATCACCGGCGGTTCGCGCGGAATTGGCGCGGCATGTGTCCGGTTATTTGCCGAGGCGGGCGCGCGTGTGGCCTTCAGTTATCGCCAGGCGCGCAGCCAGGCTGAAGCTCTGGTGCGCGAGTGCGGCCCGCACAATTGCTTTGCGATTGCGTCCGAGCTGAATAACACCGCGGCGGCGCAGGCTCTCGTCGCTGCGGCCGTAGAGCATTATGGAAGGCTCGACGCTCTGGTGGTGAATCATGGCATTGCGCCG
>PMOK01000220.1:0-11242 GCA_003162425.1 Bryobacterales bacterium | reverse complement strand
GTCTCTGCGACTACGGGGCTTCGAAGGGCGCCATCATCAGCCTGACCAAGAGCCTCGCGGCCGAGCTGGCTTCATTTGGCATTTACGTGAACTGCGTTGCACCCGGCTGGGTGAATACCGACATGGCCGCGCCCTACCTTACCGATCCTGCCTTGCGAGAAGGCATTTTGCGAACCATTCCTTTACGCCGCGTAGGTACGCCCGAAGAAATAGCGGCGCCGGTGCTTTTTCTATGCACTCCCCATGCGGGGTTCATGACGGGCGAAATCATGAACGTGAACGGCGGATCGGCGATGGTGGGATAAGTTTTTCGGCGAAGAAATCCGGGGCGCGGTAGGGACGGTGCTGAACGCCCCCATACGGCTCGTACCTTGAATGCATGGCGTCGAAGCGTGCGCTTGGATAAGGATGGGCTAATCGCGGGATGAGGAGCCAACGATCATAGAGCTGCCCCAATGTGGGCGGCGGTGAGCCGCCACGCTGACTGCGACGGCGCAGGGCGTGCCGCAGATAGCGCCCCGAGCTGAATTCGAAACCGGTGGAGGCTCACTGCCAGCAAGCGACAGAGAAAGCTCTGAAAGCAACGAGTGATTGTATCCGACTTCGTTCTCATGATGGAGAATTGAAAGCTATGGGACGCGACCTTCTCTCTCTGCCTCCAGTTTCTGCCGACGAGCGAATCGCTTACGGCACCGAACCGAATCAGTTTCTTGACTTCTGGCAGTCGCAAGAAGAAGGAAAAGAACTCCGCGGCGCAATCGTGATGATCCATGGTGGATTCTGGCGCGCGCGATATGACTTGACGCATGCGAGCCACGCCTGCGCCGCGCTGGCGCGGGCCGGCCTGGCAGTCGCGAGCCTGGAATATCGGCGCGTCGGCGACTCAGGCGGTGGCTGGCCGAGTACATTCGAGGATGTCATCGACGGCTTCACAGCTGCCTGCGCGCACTTCGACAAGTCCGCCCGTGTGGTCTTGTTGGGACACTCCGCCGGCGGTCATCTCGCTCTGCGCCTCGCCGGCGAGAAATACGCGATGCGTGGGGTGGTCGCCCTGGCGCCGGTAGCTTGCCTCGATCTGGCTTATGAACTCCACCTAAGCAATGACGCGGTCTCTGAATTTCTCGGAAGCGGTCAGGAGCAAGCGCCCGGTGTTTATGAGGCAGCTTGCCCTTCGCGCCATGCATTGAAGACGCCGGCTATCGTGGTGCACGGAGCCGTCGATGAAACGGTACCCGTTTCGCTGAGCCGGTGCTTTCTCGAACGGCGGGCGGCGGACCGGGAAAACCTCCGGCTAGTGGAAATTGCCGGCGCGGAGCACATGGATTTAGTCGATCCGGAGTCGGCAGCATGGGCCACGGTGCTGGAATGCGTCATACACATGATCCAAGACGAAGCTGCATGATGCCGCCATGGGTGTGACGTATGGCCCTTTTCCCAATACTCACGGTGAGCTATTGGTCTGCAGTCTCTTCGCGATTCCGCACTACTCGAGCCCGACCGCAGTCTGAAAGCACTCCGCAACCGGCTTCAAACGTGGCCTGCATTATCGCTTCCCAAGCTGCGTCAAGTCACGATGCACAAGCATGGCCGCTTTGCTCCAATCGATGTCTTCCAGGCGGTTCATGCCGGCGCAGAGCTCGTCCAGCAAACGATCCTGAATCCGCCCGCGTTGTTGTGCGACCGCATACGGAATGCGATGGAACGCGACCATCGCATATTTGGGCACGTAGAGGCCGGGAAATCTGGCTTCCAATGCCAGGTCCACTTTCTTCTTGAAAAGGAAATGCGGATCAGCCACGCGGTCCCGCATTTCGACAAAGTTCTCTAACGCCAGGTCGGCGATGGCTTCGGTATTGGGCTTGCGCGAACTCTCGAAGTCAGTGAACAGCTTCTGCCAGTCGATCGACTCTGCGCCGCTCGTCCGCGCGGCATCCAGTAATTCCAGGAAGCAGGTGCAATCCTCGAACCCGCAGTTAATTCCCTGCCCGAAAAACGGGACAATCGCGTGCGCGGCGTCGCCCAGGAGCAATATGTTTCCTTCCTGATGCCACGGAAAGCAGCGGACCGTAACCATGGCGCCCGTGGGATTGGCAAAGTAGTTCTCCGCCAGATTCGGCATTAAGGCGAGCGCGTCGGGAAAGTTGGCGCGGAAAAATTCCACCACCCTCGACTCGGAATCGAGGGCCGCAAATCCACGTTCGCCCTCGAACGGCAGGAACAGAATGCAGCCATACGTCCCGTCCACATTCGGCAATGCGATCAGCATGTACGAGCCGCGCGGCCAGATGTGAAGCGCGCGCGTCTCCATTCGGTGGCTGCCGCCTTGCCCGGCGGGAATTGTCAACTCTTTGTAGCCGTAATCCAGCCTCTCCTCGGAGAGCCTGAACTCCGGCGACCTGGACATTTCCCCGCGAACAGCCGAAGACGAACCATCAGCCCCGATTACGACTTCGGCGGCAATCGCTGTTTCCTTGCCCGATTGTTCGTCACGCAAACGCACAACAATGCCATCGTCGGCGCGAGCGCATCCGAGGCAGCGTTGCTCAAAGTGAATTGCGACGCCCGCGGCTTCGGCGGCATCAAGCAGCGCAATATTCAAGGCCGCGCGGGAAACGGAATTGATAACCTCGGATTCGTCTTGCCCGTAAGGTTGAAAGATCAATTCGCCGGTGAGCAAATGCATCAGGCGGCCGTGCATGGGAATTGCAATGTCGCGCAACTCGCTCCACACGCCGGCTTGCTCGAGCGCATAGATGCCGCGCGCGGAAACGGCCAGATTGATGGAGCGCCCGTCGCTGACTTGGACGCGGCGCATGTCCGCGCGCCGTTCGTAGAGGACCACCGGGAACCCCCGCTGTCTAAGCGAGATGGCAAGCAACGGCCCCACTAGTCCAGCGCCCGCGATTGTGATTGTGGGAGTCTTCATTCCGCCTGCAGAATCGAACGCGCTTCCCATAGCTCGGGAAAGAACCTCTTGTCGAGGGTCCGCCGCAGATACATAGAGCCAGGGGATCCGCCGGTGCCCGTTCGCATCCCGATCATCCGCTCCATCAGTAGTATATGGCGTAGCCGCCAGCTCAAGACCAGCTCATCGAATTCGATCAACCGCTCGCACACGTCGATCCAATCGCGATGCTGGCGCTCGGATTGGTACAGATCGCGAATGACCTGAACACGCGCCTCGTGCTCTTCTTCCTTGCTTCCGCTCGTGCCAGGCGCCTCACTGATGGTCCCGAGCGCCTGGAAGAATATGTCGCGCAACGAAGGCTCGCGCAGACGCCGCATCAGCTTCGCATAGGCCTCCGGATCGGGAGCATGGTCGCGCAGAAGCGTATCGTCTTTCTGGCCGCAAATGAACTCGATTTCGCGAAACTGTTCCGACTGGAATCCGCTGGCCCCATCCAGCTTGCCGCGAAAGGCGAGGAAGTGCGTGGGCAGCATAGTCTCCAGAATGGTGAACTGATCAACCAGCACCCGCATGATCTCAGTGCAGCGCCGAAGCATCCGCGCCGCCTCATAGACTTCTTTCGAGCCTGCCGGATGTTCCCCTTCTGTGCCAGTCTTTTCAGAGCCGCGGCCCCCGTCGCACGAAGGGCGATGGGGCGAGGAGCCGGGTGCAGCGGTGGAGGCTTTCAGGCAGGCGGCCGCTTCGTACAGATCGTGTAACAGCTCCTTGAACCAAAGCTCATAGACCTGGTGCACGATGATAAACAACAGCTCGTCGTGATGCGGCGGCGAGGACTGCGGATGCTGCAAATCCAGCAGTTCTGTCACGTGCAGGTAACGGCTGTAGTTCAACAAAGGCGCGGATTTCATCTCCGGTGGATGCGCCGCGCGGTCAAGCCCGAGAAATCTTACGGCGTTGCCGCCAAGAACTTTGGCCTTCACCTCCAGCGGCAACCCGGCAGTTCGCACCAATGTCCCGGGCCGTTCCTCTCCCAGCGGAAACGGATAATCCGAGCCGAGCACCACCTGATCGGGCCCCATGATGTTCACCAGGAATTGCAAGGTACGGTCGTCGAACACCGCGGAGTCTACAAAAAACCGGTCCACGTATTGCTTCGGCGGAAGCTCCGACTTGCTCCGTGCGACCGGAAGATGCTCCCAGGCATTTTGCATCCTTCCTAAAAGAAAGGGAAGGCTTCCGCCGCCGTGGGCAAAGCAAATCCGCAGGCTGTGCGGGAGGCGATCGAACGCGCCGCCCTCGATCATGGCCACAAGCAGTTGCGTTTCCGCCGGCATGCCAACCGTCCAGGGCATCATGTCTTCGGTCATGCAGTCGCCGGCCATCATGTCCCACGGATTCACAAGCACAGCAGCGCCCACATCGGCGCAATGGTGCAGGAAAGTAATCATGCCGGGTTCGTCGAGGTTTTTCAGGCCGATGTGATCCCCAATCTTGACGCCAAGGTGGCCGGCCTGCATCGAGCGGCTGATCTCCCCACAGGCGGCGTCGATATCCTGCAGCGGCGCCCGGCACAGCGATTTCATGCGTCCGTCGCTGCGGCTGCAGAGCTCTAGTGCGGCGTCATTAAACAACCGGGCCATGTCCAGCGCGTGTTCCACCGGGCGCGCATAGGAGGACGGCACCGGCATTGGAGAAATGATTTGCAGATCGATGCCGTCGCGGTCCAGATCCTGGATGCGCCGTTCCACATCCCAGTAGGCCGAATTGATTCGGCGGAAAAAGCGGTCGCCGAGCAGAATATCGGCTTCGCCGCCCTCCAGGTGCCTGATTCGGGGCCAGTCGGGCGTACCGTAGCGGTCGGCAAGATCGGGCCACGCATCGGGGAAGAAGTGAGTGTGGATGTCAATGACCATTATTTCCCCGGATGCACCGTGCCGTGCACCAGGCTCTGCACGTGCAATGAAGCTCTCTCAAAGCTCTTTTGGTGCAGTTTGTGTTCTCATAAGCACCGGGAGTCTTAAGCAAAATCACGGCAATCAAATCCCACCTCTCGCATCAATGTGGGATGGGTCCAGCCTGCGAAGGACCAGCTTGGGCATCTGGTGCGTAGGGGTCGTGAATTCCTGCGAAGCTGAGCAACGTTCTTCTCATAGCTAGCGCACACGTTCCGGTCATGCCGCTCGTTTAGGACGAGCAACCGATTCGAAATAATTTCAAGTTGCCGGGGGATAAGCCAGACGTAGTTATATCAGCCTTGGTTGATAAATGCAATTTCTGGCGAATGCTCCCCGGAGCAAGCTATCAGATAGATACGTTAGAAGCAGCTCGTCCGAGATAGACTCAGGCTACCTAAAGAACACAACTGGGGTTGAAGAATCATCAACTCAGGTTTCGCGAGCGCAGGTGTGTAGCAGGCCAGGTCGGAGTATGCGAAGCTGCGGGGAGAAGGGCAGTGAGCNNAAAGTGGAAACGCTCGCCACAGGCAAAGGTCTGGGCAGAGGTCGTTAGGGCAGAGGACGTGGGCCCAATAAGGGTCCAATAAGCATTACCAGGGGTACCTCAGAGCGCCAAAACCTATTGCGGCTCCCCAACTCAGGTAGTGAATGATAAAGGACATTCACATCAACAACCCCAAGTCCCATTCTTCGCGGGGATGTAATTCCGAGCCGGGTGGGCAACCTGATCGCAAAGATCATCGGCGCGGGCGATGGCGAAGTCACCATGCACCCGAATGTATCGGTGGCGCAGTCGATCGTAGGTTCATGCTTCAACTGGAGCGGTAAGCGCAACAAGGTGGTTTCGGAAGGCCTCAACTTTCCTTCCAACCTCTATATACACCGGCAGCTCGAATCCTTGGGCGCGCGCGTGGTCACCGTTCCATCCGAGGACGAAATCACGATCCCACAGGACCATCTTCTCTGCGCGATCGACGACGAGACGCTGCTGGTTTCGGTATCCCACGTCATTTTCAAAAGTGCCTACATTCAGGACCTCGCCGCTATCACGCGCCGTACTCACGAAGTCGGGGCGCTGGTGATCGCCGACATTTACCAGTCTGCGGGCACCGTCCCGGTCAACGTTAGGGAACTCGATTTGGATTTCGCCACCGGCGGATCCGTAAAGTGGTTGTGCGGGGGGCCGGGCGCGGGCTACCTTTATGTGCGCCGCGATCTGTGGCCTACGCTGGAGCCGCGCCTCACTGGTTGGGTGGCGCATCGCAATCCGTTTGACTTCGATCCCGGACCCATCGATTTTGCGCCGGATGGGTATCGCTTCCTCAACGGCACGCCGAATATTCCAGGACTGTACGCGGCGCGATCCGGATACGAGATCCTCGGCGAGGTGGGCGTGGAGAACATTCGCGCCAAGTCCATTCGCCAGACATCCAGACTGATCGCTTTAGCTGAAGAGGCCGGGTATCCAGTGAATTCGCCTAAAGATTCGTCACAGCGCGGCGGCACGGTCACGTTGGATGTTCCGAACGGATACGAAGTGACGCAAGAACTGCTGCGGCGCGACTTTCTGTTGGATTACCGCCCCGGCGCCGGCATTCGCGTCGCACCGCATTTCTATACCAAGGATGAAGAACTGGACCAGGTCATCCAGGAGATTCAATCCATCGCGCGGAGTACCGACTCCCTTACGGTCGCGGCTCAGTAAAGCGCGTTTCCGAACCGCGACCGTGAGGGAGTCGGTGCATTGATTTACCGCTGCGCTTCCATCGCTTCCTCAAAGACTTTCGCGAAGAATTCGCGCGAGTCAGGCGAGCATCCGATGTGCAGCGTATCGCCCGTCACCTGGATAAAACCCAGGTATCCATCCCAGCCCATATCGTCGAGAATGAAGTTCAGACACTCGCGCTCGCCGGGCGGCAGGTTCGACCGGTCAATGTCGAACACTTGGCCGGTGGAATGTTCTGGGAATTCCGGGTCCACCAGCAGCGAGCCGGCCTCCGCGGGCCGGTCGTTCGTGCTGACCAGCTCCACTACTTGCAAGGGCACGAAATGCTCACCCTTGGGTTTGTGCTCTTCAAACAGGCGCCGGGTCTCGAACGCGATGTATAGCAACGTGCCGATCGCAGCCGGCGTAGCCTGCAAATAGAGATCGGGGTCGCCCGAAGGCTTCGACAACGTGAAACCGAAAAGCTTCGGATCGTCGAGCGCTTTCACCAGGCCCTCCGCTTTTTTCAAATCGCTGGCCGACCGGTAGAAAATGTCTTCGGACTTCAGCCAGACCATCAGACGGTCGTTGGCGCGGCGAGCCGGGTTGGCCGGATTGCGATACTCCTCCACCAGCTCGCGAAACGTGGCGCGATCCGTCTGATACAAGTTCAGAAGTTGCTCGGCGCGCATCACGCGAAACCAATACGTGGGCGAATAGTCGCGCTGCATGTGACGCTGAATCGCTTCATACAGGTCGCGATGGAGGGCCGGCGTAGCGGCGAAAAACATGCCCGCGACGGTGGGCTGCTTGTGCCCCAGCGCAGCTTGCGCCAGGGGAAGCAGCTCTGAGATACATCCCTCGCCGCAATGATAGGCGAAGACCGCCCAGTCCCGGCCGCCGAACTTGTTCTCCATACGCGCCAGGTAATTGGCGGCAGCGGGCACGGCACGTTCCGGATTCAGGCGGTCGTCACGCAACGTCACCGTGTAAGGCGATCGATGGCGAACCACGCGGTAAATTGGTTTGTCATTCTTGCGGCGTACCAATTTGCGTTCGGTAGTGATCTTGAAGCGCGTGAGACGAACCACGCGCAAACCAGCGGCGCGCGCCGTGGCTTCGGAAAACTGCATGATGCCTTTGGGCCCGGCCGGACTCACGGCATTGGAATCGCCCCAGCTTTCGAGATACGCCACGGCGGAGATCAGCGAGGCGGGCAGGCCGCTGGCGATGGCGGCGCGCTCAAAAATCCGCGTAAGGCGTGGGCCCGTGATTCGCTCCGCTCCGGCGATGGCCTGCGGCTCGCGCAGGATAGCGAAAGTCTCGTACTCGATCATGCGATCGGTGCGGTCATCCAACACGCGGGGGGTTATCTCCGCCCGATCCACGCCCACTCCGGACAGCCGATGCTGGGGAGTGAAATAATCGGGCCGGGCGAATAAAAGATCTCCGCACAGGCACACCAACGTTGCTAATGCGGTGGGACGACAGAAGTACGCCACTCTTTATTGATTTTACCAGAGCCGCCTGCATCCGCAACAGAAATCAGCACAAATGTTTCGGCCACTTCGCCGTGTATAATCGCGAGTAGCTAATCCCATGCGCGCCATTGCTCTTTTCGTGCTCGCCGCGGCAGCGCTCTCGGCTTCCGAAACGACGGTGATCTACGATGGCGCGATTTCCAGCTTGTCGGACGCCGTGAGCGAACCCGAGAATCTTTGGGTTACTCTTCCCGACCTGACGCGCACCACCCGATTCGTCTTGAAACCGCAAGGTGCGTGCCTGGATGAGTTCTGCGTGCCTATCCCCAAATCGCGCGAAGCGGCTTTTCTAAGGACCGAGCACAACCAGAAGCTGTTCAATTTGACCGAGCTTGCCAGAACGCTGAAGCAACCCGCGATTCACGATGATGCGAACGAGATCTGGCTGTTTGGATCACGCACGGAATCGCTGATGAAGATTGCGAACACGCTGGAAGCGCCGGATTTCACGCTGCCGGATTGGAAGGGCGTGTCCCGCTCGCTCCACGACTTCCGGGGCAAGCGTGTTTTGCTGATCACTTGGGCCTCCTGGTGAGGCTGCCGTTTCGACCTGCCAGGCTGGCAGAAATTCTACGCTGAGAACAAGAGCAAGAACTTCGAAATCGTGTCAGTTGCCGAGGATATCGGCGGCATCAAGGACGCCGGTCCGTGGATTGAGAAGGCCAGTCCCGACTACACCGTGCTGGTGGACGAAAAACACACCGTGGCGACGTTGTACGGCATGGTCAACGTGCCCACCGCTGTTTGGATCGATGAGAGCGGCAAGATTGTTCGGCCCACCGAAGTCGCATTCATCGACAATCGCTACAAAGCAATGCACGGCATCGACGCGCAGCCGTATCTTACCGGATTGCTCGATTGGTTGGATAAGGGCGACAAGAGCATCTATGCGATGAATTCGGATCAGTTGCGCGAACACCTGAACCAATTCACGCCTCAGAATCTTCTGGCCGATGCGAATTTCAAAATGGCTCAGTATTTGGTGAGTACCGGCCACGCGCGTGAAGCGATCGCGTACTTCAAAGCGGCGCAATCGCTGCGTCCGGATGATTGGAACTACAAGCGCAACGCCTGGCTGTTCGCCGATCCGGACAAAGACTACGGCACCAACTTCGGAAAAGAAGTGAAGGCCCTGAACGGCAAGCCTTATTATCCCGCGCCCGATTTGCCTAAAGCGCCTTCGTCCACCCCCCGTCCACCGGAATAGAAACACCGGTGATGTAGCTCGATCGTTCGGACGCCAGGAACACCACCAGACTGGCGAACTCCTCCGGCGTGCCTATGCGTCCCAACGGGATTTGCGCCTCCGGATGAACATCCAACTTCTTCAATCTCTCGGTGGCCGTATAGCCGGGGCAAACATTATTTACCAGCACATTGTAAGGCGCATACTCATTGGAGAGGCTTTTCACCAGGCCACGAACGGCCGATCGCGCCGCGTTCGAAAGAATCAGGCCATCCACCGGTTGCAGCACCGCAACTGACGAGATCGCAATCAGCCGTCCCCAGCGCCGCTGCTGCATGTGCGGCAGCACGGCTTGCGCGAAATATAGCGTGCTCATGAAATTTAAATCCACGGCTGATCGCCAGTCCTCGATCGACGTATCGGCGAACCTCTTCGCAGGCGGACCACCGGCGTTTGTTACGCAGATGTCCACACGTCCAAACTTGCGCATCACGGCTTCGACGAATCCTCGGACCTGCGCTTCCACTGTGACGTCCACCGTTTGAGCCAGAACTTCAGTTGGGATCTCCGCCGCGGTCCGGCGCAATTCCTCCTCGCCGCGCGCGCAAATGGCCAGCTTGGCGCCTTCGGCCGCCAGTCCTAACGCGACAGCTTTGCCGAGGCCTTTGCTCGATGCCGCTACCACCGCTACGCGATCCTTCAGACCCAGATCCATAAGTTCAGAAATCCCAATCCAGAATGCTTTTCCGAACCGTTTCCCATTCGCGCGCGCGAGGATCGATCAACTCGAAGTGTCCCGCGCCTTTGAGTGCAATCAACTTTGCATTCTTCGATTTCTTTGCAAACCGCTCGCTCATCTCGAACGGCACAATCTCGTCAGCGGTTCCGTGGGCCATGCGTTGCGGTACCGAAATCGGCAGCAACTCGATAGGCGATGTCGCGTCATAGCGCTGCGGCACCTGCTCCGGCGATCCACCCAGAAATTGCTTCACCACGCCGCCGCTCAACTGCAACGCCCAGGCGCGGCGCAGGTCTGATACGGCTGCCAGGGGAACGACGCCGCGTAAATCAACAGCGCGTTGCGCGGCCAGCCAAAGCACCAATTGTCCGCCCGCGGAATGTCCCGACGCGACTATGCGCTTAAGGTCCAGGGGATAACGGCGCGACAGTGCCGTGACGTGTTCCGAACCGTGCAGCACATCCTCGAGCGTGCCTGGCCAGCCGCCACCCGGATCGCCGATCCTGCGGTACTCGATGCTCCAGGTAGCCGCGCCTGCGCGGGCCAGCGCCGCGCAAAGATGTCCGGCGTGATCCAGATTGTACGCTGCTCTCCAGAACCCGCCGTGAACGAAAATGACGACGGGATGCGGCCCAGGTCCCGAGGGCAAGCGGAGATCGCCGAACTGCAGCGGATCCTTGCCGTATGGAATCCTCGCATTGGCTTTTGGCGGTGTAAGTGTCAGGATCTCCTGACCAGCCAGGGACGCGGCCGCGCTTGCGCCAAGAAATATTCGTCGCGTCACCGCAACTGATTCTCCACCTCTTCCAACCAATCCGGCCGCTTCAGCACCTCGCGCGGCTTACTGCCGTCCGGCGGACCGATGATGCCTTCGCGCTGCATCATATCCAATATTCTGGCCGCGCGGCCGTAGCCTAAGCGCAAGCGGCGCTGCAGCGTGGATGTGGATGCTTTACCCATTTCCAACACCACCCGTATGGCATCGGTGTATGCGGGATCGTCTGCGCCTTCGAATTGGGCGCCCTCGGCCTCTTCGCCCTCCTCCGCCGGAGGAGCCAGTAGGAAGGTCTGGTCATAATCCGGCCGGGCTTGATTCTTCCAGAATTCCACCACGCGATTGGTTTCGGCTTCCGTCACGAACGCGCCGTGCACGCGGATCAGCCGCGAAGAACCGGGCGGCAGAAACAGCATGTCGCCCTTCCCTAACA
>PMOK01000329.1 GCA_003162425.1 Bryobacterales bacterium | reverse complement strand
GATGATGTAGGCGACGTCTTCGTTGAGCCACTTCTTATAGGGGGTCTCGAGTTCCTTTTGCAGCTTCTTCTCTTGTTTCTTGCGCTGCTTCTCCGTCATGGGCTTGGCGACGGTATCTTTTGTCGAGGAATCCGAGCTGGGCTTTTTGTCGGATTGGTCGGATTGAGCGATCGCAATGGAGACCAGCGCGGTCAGCGAAATAACAGCCATCGAACCGCAAAGGACAAAGAGCTTTGTTTTCATACAATTCACCACCGAGGCCTAATTCAAGTCTGTCCACTATTTTAGGCCTATTGCGACCTTTGGTCAAGGACGTGTGCGAGAGGTGGGGAGTTTCAGGCAGGTTTAGCACCCTTGATGCCGCTATCGCGCGCGCCCGAAAGAGTCAGCCGTCGGGAAATTGTGGGCTTGTGCACGACCGCGATTAGGGCGTTGCCGGAAACAGGTCAACAATCTTGCCGTTGTGAAATTCCAAATCGTCCCGCTTACAATCCCGACACTGCAATAGGTTCCCGAACGATGCATCTTTGTTGTTGACATCGCCTACTACAACGTCGAAAGTCGTGCCGTTGCAGCCAAGAAAGCTCTTGGTCACGTGAACTGCGGCTTCGGGTCTCAGTTTCAAAACGTCATCCAGCTTCATGTCGGGTTGTTATAGCACGCTCGCCCCGTCCGCTCGCGCCCGCCGTACTTTGTTACGTGTTGTAGGAACGTTGGAAGCATCAGAACTATTGTGGTCTGGGAACCTCATCAATCGTAGTGGTGATACCTGTCTTTCGCGCCTCCAGCCAACGTGCTCTAAGATGCCGGATCCTTCTTGGAAATACATCTACGTTCCACTCGAAATTCTTATCGTCATCGCAGAACGTTGACATCAACAACAAGCCGACGTCGCGATCGAACTCTTGGGCAATGATCTCTACAAACTTGGGGAGGGCTTGCCCGAAATAGTCTTTCTCGGTCCCATCGTTGCGAAGAGATCTGAATATAGAAAGGCCATCGCATCCCGGAACCGAGCGTTTTACTTCGGCCAGAACGTATGCGGCCAGACAAGCGACTCTTTCCTCATCCATATTGCCGAGCATGGTGGGGCCGAGAAGGTGGGTAGCCAAATCCGCACCGGAGCCGATGCACCGAAAACCATTAACTTCATGAATTGTTGTTTCGGACGTAACGTATAGCCGCGAGATTTCTCCTTGAGGCCGAATCGCCAACAGAAGTTGATAGTCTGGGCAATCATCTTCGCCGTACAGCGGGTGGGCAAAAACCTTTCGCTTCCATTCCTTCTCTAGAGCTTGTTCAAGCTCCTCTAGGATGTTTTCAGGTTTGGTCCGTTTCAGCTTGCGGTCAAACTTCTGAATTGCAGATACAGCAACGTCAACGGTGCCCGCATACGCTACCAGCCCGTCGCCCCAATCTCCGTTGAGTGGTAGGATTTTCCATCCAAGCTCCTTGGATGAATCGCTTTCCACCCGCGATTCTGAGCTGAGCAAAACCCCATCCTTGTGAACGAACCCAGCAGCTATAGTCACCGTTGTCTCCTTGTAAAGATGGTAGCCTGCATGTTGGCGAACACAAGGCGGACCCTGTACCCTGTCCGTCGTGGAAAAGTTGTGCGTCGTTTCCTTTACCGGACAGCGAAGGATTCCCGGCACTCCGTTTCAGCGGTCGCTGAGCTTTGTACGGCGCAGTGGCAGCAGAAGAGACTGGGCCGCGAATGAACGCGAATAAATCCTTATTGAGGTTTGTAGGCTTTGGTGAATTTGTTGCGGGAGTTGTAGACCGTGAAGGAGCCGTCGGATTTCGCGGTTAGCTGGATGTATTTTCCTTCGCAGTGCTCATCGACGTTGGCGATGAAGCTGTCCGGGACATTGTGCTCTTTGCCGCCTTCCATGGCGTAGTGGAGCTGCCACATATCCTCCAGGCCCGGCGAATCCTTGACAATCTGCCAGGCGGACGGGCTGCCACCCTTGCGGGCGCCGTTGTTCATGATGGCCACGCGAGGATGAATGGCGTCGACCAGAGCGGGCGAACCGGATTGATCCAAGCCGTGGTGGGATGTGAGATAGACGCTGACGGTCCCGATGGAATTCGCTGGGCACATCAGCTCGAGTTCTTTGTTCCAGGTTAGGTCGCCAAGGTCGAGGAACCGGAAGTGTTCGTAGGTTAAGAGGATTCCGAGCGAGCGGGCGTTTTCCGAGGGATCGTCTTCGCGCTTGGGCGACGTGGCGCAGAATGTGTTGGGCTGGCCTCCGCCAGCAAGTGGCGATTGAAGATGCTCGCCGGCAGCGGTCAGCACTTGGACGGTAACGCCCTTCAAAGGGATGGTGTCGCCTGGTTTCGCCACCATATGCAGGATCGGGACGCGTTGCAGAATCTTAACGTAGTCGGTGTAGTCTTCTTTCACCACGCGCGCGTCCTCCATGTTGGGGCCGTGATCGATGAAAGTGCCGACCTTCATGCGGTCCGCCAGTTGGGGAACGCCGCCCACGTGATCGCGATGGTAGTGTGTGATGAGAACATAGTCGAGCTGCTTGATTTTGGCGGCTTTGGCGGCTTGGACAATGCGCTCGGCGTCACGGCCTTCGAAACCGCGCCAGCCGGTGTCGATCAACAGGGAGTGGCCGGTGGGAGTGACGATGAGCGTGGCTTGGCCGCCCTCCACATCGATAAAATAGATTTCGAGCGTCTTGGCGGATACGAACGGAAGCGCGAAGGCAGCGGCTATGGCGAAAACAGCGAGTAGGGATAGAGCGAAAATCGAGCGAAGCACTGTTGGCATCCTATCACAGCCGAGTAATATTGGCGGAACAGGCCCCTTCAGCGAAACGTAGTTAAATATAGCTGAGCAAACATGCCTTATTGTTGCCAATGCGGGAAGGCGGTCGGGACTCAGGACGTGTTCTGCGCCAATTGCGGGAACCGTCAGCCGGAGACCAAGCCGGTGACGGACTACTTTCATGGCGTCACGCCGCGGACGGCCTCGCTGCTTTGCTACATCCCGATTGTAGGCTGGGTGGTGGCAATAGTGGTGCTGGCGTCGGTGCGTTTTCGCGAAGACGCCAAGGTACGGTTCCACGCGTTTCAAGGTTTGTATCTGTTCGTGGCGTGGCTGATCGTGGACTGGGTATTGAGCCCGCTGCTCAGCTTTCCCCACGAGTGGGGACCTTACAAGATCATTCCGGCGCTGATGAAGGTAGCGGTATTCGGCGCATGGGTGTTCATGATCATCAAGACCGCGCAGGATGAGATGTACAAGCTGCCGATTCTGGGGGAGCTGGCCGAGAAATCGGTATCGGAACAACGATAAAGGCCGTTCATCGGTTATTCAGTTGTTCGGTTGATCGGTTCGCGCTGAGTGCCGCTGAGATCGACCCACAACTGGCACTTTAGCTGAAGGCCCCGACGGCTTTAATGCCATCGTCGCTGATCTTGAACAGTTCTGTCGTTACCGGGTGTGGGGCAGCCGAATATTCGCGCACGACGACCGCTCCGATTCGCTCATAGAACTGCTCGGCCGCGGCTGGCCAAACGTAGATGAAATCCTGATCCGGAACCACCGCATGGAGTGGCCATCCAAGTATTGACCCAACAACATCCTTTAGATTTGGGGCCAGAAGAAGAGGTGATTTTAGTGGAAGCGCTGTTTCAAAATACCCCAGGCTCACTCCCTCCACGTCGTCGCGCTCTAGCTTCGATGAGATCAGCGCTGAGACGACACCGCAGGTGGCGGCATTGACTATGTCATCAACGCGAACCTTCCACTCTTCAACCATGAGTTGATCGATCCACCGCTAGGTTCCAAGACGTTCATCGACTAGTATGGGAAGATGGTCTACTCTTCTCGATATCGATAGCCGAAGGTCGGAGCTCTCGGCGTAGTCATTCGGTTCCAGGGCAAACAGGATGGACTTCCGGGCTATCTCCCAATCTGGAGTTACGCCTCCGCCCAGAATCGCTTCTACAAATCGCGAGACGCAGTCCGGATCGCGGTCGATGGAGTACTCGCGCGCGATGGTGTCCAAAGAGACCAATATCGGCATTCCCGCGTGGATTGAATATCTTCCGGTCTTGGGGTCGAGGGTGAATGCGATTCCCCGACTTTTCAGTTCATGCTCGAAGAGGAACGCGACAGAAACTTCCATACACAGGAGAATCGGCTGACCGCGAGCACCGCTTTAATTGCGCATCCTGGCGGCGGGGAGCGCCTATAAAAGGTGCAAGCCGCGTGTTCCAGCGAGCCAGAGGCCTCCGCGCCGGCCTAACGACATACGCGTCACACGTAGATCAGACGGCGCACTTGGGCCTTGGAATCGGGTCGCCAAACTCTTTCGCCGTATCGAGCCAGAGACGAATCGCTTCCTGTGCGCTGGCGAGCGACGCTTCCGGGCTGGGACCGTGCGCAGCACACCCAGGGAGTTGGGGCACCTCGGCCACGAAAGCCTCGTCCTCTTGGCTCCAATAGATGATGACCTCGTACTTGTTCATTCGGCAAACCTGCAACCGATCAACAACCGAATAACCGAATAACTACTTTGTAGCCGCCGGAGGCGTCCGCAAAGTATCGGGCATGTCGGCCAGGATGAAGGCCATTACCGCCATGGCTGCGATGTTGGCGCGTAGATCTTCCGGCTTGACCTTGTCGGCGGTGTCGGCTTGGGAGTGGTGCCAGTCGAAGTAGTGCGTGCCTACGGTACGAACCGCGAGGCCCGGGACACCATCTTTCATTAGCGGAGCGATATCCGCGCCGCCTCCTCCGGATTGAATGGAACCTGCGTCGATTCGCTCGAGCAGTTTCCCGATATCCCGCACCTTACCGAGCATGGTTTGCGCATCGCCGCGGCCGGTGATGCCGAATCCACTCGGCTTTTCGGCGCCGCCGTCCATCTCGATAGCGGCCACGTGATTCGAAATCTGGTCGCCGACCCATTCGCGATAGGCCAGACCGCCTGCGCCGCCGTTCTCCTCGTTGGTCCAAAATACGACGCGTAGAGTGCGTCGCGGATGTAGCCCAAGTTTCACGATGAGGTGCGCTGCTTCGAGCGTGGTGATGATGCCGGAGCCATCGTCTTGCGCGCCCGCGCCCACATCCCAGGAATCGATGTGGCCGCCCATCACTACGATTTCCTCAGGCTTCTCGGAGCCTGGAATCTCGCCGATGACGTTGGCCGAATCGGCATCGGGCAGCATGTGAGCTTCCATTTCCAGGTGTACCTTGATGGTGTTTCCGGCGTCCGCCAGGCGCTGCATCAGAGTAGCGTCTTCGATGGTCACGGCTGCCGCGGGAATTTTCGGAGCGGCGGGATTGTATTCGAGCGCGCCGGTGTGCGCCGATTGCAAGCTGACGGGGGTCACGGATCGCACCAGCACCGCAACCGCTCCAAGCCGTGCGGCGCGTGACGGTCCCGAGGCGCGATAGGCAACGGTGCGGCCGTAGCCTTCATAGGGAACATTGAAGAGCACGATCTTGCCTTGCACGCCTTCGCGGCCTTTTTTCTCGAGTTCTTCGAAGCTCGAAACTGGAACCACGTCGGCAGTGATGCCCTTCTTGGGCGTGGCGACACTGCCTCCGAGACCGAGCATGGTGAGCGGTTTGGCAACGGGCTCCAGCAGCATGGCGCTTTCTGAGCCACGCACCCAATGCGGCACCTTGACGGGCGGCGTGGCGACATTTACCAAACCGTCGGCTTTCATCTGCGCGGCTGCCCAAGCGATGGCCGTTTCGAGGCTGGGCGATCCGCTGAGCCGGTTGCCGATGCGATCGCAGAGGTAGGAGAGCTTATCCAATCCGTCATGATCGATGAGCGCGGCGTCGATCAGCTTGGTGGCGGTGTCGCGATACTGGCCGGCGAGATTGGGAGCGTCCTGGGCGAAGAGCGGCGATGCGAGCGCGATGGCCGCGAGTAAGGAAAGAGCGCGTTGAGTCATTAATGGTACAGAATAGCAG
>PMOK01000099.1 GCA_003162425.1 Bryobacterales bacterium | reverse complement strand
GTTTCGGTGAGCGTTGTTTGTAAGTGGCTGGATTGTTGATCGTTGTTGGGAGTGTTGGAGGTGGAAGACGCTCGAAATTTGACGATGCGTCAAATTTGGGGCTGGGGGCTTGGGGCTGGGGACTGGTGAGGCGGTGTGGTTTGTGGCCCGCGTTATCATCTTCATGGTTAGGGTAATGCCGCGAGTGTAAGGCTGGATGGCGCGAGGCTGGTAAGTGGTTGGGGGAGAAGTGAAGAAAAATGTGGGCGAGTGGTCAACGGATTTTGTGCACGGTGAGCGACACTGATTGAGAGCCTTTGGAAGCTAGCGTTAGCTCGGTGGCATCGGAGAAATTTGTCTTAACGAATTCGGGGTCTTGCGCTTCTCCATCGACCAGGCCGGTGAGCGCGGCTAGCTTGTAGTCACCTGGAGGAAGGCCGGAATTGAATTGGAATCGGCCGTCTTGGTCTGCTTGCTGAGAGATCAGGATAGGCGGACCGTCTTTGGAAGCCAGGATTACGATGGCGTCGTGGATGGGTTGGTTGTCCTTGTCGACAGCGTTTCCGGCGATCGCAGGGCCGTCGGCTCCGAGCACGACCCGCAACTCTCCACGGCCGGGCCAGACGAGATCGTGCAAGACGTCGTGTCCCTGCTGGGAGGCTTCCTTGAGGTAGTAACCCTTAGGCAGTCCCGACAAATGCAGGATGTAATCGTGCACGAGGAGATTCTCCAGTGCGAATTCTCCGGAAGCGCGCACAGGTTGCTTGAGATTTTCGCCATAAAAATTGGGCCTGTGATTACGGTCGAGTGAAACGACAAGTCCATCGGGAATAGGATCTTCGGCGCGGGCGCCTTCGATGGTTACCTTGCCCTGCAACGTCATGGGCGGCACGATATGGAGAGTTCCCAGTTCAACATCGGCTTTTGAAATCGCGAAGTCCATTTCCACCCAGCCCGTGAGCTTGAAGGTTGCCGAGTTTACCTCCGTCCAGGTATCGGCCTCAATCCGGTATGACCCTGGAGGCACCCCGCATATTTCAAACTCTTCTCCGAGCTTGACCTTGCCTCTCGCCACCGAAGCGCCCCATTCGGGCATGACTTCTCTGAGAAACAAAGCCGCATTCGGTGAAGATCCGTCGTTTGCGGCGGGTACCACGGTAGCACTGATGCAGAAGGTTCCTATGCGATTCAGCACCAAGTCCACCGCTTCGCGCTGCTCACCCCAGTGCAGAAAGATTGGAGAAGCACCAGTGGGCGTTGGGACGTTGGGGTAGAAGATGTTCCGTACGAGACCTTGGCGCTGGGTTTGTTTTGGCTTTTCCCCGGCTACGGCGGTTGGGCGCTTATGGGGATGGAGTACCTCAGGAACCACCTCCACGTAGTACTGCTGTTCCCCCAGATCCAGAATTCGATACTCGCCCAGATCGTCGGTTGTAACGTTCCCACCGACCACGAAGCTTCGCTTACCGTCGTGGAAGGCGTTCACTAAAGCGACAACCATAACTCCCGGAAGGGGGTTCTTTTCCCCATCCAAAACGCGTCCCGATATTACTGCTCCTTTGGTGAGTTGGAAATCGACATGGTCCGCCTGCAGTGCAGGGAGGACGCTGATAGACCTCGGTTTTGCATCTCCGAAGCCATCTTTCGCGGCACGTATGGAAAAGTTTCCGGGACGCAAACCCTTCAGCGTGTAATGTCCTTTGGCGTCGGTGGAGGCTGATTCGATCCGCTCCGGCCCGTCGGACAAGATGGTAGCTCCTTGAATGGGGCCTTGGTCACTTGTGACGTCGCCTTCCACCGTCCATGGTTGTGACTTCTGCTGCGCCGGCATAAGGACAGCGAGAATCAATGGCGAAAGTGAGAGCAGAGTCCTCATTTTGTGAGCTTCAAATCCTTCGTGATGGAGCTTCCTTGTTTCATCTCGATCTCGGGTGCTTCGTTCTCCTGCCAGCACAGAGGATCAAGATAGTCATTCGAGCTGATTCTTTGCGTGGCAAGCAGGCGATAGCGGCCGGGGGGAATCTGCTCCAGATTGAATTGCCCCTTGGTGTCGAACGGGGTGGTTCGGACTTCGGAGGTTTCGCCGTCGACGGGTACGAGAATTACGAGGCCGGACGTGGGGCTCTGTTCGTTCGGAGCGGTGACCGTCCCTGTCAACTTGCCGCTGCCTGCGCTGACTGCAAGTGCCAAGCTGACGTTGGCGTCGATGGTGATGATGCGATCCGGCGTCTTCTTACCTTCCATCTGGATTTCCCGCAGGAAGCAGCTACCCTCGAAACCTTTCACCACGATGCGATAGCGGGCGGCCGGGACGTCATGAAGAGTAAAGGCGCCGGTGGAGGTGAGCGTGGCGTTGAACAGACGCGACGCCGGCATGGGATCTACCGGTTGAAGAGTCAGCTTTGCCGCTGAGTAACAGGCTGGCGTGGCGCCAGTTTCGCGATCCGCGAGCACTTTTCCATCGACTGTCGCGACATCCTTGAGCGGAACCGTGACGTCGCTGATGTCAGTGCTGGCGACCTCAACTCGCACGGAGCCTTGCCGGAGTTTTATATCCGGAACGGGCGCTTCATTGCCCATAACGACAACTGGTCCCGGCCCAGACGCCACGATTTGATATGAGCCGGGAGGGACGTTCAAGAAGGTGAAACGGCCTTCCAGGTCCGTATCTACGATTGGCGCCTCCATGCTGATTCCTGACGCTGAAATCATGGAGACGGCAGCCCTTCGCCGCGCCCAGTTGCCGGGTATGCCTGTGACGTTGCCCTTGACCGTGTAGCTTTGCACCGGCGTTAGAGTGAAATTTGTATTGCTGCGCGTCTCGCCTGCTCGTAAGGAAAGAAACTCAGCGCGTGCGGGATCGGTGACACCGGGAAAATAAATGGGCGCAGACGCCGCGCTGCCCGTATCCGCGTCGGGAGCTACCTCGACCGTATAACGGCCTGGCGGAAGGGCAAAGAGACGATAGACGCCGCGGTCATCTACCTCGCCGCTCGCGCCTTCAACCGTGAAGCGGGGGCCACTTGGGCCGGCTCTCCGTACAATGGCCATCACTTTCGCGCCGCGCGCGGGCGATCCGGACGAATCTAAGACACGCCCCGAGATGGCGCAGGCGGGGGTTAGCGTCAGTGTCACGCCGGGTTCCTTGAAATCTGAGACGGCGACGTTTTTGTGTAGATTCTCCGGCGGAAAAGCATCCACATAGCCGTTCTTTTTGGCGTCCAAACGGTATCCCGATTTAGGCGGCAGCTCGTCAAATGTAAATTGTCCCTGTCCGTCCGTGGAAGTTTCTGCGAGGATGTCGTCGCCAAGCGAGAGCTGGACGGATACGAAGGGGATTCCGGCGCGGGATTCGGTGTCGATTACGGTTCCGCGCAAGGCGGCTGCGGCGGCGGGGATCGCGGCCACGAGACTTAGGAGAAACGAGAGGAGGATTATTTCCTGTGCCGAGAGGGAGAATCTGTTGAAACTTGATTTGGGCGTATTGCGTTTCGGGCTAGTTTTTTCGCGCATCCCGCATCCGTCCAAGCTATTATACCTTCGCGGTGTGTAATTCTTCGATTTCTGGGAACAATTCGTTAAAGTTCGTGGGGCGAGGGTGCGATGTGGGGGGGCTTTCTAAATCCCAGGCGTTCACACGAGTGTGAACGCGGCACGCAGAAGTGCGTGCGCTACGACTTTGAAAAAATAGCAACAACCGGTCGCTTACGCTCGCGGTTCGGAAGGATGCTCAGCGCCTGCCCCACGTCATAGCTTGAAGCGGGGGGTAAATAATTGGTCGGCTTCCGGGGACATTAGGATCCAGAGGGCGTAGATGCCGAGGGCGGTGCCGATGGGGAAATTCAGGAGTTCGAGGATCGCGATGATGGTGCCGATGGAGCGCGTCCAGGGGCGGAAGTTCAGGAGGCCGACGCCGAGCGCGATGCAGGGGATCATCAGGATCAACATCAGCAGCATCCAACCTGTGACGAGGTAACCGATCACCGGGCCGTAGGCGGCGCTCGAGGCAGGACCGGCGAAGAGCCCGAAGTAAATGATGGCTGCCAGGCCGCCGAAGCCTCCCACCAGGATGCACGCGAGGCCGAGAGTTTTGACGTGAGAATCCAATTACCAGTCAACCTCGATGGCGTAAGTGGAGGGTCCGCTTTCTGAGTTACTGATTTCGAATACCAGGCGGTAGTTGTTCTTTTCGGTGGGATATTCGACAATTTCGACGCTGCCGCTGCCGCTCAGTTTCTTGACTGCGGGAGTGAGATCGGAGCGGGAGGGAAGAGGGCGCAAGAAGTCCGCACGTTCGCCAGAGATAGGTGCGGCACCTTGGATTGTCTCTGAGATGGAAGAGCTGCCCTGGATGGTGACGCGCACGCGACCATCGACAATGCCCGACCAGAACATGCCACGCGCTGCTTCGATTACGGGCGGCGGGGATTGGTTGGTAGAGCTTCGCTTCCAGGCCAGAGTGAACGAATATTCGCCCGAGCCGCTTTGCGGGTCGTGAATGGAAACGCGGGCGGTGTAGTTATTGCGCTCGCGCGGTTGCTCGACCAATCGGATGTCACCGCGGCCTTCGTGGTCATCGAGAGTCACTTCGACATCGCGATGAGGGAGGGGGCGGGAAAACTTGAAATGCTCGCTAGCTACGGGCGCGCCGTGGTCCGAGCTGGAGGTGCAGGTCTTGTTCTGGCAACTAATGATGGCTTCTTCGTCCACGCGGCCGCTCCAGGCGAGCTTGTCGGTTCGACCGGCGCCGCGCTCGAAGGCTTGATTGGAGGCATCCCAATAAAGAGCAATGGAATAGAATGAGCTGCCGGGCTGGCGGTCCTCGATAGAAACGGCGAGCGTATATTGGTTTTCGATGCGCGGCTGGTCGATGATGTGGACGAATCCACGGCCTTCCCGGACTTCCAGGCGGGCATCCTGATGAGATTCGGGAAGGCGATCGTAGAAGTGATATTGCTGGCGGACGATGGGTGCACCTTCTTTGATCTGGACGGTGAGATGATCGGCGTGTAGATAAAGGATGTCGATGCCGTCCACTTCGCCTTGCCAGATAAATTGTACGCGATCCTGGGCGGGAAGAAGCGGGGCGAGGAGCAGGCAGGTGAGGAGTCGCACGGAAACCTTATTGTACTGGTTGCTGGATTCTGGTTGCTCGTTTCTCGTTTCTCGTTTCTCGTTTCTCGTTTCTCGTTTCTCGTTTCTCGTTTCTCGTTTCTCGTTGCTGGTGGTTGGTTGCTGGTTGCTGGCGGGAAGCGTATCGGAGCTTACGGTTGGTTGCGGGTGGGTGGGGTGAGGTAAAATATGGAGGACGAATTGTAGCAGTCGAATGTGGTTCGACGTCTTACGTTCGTTGGGGCTCTGGTCCATGACAGTTACAGGTTCACCCGCATTTCTGCTGGCGACATCGACGAATCAGTTCGTACATTCGTTTTTTGACGACACGTTCGCGGGCGTGCATCATCTGGAATTTTTCGACTGGGCTCTGCTGGTTCCTTACTTCCTGCTGCTGGTGATCCTCTCCGTGTATGGCTGTCATCGCTACGAGATGATCCGGCGGTACATGAAGCACAAAAAGAACATGCTGGCGGCGCCCCCGTTGAAGTTCGAGAGCCTTCCCAGGATAACGGTGCAGCTTCCGATTTATAACGAGCGCTACGTGGTGGAGAGGCTACTCGAAGAAGTGAGCAAGATGGAGTATCCGAGGGACCTGTTGCAGATCCAGGTGCTGGATGATTCCACCGACGACACGCACCCTTTTACTGAAGGCCTGGTTCGCGAATATCAAGCCGCCGGCGTGCCCATCGAATATCTGCATCGAACGAATCGTCACGGTTTCAAAGCAGGGGCCTTGCAGGATGGGATGCGGACGGCGACGGGCGAGCTGATCGCGATTTTCGACGCCGACTTTATTCCGCCGCGCGACTTTCTGACGCGCACCGTGCATTACTTCGCCGATCCAGGGGTGGGAGTGGTGCAGACACGCTGGAGCTATCTGAACCGGTATTACAGCTTGCTAACGGAAGTGGAAGCGATGCTGCTGGACGGCCACTTTGTGATTGAGCACGGCGCGCGCTGCGGCAGCGGGCTGTTTTTCAATTTCAACGGCACGGCGGGGATCTTGCGCGCCAAGATGATTGAAGACGCGGGCGGCTGGCAGCACGATACGCTGACGGAAGATTCCGATTTGAGCTATCGGGCGCAGCTCAAGGGCTGGCGGTTCATATATGTTCCGAGCATTGACTGCCCGTCGGAGCTGCCGGTGGATACCTATGGATTCCAGGTGCAGCAATCGCGCTGGGCCAAGGGGTTGACGCAGGTTGCAATCAAGCTGCTGCCTCAGATTCTGCGAGCGAAGCTTCCGCTACGAGTAAAACTGGAAGCGTTTTTTCACCTGACTCCCAACATCTCTTATCCGCTGATGCTGATTGTGTCGGCTCTGATGCTGCCGGTTATGATTGTGCGGTTTTACATGGGATGGTTCCAGATGTTGACCATCGATATGCCGCTGATCATCGCGTCCTTCTGGTCGATTTCAGCGTTCTATTTGATAGCCCAGCAACAGCTTTATCCCAAGAGCTGGAAGCGTTCGCTGCTGCTGATGCCGGCGCTGATGGCGGCCGGGATTGCATTGACAGTGATCAACACCAAGGCGGTGCTGGAGGCGATATTCGGGATAAAGAGCGCATTCGCGCGAACTCCGAAGTACGCGCTGGGGGATCGGAAGATGAAGATCGAGCACGCCCGCTACCGGCGGCGCAGTGGCTGGCTGCCCTACGCGGAACTGGCGGTGGGGAGCTACTTTGTGTACATGGTGGCATTCGCGATCCAGACTTGGAACTTCGCGGCTGTGCCATTTCTGCTGCTCTTCGTTGCTGGATACTACTGGGCCGGCTTCAGCACGCTGTACCAGGAATTGCAAGGCCGGCTGCGGTGGCAGCGGGAGCGGGCGCTGGCTCTCGAGAAAACCGTCGCTTAAGAACCCCGTTTTCTCGTTTCTCGTTCGGGCCCTTCAGATTTTTACAATACATCTCGCCGCTGGTTTGACATACTTGCGGGATGAGTGAAAACAACCAAACACGAAGTACTGTGATTTGCGGGCTGCGTTATCGCAATGCGCCCGCTGCTATTGAATGGCTATGCAACGTCCTGGGCTTTTCCCGGCATGCCGTGTATCCCGGGCCGGACGGAACCATTCAGCATGCTGAATTGACGCTGGGAGGCGGGATGATCATGCTGGGGTCAGTTCGGAATGATGAATCCGCGAGGTATACGAAGCAGCCGGACGAGATCGGCGGGATGGAAACTCGGAGCGAATATCTGGTGGTTCCTGACGCGGATGTGGTGTACAAGCGCGTGAAGGAGTCCGGTGCCGAGATCGTTCTGGAAATCCGAGACCAGAGTTACGGCGGGCGGGATTTCACTTGCCGCGATCCGGAAGGCCGCGTTTGGAGCGTCGGGACGTATGATCCGTGGAAGGCGAAATAGCACCGACTCCCTTACGGTCGCGGTTCGGTTACGCGGGCTAGGAGCTTTTGGGTGTTTTCTAGGAGTTGGTAATGACCCTCTGTTAGGCGGTCGATTTTTTCGTGTAGGTAGGCGATTTTGGTTTCGGTGTTGATGGCGGTTTGAAATTCGATGTCGGAGCGGATGCGATCACGCGCGCGCTGGCGGTTTTGGCTGGTGAGCACGAACAAGGTCAGGAAGATGGCTTCGAGCGAGACGATTACCGACATGAACTCGAACGGGTAGGGATCGAAGGTTTTCAAGATTCGGACGATGCTGAGGTTGATCAATATCCAAGACGCAAAGAAGAGGGCGTGAAGGAGCATGGATGGCAGGCTGCCGGTGAGGGCGGGTACGGCATCGAGGAGTCGAGTGAGGAGGGTCCCCTGCTCGTCGGCAACATCATTGACGTTGCGGGTGACGGTGTGACGAATTACCTCGTCTGTCTTGCGGAGCCGCCTGGCCGCAACGCTTAGCAGATTGAGCGCGGCGGGTGGATACTGGCGGACGTAATCCAAGAAATGCACGCGGTCGATGCGCAACACTTCGACGTCGGAGACGGCCGCGACCCAGGCGGTGCGCGGGCCGTTATCCAACATTGCTACTTCCCCGAAAATATCGCCCGGCTGCGAGGTTTCGAGAATGATCTTCTCGCCTTCATCGTTGCGCAGGAAGATTTCGACCTCGCCGGAGCGGACGATGTAAAGGGCGTTGCCGGGATCGCCGAAGTTGAAAATGGTTTCTCCGGCGGCGTAGCGGAGCAGGTCAATGCGTTCGGCCAGGGCGGCTCGTTCGACATCGGTGAGCTCGCGCAAGTGGGCAACTTCGTTCAGTATCGATGGGTCCGTGGGCATGGAACCACGCTACAACAGGCAGGAGGCAGGAGGCAGGAG
>PMOK01000156.1 GCA_003162425.1 Bryobacterales bacterium | reverse complement strand
CCTTGACATGGGGAATTTGGCGCACCGGACGGGCCCCCCGATGATAGTTGCTCTGGACCAAAAAGGGCAAACCGGGCTATACTCGCCTTCATGAGGTGTGCCATGCTCACTCGAACCGCCGTTGTCCTGGCTTTTGCGATCCTGCCCGCTTGGTGCGGAGATTGGAACCCAAAGCTGGCCGAACAGTATCTGGATTCGCGTCAACAGGCGTGGGTAGCTTGGCCGCACGCACTGGAATCGGGAGTTGCCTGCGTATCGTGCCATACGGGCTTGCCTTACTTGCTGGCCCGGCCGGCGTTGCGGCGAACACTCGGCGAAGGTGGCCCCACGCTCTACGAAGGAGTGCTGGTGGCAAGCATGCGGGCTACGGTCATCAGGACCGACGCGAAGGATCTGTTTCATGGATTGAAAGGGCCGATCGTCGATCAGGTATATGGCGCGCAGGTTGTGCTTTCGGCACTGGTGCTGGCGATGGACGACGCGCAGCGCGGCCGGATGAGCCCGGAAGCGGAAACGTCGTTCAAGCGCATGTGGTCCCTGCAAGTTCACGACGGGGACGATAAGGGCGCCTGGCACTGGTCCGATTTCGATCTGGATCCCTGGGAGACCAAAGACGCGGTGTATTATGGCGCGGCGCTGGGCGCGCTAGCTACGGGTATTGCGCCGGAAGGTTATCAGGCGCGGCCCGAGATCCGCGAAAACATTGCCGCGATGAAAGCCTATCTGCACGACGGCTTGAAGACCCAGCCGCTCCACAACCGGCTATTCCTCTTGATGGCGTCTGCGAAAATGCGCGATCTGCTGCCGGAAGCGGACAAGCAGGCCATTCTCGACGAGGTCTGGAAAAAGCAGCAGCCGGATGGCGGCTGGACGCTCGAATCGCTCGGCCAATGGAAGAAACGCGCGGATGCCCCACCCACCAGTGGTTCCAACAGCTACGCTACTGCGGTGGTTGCATTCGCGGTGGAGCAAGTGGGCGCTGGGCATTCCGATGCTGCCCTCGCGCGAGGCTTGGCCTGGCTGAGAACGCATCAGGATGCCCAGTCCGGCCGTTGGTCCGCGGATTCAATGAACCACCCGCATGATGCCGGGACGATGCCGGCGCTGTTCATGAGTGATGCTGCCACTGGCTATGCCACCGCGGCCCTGCTTGCCGCGGAACGGTCAGCGCCCCATCAACACGGGCGGCCCACGGCCAAGGTCAGCGAAGTGCGTGCAGCTCGAAATCCCTAAGCTGATAGCGGAACTCCCCATGCGCGTTTAGCCGGCGGTCGCACCACGCGACTCCTTGCTGGATCGCGTCCAATTCTCCGCGCCACCAAGGTCCGCTGGCGCCCGAAGTGTAAAACTCGCGGCAGAGCGCCAGATGCCGCCGGAACCCCGCGGTCAGTCGCGCTTCGTAGTGCGCAAGCACGTCGTCATTAGGGCCGTTTTGCGTCACCGCGCGGATCACCGCCGACGCCAGGATCGCTTCACGGACGGCGTGCGCGGTTCCGTCGCCGCAGAGCGGATCGAATGCCATTGCCGCGGTGCCGCAGGCCAGCCATCCATCACCCGAAAGAGGTGAGACGATTCGCGGATACGCGGGAAACTGACCAGCGCCGGAGTGCGCCTGTGCGATCTGCTCCCGAATCACGCGGCTCGCCGCCAATAGCGCGTCCGGTGCGCTGCCCACCGCGAGCAGCCAAGCGGATCCGGGTGCATTCGGGATCAGGAACAGCCATCCGTTTTCAAGCGACTCGATCCAGCATGTTTCGGGTTCTGAGCCATCCTGTAGGCTTACGGCGACAGCGGAAGCCATCCGTGAGCCGAATGGATGCTCCACAGCGGGAGTAGGCAAGGGACGTGAGGCGAACACGGTCCACTCCGTTGCGACGCTGGAATCCGGGAGGGCCAAGCTGGGCCGGAGGGCGCGCAGTAGGAGCTCTTCAGAGACAACCACGGCGGAATGCTCTAGCGCGAGCAGCGTGGAATCCGCGCCCCACGCAACCATTCGCTTCCGGATCTGCGGCGCGTCACGAAAAAGATCGTTCTGGTCGAAGATGTCGCGGATGAGCGCCAGCGCATGGTCGCTAAGCATGATCGCCGGAAGCCGGGAACGATCCACTGGCTCAAGGACCACCTCGAGCCCGGCCTTGCCGAGCAGGTATGCGCAGCAATAGGCGGCGACACCGTCGCCTCGGATGACAATCACCGACTCCCTCACGGTCGCGGCTCGGTTACGCGTTCTTTCCGAACCGCGATCGTGAGGGAGTCGGTGCTCTCGCTCTTACGGAGTAACGACAATTCCTGCGTACGTCACATCGACGTTCAGATTCCAGGTCTTCTCGTATTTCAACGTCTTCGCATCGTACACTTCAATCTCGAATCCGGCGCCGTAGATGTACAGCTTCTTGCCGTCGGTGGAAATACCCAGCGTGAAGCGGGTCCGGCAAGGAACTTCCTCCTTCTGGGTGATGCGATCGGTGGTCAGATCGAATGCCCAGAACTCGCAGCGTTTGTTCCCGTGCTTCCCGTTCGCCACCACCGTATAGGCGAGTTTCTTGTCCGGGGTGACCTCGAGACCTGCGATTCCCTCCGGCGCAGGACCGACTTCGGTGAAGTCCATCTGCCGTGTGCTCAGATCGAAGCGCGCCAGGCCGAACACCTTGTTGTGAACTATGGGATCTTCCGAGTTGAAGATGGCAAAGTGTTGCCCGGGTTCGTTGATCAGATCAAGGTCGCCTCCGAAGTGAACGTGCTCCATTCCGGGGAAGTTCGGTTTCGCGAGCTCGAGTTTTTCGACAATCTTGAAGTCGTCGGCTTGCAGGATGGTGATGTGCTCACCAAACTGGTATAAGAGTTTCCCGTCGGGCGAAACCTCGAGCGCCGCGCGTCCGAAATCGATGTCGTTGTCGCTTTGCTCCTCCTTGCCCAGTTCCGCGGTCTTGATGATCTTCTGTTGTTCGAGATCGATCACGGTGTATTTTGGCTTCCCGACTTCGTAATGGTCCGAGAATTTCTCAATCTCCTTGCTTACCGTGTAGAATAGCTTGCCTTGAGGATCGGGAGTGCCGTTCCAGAAGCGAAATTGCTTGGTGGGAGTGTTGAGGATGAAGTGGTTGATGACCTTGTGTGTGGCGACGTCGATCACCTCGATGCCGTTGTGATCGATGGTGCCGACGTAGATCCGCTTGTGATCCGGCGAAAGGCGGATGGACATGGGCGTGCCGGTAACGAGCGGAATGCGATCCACAACCTCGCCTTTGGATTCATCGAAGACCCAAACGGCGGCCGGGTAGACAGGCAGATAAAGCATGCCCGCGCTCGCAAGAACTGCGCCGGCAGCGAGTAACAGCAATAGTTTTTTCATGATGCGAGCTATTTTCTGGTGCAGGCTATGGGAAAACCAGATCCAGGTTGCGCCAATCCTTGGTGGCCGATGCGCATTTGCTGGTCCAGTCGGGTGCATTGTTGAGATGGTCCGGCACTTGCGCAGGCCAGTAACAACTCACGAAGCAGTCGTAAATATCGCGCTCCACGGGTTGGCACAGTCCCGCCGTGCCGCCTGCGGCGTCCACCTCCCAGCCCGGTGTGAACATCAGCGAGCATGCCATGGGGACGTGCGGGCGCTGCGGGGCGGGCGGGCTCTGCAGTGCGACTACATCTTCATCCGTGGTACGCGAAACGACGTAGTTGTCGATACGTGCCGCTTTCTTATTCAAGGGGCGCATGTGTCTCATGAGGATGCTTTCCTTTCGGCGAACTGTTCGAGAAAGCCCGGATTTCTGGCGGCGATGGCGCCGTAGATTTCGAGGCAAGTGTTGGTCCAATCCCGGATCCAATCGCAATAGTGGAGATTGGGATGGCCAGTGTCTCCGTAACGGACGAATGCTTCGTGATGGCAACCGCCGGCGCAAAGCGGGCGCGCCCAGCACGTATGGCAATCGTATTTCGAATCGATGTGGCCGCGCTTCAGAAAATCGGCCTGCTTCTCGCGATTGATTCCGGTTGAAATGTGTCCGAGCGCGTGAACGTCTGAATCGACGAAACGATGGCAGGGCGCGATGTCGCCGGACGGACCAACGCCCAGCAGGCCTAGACCCGCGCCGCAGGGATGTGACTTGTTCACGCCCTGACAGAGTTCCGCCAGTGTGTCGCTGACGTTCGAAAATCCGTGTGCTTCGCCACGTAGCGCAAATTCCAGGTACTCGTCGGCCAGAACGTGAAATTGTTCCAGTACGCCGTTCATGCCGGTTTGGTTGATGGCATAGAGCTGATTCGGCGAAGTGGTGACCGGAGCGAAGCCCACTTCGTGGAATCCCAGATCCTGCTTCAGGTGTCGGAAAATTTTGACGACATCGGTGACTCCCGACGTCAGCGTCACCCGCGCCGCAATGGGCCGGGTGCGGTGGTTTTGAATCAGCTCGCGTACCTTGGGCGCGATGATATCGTAGCTGCCGCGCCCGTTGGCGAAGACGCGCAGCTTGTCGTGCATTTCCTTGGTGCCGTCCATGCTGACGGTGACGCCGATGCGGTTCGCCGACAGAAATTCAATGATGGTGGGTGTCAGCAGCGTAGCGTTGGTGGTCAAGCTGAAATCGATGTGCCGTCCGTTGTCGGCGGCTTGCTGGCTGGCGTATGTCACCACCTGTTTGAGCAGAGGAAAGTTCATCAGCGTCTCGCCGCCGAAGAAGGTTACGTGAATCGAACGGCGGCCGGCCGATTGCTGCAGCAGAAAATCCACGGATGCTTTCGCGGTTTCGAAGTCCATGAATTTCGGCTTGCCCTCGGGCGTGGCCACTTTATCGGCGCCAAATTCGTAGCAGTATTGACACGACAAGTTGCACTGGTTGGTGAGATTCAGCACCAGGGTCTGCAGCGGGAAATCAGCGGGCGGGGTTTGGACCGGTTCCGGAACGTTTCTACCGGTAACGATGACGTTGGCGTGCACCATTTCCGTCACGAATTGTTTCGCGTCATCCGCTTCCAAACCACGGGAGATCAGATTTTCGATCAGTTGATCGTGGGGTGACTCGGACCCCGAGAGACAGTCGATCAGCGCTCCGACAGCTTCGTCCACCTGGAAAATCGCACCTGCCGGAACCAGATAAAGAAAACGTTCGCCGCGAGCGTCGAACGAGTGAAACTCGCCCAGGCGATAAACCGCGGCTTCTGCTGTAGCCGTCACTGGCCGACCTCTGGCTGGTCCCATTGCATGTACATCGGAACGGTCACCACGAGATACGACTTGCCAGTCAAGGGCCTGCCATCCGTGCCCTTTTCGTTCTTGGAAGTGGCCACCACCCAAATATCGCCGTAATTATTGCGCATGAATTTGCGCTTGGGATTGGGTCCGTCGGAGGCCGGCGTGAAGAAACCGGTGGGGCTGAGAGTGCCGACGAAGTCCTTGTCGTCGTCCCCGTAGACCGAGTAGAATTCCGCCACCGACCAACTCACGTCGACGCGACCAAGTTCCACATCGTCGGCAGTGTGCGGTTTTCCATCCGCGCCGCGCTGATAGCCAATGGCTTCGAATTGCTGATAACCCTTGGGGTGCGTTTCGCTACCCAATCTTGCTACAACCGATTCGGGCACTACTTTAATATAGTCAATGCGATCGTAGATCGCGATTGCGCTTTGTAGCACGGCGCGGCGGATGGCGATATCGCGCTTGCCCGGCACAGCGTCGGCAGCGACGTCCACTTCGGCCACTACTTCACCCGGAGTGTGCGAGACAACTCGGCGGACCGTGACGCCCGAACCGAGATCCAGATCGGCGGCAGTAATCTGGGCCGGCAGATTGTCGCCGATCAGGCGCACGCGGTTCGACTGTGAACCAGTCTTGAGTGCCGATCGATCAACACCCATCAGAGTGGGCTCGGTAGATGCCCGCTGCAGCGTAACGTCGAATCCAAATTCCTGATACTGGCCCCAGAACCAGCGGCCTTCGGCGTGCGACTGATCGGGCGATACCCACATCACCTCGCGCATCTCGCTTGAGAGGTCATCGGGTGCAGAGCCAGCCGGACTGGTTCCCTTCGACCGTCCGCGCCAGGAATAACCGGCGTAAACCAGGCTGTGCCCGGCTCGGACCACGGTGGAACCGTCTTTCACGGAGACCAGCTTCACGCGCGTGGTGAACTCATCGTCAGCCCCGCCAGGTTCCACTTCCAGTTCTCCGTAATATTTGCCGTGGCCCGTTATATTAGCGCTCACCAGCCAGCGGCCAGCCAGCTTGGGCGCGCGCATACGGGCCCGCCAGGCGGCCCACTCGGGAGTGTGAAGCGGCGCGGTTTTGCTTAAATAAGCCAATGCGTCATCCACCGGCAAAACATCGCCCGGTTTTTCGTGATCGCCGAACCCACCCGCGTTGATGCCCAACCGGAAAGCTTCGTCGGCTTGCGGATACAAGGCGACGTGCAGATTGGCGAGCATCTTCCAATCTTCGGGCGACCTCCGCCAGGAGAGCGGACGGGCTAGGGGGTGGCAGTTCGCGCAGGCGCCGCGCAGCGTGTCATTGGGGATGATGGTCTCGTCCTGAATCCGCTTCTCAGCCAGATACATCACGGGCTTCGCTTCCTCAGGAGCCAACCCATGATAAGTGCTGAGATATTTGATGATCGCTTTCGCTTCGGCTGGAGTCAGTCTGACGCCATTCAGCCGGACCATCCGCTTTAGCGCTTCTTCCCATTGTTCGGGCGTGGCGCGTTCCCAGGAAATCCGCGACAGGTTCCCGTGCGAGTCCTTGGTGTGGCAACCGCCGCACTTTGCGAGCACCACTGGATCCGTAACAGGAATGCCCTCTTCGGGTGTGGCCTTGGCCGCATCCGCAGCGGCAGCTGGTTGAGCATTGCTATGGCTCGGCCCCAACAACAGCGCGGGTAGCACCACCAACGATGCACGCAGAAGTTTCATATTAGTGCACTATAATACTCTTTTCTTGGCCGGATGGGAAGGCAAAATAGCTTGATGATGTCCATCAACTATTTCGATGAGTGGGAAAGATTACTTCTGTTACTCTAAGTCGTGGCGTGTTGCATGTCCTCACGCTTCAAGCACGAACTTAGCAGTTTCGCCCTTAGCGCTGACTAATTAGGGCCCCTCGTCAGCGGTCCCCAATTCTGGAGATCGTTCAATGGTTCCGACCAAATTTGCATTGCTAGTGGTGTCTCTTCTGCCGGCGCTTTTGGCTGCGGAAGATTCACCCGGTTCAATTTCGCCTTCCCATCGTACTCACGAACCCGGCCGTCCCGTGGTTTTTGCCTGCTTGAAAAGCGAGACTTATGTGATGGGCGGGGCGCTGCTGTCGGCGAAGCAAGCAGCTTCGCAGATATTTGACGGCATCGGCGTCAAGCTCCTATGGTCCTGTCAGGATCAGCGCGACGCCATCGTCATCCGGCTAGCGGCGCATGCGCCCAGAGACTTTCGAAAAGGGACCCTGGCATACGCTCTGCCGTTTGCGCGCGAGGGAGTGCGCATAACGGCATTCTACGACCGGCTGGAACCTATCCTCGAAGACCACCTGTCTTTCGCCGGCAGCGTTCTTGGACATGTCCTGGCGCACGAGATCGCGCATGTTCTGAAACGAGTAGATTCACACGCCGAAACGGGGCTTATGCGAGCGCGGTGGAGTGAACGGGACTTCGAGTCCATGAGGTTTCACGCACTTGGTTTCACACCGGAGGACGCGCGGTTTATCCGCGAATGCGTCGAGCGGGAAGACCCTGTCCAGTGAATCAGTTCTTCCTCAGGTACTCTAGAATCCAGGCCCATGGATATTCCTTTTCGTTTGGACGGACGCCGCGCCGTGGTCACCGGCGGAGCTAGTGGAATCGGTGAAGCAACCTGTCGCGTTCTGGCTGCGGCCGGAGCATCGGTCACGATCCTCGATATCGACGCTGCCGGCGCCAAATCGCTGGCAGACCAGCTTCCCGGCTCATCGGTGTTGAATTGCGACATCACGGATGCAGCCGCCGTGGATGCGGCTTTTGGTTCACTCACCGGATTGGACATCCTGGTGAATAACGCCGGCATCGGCTTGGTGGGGAATATCGAAGAGACTCCCACGGAGGACTTCGCGCGTCTGTTTCGCGTCAACGTGGAGGGCATGTATTTGGTCACCAAAGCCGCAATGGGAAAGCTGGTTGCATCGAAAGGTGTGATCGTCAACATCGGTTCGGTAGCCGGACTGGTGGGGATCAAGCGGCGCTTCGCATATTGCGCCACCAAGGGCGCGGTGGTGGCGATGTCGCGTCAACTGGCCGTGGATTATGCCGGGAAAGTGCGTGTGAACTGCGTCTGTCCCGGCACGGTGGACACGCCGTTCGTGGAAGCGTACCTAGAGAAATATCACAAGCACGAAAAGGAAAAGGTTCGCGCGGAGTTGAATCAGCGCCAATTGGTGGGGCGTTTGGGGCGACCGGATGAGATCGCTCACGCGGTGCTGTATCTCTGCTCGCGCGAGGCGGAATTCATTACTGGATCGGCGATGATAATTGACGGAGGGTGGACGGCCGCCTAGTTACTACTGCCGTGCGTCGCCAGGAGTGGCGACGCGGCACGCATGAGTGCGTGCGCTAGGCGCGTGGCGCGAACACTCGTGTTTGCCGCGTTCGCACTCCTGCGAACGCATGGGATTTCGATGTCAAAGCTCGTGCGCGGACAGTCCACTAGTGGCTCTCTCTCGGCACGCCCGCTCCTCGGCAGCCCACCAAAAAATCCAAATCCGCTCCTTGATCCGCCTGCATCACGTGGTCGGTGTAAAGCCGCTGATAACCTCCACTAGCGACAGACGGAGGCGCGGTCCAAGCGGCGCGCCTCGCGGCCAGTTCATCTTCCGGCACGCAAAGATCCAACCGGCGCGCTTCCACGTCCAGTTCGATCACATCGCCATCGCGCACCAGCGCCAGCGGGCCGCCAATCGCGGATTCGGGAGAAACGTGCAGCACTACGGTGCCATACGCCGTCCCGCTCATCCGCGCGTCTGAGATCCGCACGATGTCGGTGATCCCGCGTTCCAGCAGCTTGCGGGGCAGCGGCATGTTGCCGACCTCGGGCATTCCGGGATAACCTCTCGGACCTGCGCCCTTCAGAACCATCACGGAATTTTCGTCGATCTCGAGATCCGGTAGATCGGTCCGGGCCTTCAAATCTTCGATGCTCTCGAACACCACCGCGCGGCCGCGATGTTTCAACAATCGCGCCGTCGCCGCACACGGCTTGATCACCGCGCCATTAGGAGCCAGGTTGCCGTGCAGCACTGCGATGCCCGCATGTTCCTTGATTGGTTCCGAACGAGCGTGGATTACCTTCCGGTTCCAGCACGGAGCATCGGCCGTGTTTGCGCGCATGGTTTTACCATTCACAGTAAGAACATCGTGGATCAAATCGCCCAGCTCGCGCACCACTGCCGGGATGCCGCCGGCATAGTAAAAATCCTCCATTAAGAATGGCCCGGATGGCATCAGGTCCACCAGCAGCGGCAACTCGTGACCCAGCCGGTCGAAATCATCCAGATGGAGCTCAACACCCACCCGTCCCGCGATGGCGAGCAGATGGATTACGGCGTTCGTGGATCCTCCGATGGCCGCATTCACACGTATGGCGTTCTCAAAAGCTTCTCTGGTCAGGATGCGCGAAATCTTGAGATTCTCATGCACCATTTCCACGATCCGCTGGCCGGCCTGGTGCGCCAGCACGTAGCGCCGCGAATCCACCGCCGGGATGGCCGCGTTCTGTGGCAGTCCCATGCCCAGCGCCTCCACCATGCTGGCCATCGTGGACGCGGTACCCATGGTCATGCAATGTCCGGCGGAACGGGACATACAAGTTTCGGCATCCATGAAGTCGGCAAGCTGCATTTTCCCGGCTCGGACGTCTTCGCTCATCTGCCATACGCCGGTTCCCGAACCGATTGGCTGGCCGCGGAAATTCCCGTTGAGCATGGGCCCGCCCGAGACCACGATGGCCGGCAGATCGCAGCTCGCCGCGCCCATCACCAGCGACGGCGTAGTTTTATCGCATCCGCATAGCAGGACCACGCCGTCCACCGGATTGCCCCGGATGGATTCTTCCACATCCATGCTCACCAGGTTGCGGAAAAGCATCGCGGTGGGCCGAATATTCGTTTCTCCCAGCGACATCACCGGGAATTCGAGTGGAAAGCCGCCGGCTTCATACACGCCGCGCTTCACACGTTCGGCGATTTGACGGAAGTGCGCGTTGCAGGGCACCAACTCCGAGAACGTGTTGCAAATGCCGATCACGGGTCGCCCATCGAAGAGATGCGGAGGAAAGCCCTGGTTCTTCATCCAGGAGCGGTGAATGAATCCGTCCTTGTCGGGGAGGCCGAACCAATGGGTGGAGCGCAATGATGCCATATGTTATCTATTCCCGTTCAAGATTGGTGCGAGAGTCAAGTGTGGGGCGGACCCCCTGGTCCGCGCGGGTCCCCCAGGACCCGCTTGTTGCAGCCTAACCAAGCAAGCCGACGTGGGCGTCGGCTGCGGACCAGGGGGTCCGCCCCACTGACAACTCACCGCGTCTGCTGGCTCTTGCGCAATTCGTCTTGAATCTCGCGTGGATTGTCCATCTCACGCAGCTTCCGCGCTTCAGCCTTCGTCTTCGGTTTCGCGATGCGCGCCAGCGCAGGGTCGAAGATGCGCTTATCCGATGCAATCGTGGTGAACGGAGTCAGGTCGGGAGTATCCGAGAACATGTCGCTCATGTCCGCGGCCAGCGCGTCCTCCAAATTCAGCGGCCCAATGCCCAACATTTCGTAAATGGTCTTCTGCACACTCGCCATGCTGCAATGGCGGTGGGAAACGAATCCGCGGCGCACGTAGGGGCTGACCACCAGCACCGGGCTGCGATGCGCGTCCACGTGATCCACTCCGTCTTGCGCGTCGTCTTCAATCACGAAAATGGCGCTGTCTTTCCAGATGGAACTGTGCGAAATCTTCTCGACGATCTTGCCCAGCGCGAGATCGTTGTCGGCGACAAACGAGGCCTTATATGGATAGCCGTCTTGAGGCCGCACGTCCGAAGTATGGTCGTTCGGCAGCCGGATTACCGTCAATGCCGCGGTCTTTCCTTTTTTCATGCGGCGATCCATGTCCTTCGCGAACTCCTGGTAGCGAAACTGATCGGGGATGCCTAAGTTGAAGGTCGGATAACCGCGATCGCTCGATTCAAATATCGGCTTCGGCACTGGAGCATTCAGCATCAGCCGCTGTCCCTCCGGTTCGGCTCCGTCGCGCTCGTCGGCGCCTTCCACCTCGATTCCTTCGCCATAGTTGCGGATGCTCAAACCTGCGCCCGCGATGTGCTCCCACAGCGATCCATACTCGGGCTCGTCCTCCGGCATCGGGCTGTCGGAGCCACCTCCGAGGGCGCGCCGGCCCGGAGCGGAGCTGAATGGATTGACGTCGCGGCGACCGCCATATCCCGAGGTCCAGGCCATGTCCAGCCACGGCGTAGGAGCGATTCCGAACGCCCAGCGGTGACCGTCGGCCGAGACGTCGCTGTCGACAAAAAACCGGTCGCTGGTTGCGAACCTATGAGCCAGCGCGTGCGCATTTGGCGTTACGCTCACGTCCTTCAGCTTCGGTTCTTCTTCGGTCCAGCCGTGCAGACCGAAACGCGCCAGCGTTGGATCGCCATCCGCGTCCGGCAAATCCCCCAAAGTTTCATCATAGGTGCGATTCTCGCGAATGATGAAGAAGACATGTTTTACAGGAGGCAGCTTCGCGTCCGGAATCAGCGCCGCTTGGTTGTTACGCACCACCGCCGCCGTAGCATTTTGGTCCAGAGGCAGAGCTATGACAGAAAGGCTGCCCAATTCAAGCTCGCCGATGTACGGGCCTGCACCACCCGGTTTGAACGCTTTCCCGCCGTTCGGTCCGGCTCCCTTACCCTTGTTATTCACCACGTAAAGTTTCGCCTGATTCGGCGAAAGGGCTGCCGCGGCGGGAAACCAGCCAGTGCCGATGTGGCCCAGCACGCGCCCCGACTCTTTGTCGATGGCGGCCACGGCGTTGATGCCGGTTTCGGTCACATAGAGACGCGTCGCATCCTGCGCCAGGCCCAGCGGCATAACGCCACGCAACGGCCGCCCTTTGTGGTCTTCGAAGCCGGCGCCGGAGAACGGCGTCAATCCGATCTGTCGCTCCACCGAACGCCCGTCGGGACTGATCACTGCCACGCTGTCGTCATGCGCTAGCGTTACGTAGACATGCCGCGCATCGGCGATCACTCCCGATGGCGACGCGCCGCCGACCACTCCCTGCGGATCGGAATTGATGGCGCTGCCCAACCGCAGTTTCGCCGAAACCACCGGCTTCAGCGGGTTGCTGATATCGCACGTCCAGAGCGAACTCCCGCGAACATCGTTTTCGCTGCCGAGTCCCGGGACCTTGTGCCCCTCCGCGCGAACGCCGCGTCGCGCATTCTTCGACGGATAGCCGAACGGCGGAAAATGCAGCCCGGTGCTCAGCGTATCGTCTTTACGCGCTCCTTCGATGAGCTTGTATTCGAATAACCCCGAGTTGGTGAAATACAGCCGCTTTCCATCGTCGGTGAGCGTCATCGCCAACGGATTTGCGCCAGTGGAGATCATGGCGACACGCTCGCGAGATGCAGTGTCGATCACCACCAAGCGCCAGTTGCCCTGATCGATGACATAGAGGAACCGGCCGTCCCGCGAGAGCGCAAGATTGGCCGCGAAGCTTTCGGAATAGTTCGCGCCGGCTAGCGGGCCGTTGAGAGAAATCCGTCCCACCCGTTGCCAGTTGTCCGTAGACCACACATCCACCGCGCCTGAATCGCCTGTCGCGTCGTAGAGCAAGCGCCCGTCCAGCGAGTAGGCGACTCCCGCGTGAACCTGTACGTCCGGATCGTTTTTCGTAGTGGCGGGAATAGTTGTGACGCGAGGGTTCGGCGAATCCGGATGATCGATGATGCTTAGCGAGAAAGGCCATCCGATGCACGGAAGTACAATTTGCTCGCCGTCCGGTCGAACGGCCAGAGCGAAAGGAAAGGGCGCCACGGTGTGCCAGGCGCCCTGCGGAGTAATCAGCCGCCCGTTCGGAAGCCGAACCTCTATTGGCCCTGCATATATCAAACCGCCGACGGCAACTAGGCAACAAACAGACAGTCGAACTGACAATAGTCCTCATTCCGAGCCGCGACTGGCAGGGAGCGCTACCACTATATCGCCACCGTGCTATCTCGCGGCGCTTCCTTCCGGGCGCGGCTCAGTTGCTTCTGCGCGCCCGGTTGAAATTCGACGTGCTGCCTCGTTAAAACTCGACGCGCGCGCCCACTTGCCCCGTGCGGTTTCCACCGAAATCCGCCGGCCGCGCTGAAGTAATCTGCCCGACGCTCGAGTTGTCGATCGCCGTTACCGGATTTGCCAGGTTCAAGTGATTCAGCGCGTTGGTGAACGAGCCTTCCACCTTGATCTTGACGCGTTCGGTGAGCGCAAACCGCTTGGACAAGCCGGCGTTCAGGTTCACCGTTCCCGGCCCGGTGACCAGACCCATACCGGCGTCACCGAAGCGGCCGATTGGCGCGCCGTTTCCGGGCGTTCCAATCAAGCAGGACGTCCCGGGCTTCCAACCGGGAGTTGCCGGGCACGTATAAGCGCCGACATTAAACCACTGGGAGGCAGTCGGATTGCTCGAGTTAGGATTCCCGATAACATCTGGAGCCTGATCGCGGCCAATGACGCCCGATCCCGTTCCTGAAGGGTCGCCGCCGTCAAAATAGGGCGTCAAAGACGGACCGCCCTGCCACAAGAAGATCGTGCTGAGTTGCCAGCCACCCACAACGGCGTCTGCAAACCGATTCATGGTGCTGCCAAATTGCCGGCCGCGTCCCACCGGAAGTTCATAGATGGCTGAGGTGATCCAACGATTACGTCGGGTCCCATAGACCGGACCGTATTCAGCGGACCGATTGAGCGCATCCATAGTGCGTCCGCCCGCGTTCTCGTCGGCGAAATGATTGGATGTATACCCCTGATTATCAGCATCTGCTTTGGCGAACGTATAAGCCGAATTGAAAGTAATTCCGCTCCTGTAGCGATGGTTCACTTCCATCTGGAAGGCATTGTAATTGGCGTTGGCGCCGTTGGCGCGCGTATTGATGATGCCCCAGTTGGGGAACGGACGGCTGCTGAGCGGTTGATCTACATAGTAAGTGGTGGAGTAAGTCGACTGGTTAAGATTGGGCGCCCAGACTAAGTCGCGCGTTGCCATTCCGATATAGGAAACCCGCAGGCCGGTATTAAAACCGAGGTCGCGATCGATGGAGAAGTTCCACTGTTCGGAGTAGGGATCTTTGTAGTTGATCTGGTTTGCAGTACCGAAGTAATCAGTACCAGCGGGCGGAACCGTGATACCTGAACCACCCGTCTTCACATTCGGCCACTGGATGCCTGGGACACCGTTCGTGATGGCGTTGTTATAAGTGAATGTCGCCGCCTGCAAAGTACCAGTCAGCGCGTAGTAGATGGAACCGAGCACTTCAGTGTTATACACGCTGAAGCCGCCGCGGATCACGGTCTTATTATCGAAAGGCCGATAGGCGAAGCCGAAGCGCGGCATGAACCGGTGCGGCGCGGTGCGCAGGCTCTCGGGAAGTCCGGCCTGGCTGGCGGAGAGAACCGGCATGCAGGGCGCGCCGTTCAGGCTGGGTCCACTGGTACTCCCCAACTGCGGACATGCGTTGGCGCTCTGAAGGAAACCAGTGGCCAATAAGTCGGCGGAGCCGTCCGGATAGATCACCGCCCCAGACTTAGCAACATTGGGGTTGAAATTGCCAATGTTTCCGGAAGCGTCCGTGTAACCGGGGTGGAATTCGAAGCGTAAACCGTACTCCAGAGTCAGCCTCGGACTTACTCGAAAACTATCCTGCGCGTAGGCATTGTAGTGGCTAGTGATGCCGTCGTTATCTTGCTTCACATTGTCCAGGCCGGTGGTGCTGGGCAGCCCCAGCAAAAAATCGGCGAACGGGGACTTGGTGAATGTCCCGTTGAAATTGAAGTTGCCGTAGTTGTCGCCCCCAATGAAGCCCAGCGGGTCGATGGCTTGGATGTGGCGATAATCAAAACCGAACTTCAGGCTGTGCTTGCCCAGAGTCCAGGTGACGTTGTCGACAACCTGATAGGTCCGGCCATGGGTAATGCCCTGTAACCGGTCGGCAGTGAGTCCCGTGAGGTTCGAAATATCGACCTCGGGAAGGCCGTTGAAAAACGCCGGGAGGCCGATCAGCCCCTGCAATCCAAGCGATGCAGAGAACGACTTGCCATCGAACGGATTCGTGGAGCCGGTGTCTTCCCTGGTGAAGCCGAAGCGCAGTTCGTTGAGTAAATTCGGCCGGATGGTGTAGTTGTAGGCCAGCACCAACAGCCGGTAGTTATCGGGATTGGTAGTGGACGGGATCAGAAGATCGTTTGTGGAGAGAGCGGTAATGTCCTTCCAGGTCCAGCGCCCGAAGATGGATTGCTTGGCGCCCAGATACTGATCGATACGAATATCGTATTGGTCCGAGTGATAGCTGGTGTCGCGGTTGACGATGTAGTTCGCGGCGTGGACTGAAGTGGTTTCACCCGCGTTGGGAAGCGGATATAAGCTCAGAATCTTCTGCGCCACTGGGCTGATGAGGTTGGATGGAATGGTGTCATTGGGGAAGGGAGCACCGGTGGTTGGATTAATGATGGTCACGCCTTCCGCGCTGAAGTTTCCGCTCTGCATGGCCTGCGTCGGGACCGTATCCTGCACGGTGGAAGTTTTCGGGTAACGGAAACCTTCATAGGTCCCGTAGAAGAACGTTTTGTCCTTGCCGTTGTAGAGATGTGGGATTCTGACCGGCCCACCAACACTGGCGCCGAAGTCGTTGGCGATCAGTTTGGGCTTGGTTGTTTGCCCGAAGTTGATGGCGTTCAGGGCCGCATTTTGGGTGTACCAGAAGAGGTCGCCGTGAAACTGGTTCGTTCCACTTCGTGAGATCGTAGTGACATCACCCACCTGGCCATATTCGGCCGGATTGCCGACCCCCTGCACCTTGATTTCAGCAATGGACTCAGAGGAGGGAAAAGCATTCTTGAGAGGCGAATTGCCGGTCACGTCCGTGATCGAGATGCCGTCGAGCGAATATTGAGTCTGCGACTGAAGGCCGCCCTGAATCGAGAAATTGCCGCTGTCATCGGCCTGCACGCCGGGCAGAACCTGGATCAGTTGATAAGGGCTGGTGTTTCCATTCGCCCGGATGTTGGCCGGCAAGTTGAGCAGTTTTTGCGGATCGAACGTTTCCTGAATTACTTGTGTGTCGGTTTCGATCACGCCTGCTTCGGACGACTCGACGGTGACAGCCTGCGACATTTGACCGACATGCAATTCGGGGTCGACGCGCAGGGTCTGCCTGGCCACCAGCAGCAGTTCCGTAGCCGTAAAAGTCTCGAAACCGGAGGCCGCCGCCGTGACCGTATAGTGTCCGGGCAATATGTTCAGCAGCTCGTAGTTGCCGTTGTTGTTACTGTGAGCTTCGCGAGTCGTGTTCTCGTCGGTGTTCGTCACCGTAATGCTCACATTGCCGACCACCGCTCCCGAGGTGTCTTTCACCGTTCCAATAATCGCGCCATAGGTAGACTGGCCATAAGCGCTCGTCAAAGATAAGATCAGGCAGAGAATAGAGAGTGCGCAGATGCGACGGATCGGCGCGCTGGACGTAATTCCACTCAATTGCAACATCAGTATTCCTTTCAGTCCCCAGAGTTTGATTTAAAGCCTAACGTGGCAGTGATCTCAGAGACTACCAAGGCGGTGTTTCAGCACCATTGCGGAAAAGTGTCGGGACGATGAATCTGGCTAGAGGGCTGTCCGCTCTGAATCAAAAAGTGCGTGCGCTACACGTGGCGCGAACACTCGTGNNCCGCGTTCGCACTCATGCGAACGCATGGGTAGCGCGCTACCGAGGATTCCAGATCGCGCCGTAGCGCTACGAGGACTGCATCCGGATTGGATTTCAGATAAAAATGTCCGCCCTCGAATTCGCGCCGGATAAATGATCCCGTGGTCTGCTCGCGCCATCGATCGAGCTGTTCGGGAGTAATGCTGGGATCGGATGCTCCGCCGTAAACTGCGATTGGAATCGCTAGCGGAGGTCCAGGTTGATAGACGTAGTTGCGGTACAGCCGCGCGTCGGCGCGTAGGATCGGGAATGCTAGCTCGAGCGCTTCTTTCGTCAAGTCGCCCAAATCGGCCAATTCCTCAATGAGCTCGGTATCGGACGGCTCTTTCTTCTGGGACGCTTCGGTCCTATCCTGCGGGGCGCGCGCGCTTGATACGATCAGGATTTGAGGAAGTGGAGCGCCGAGGTTACGCAACGATCGCACCAGTTCGAACGCAATGCCGGAGCCCATGCTGTGGCCGAACAACGCGTACGGGGCGTCTAGCAATGGCCGAATCTCGGGAGTGATGGCCTGCACCAAGTCGCGCATGCTCTCGAATGGGAGCTCGGCCAAGCGCGTCTCCCGCCCTGGCAGCAGCGCCGGAATCACTTCGACGCCGGGTAGCGCGCCGATCCATTTTCGATATGTCAGAACGCCGCCGCCCGCATGTGGGAAGCAGAACAGGCGTAGATAGCCGCGCGACTTTGCATCCAGCGTAGGGAACCATGTCCGGCGCTTCATGCGCAGTGCCAGCAGTTTCCGCTTGTCTTCGGAAAGCTGGGCGGGACGCTGAGCCTGCCGCTTTGGCCGATGCAGCAGTTCAAGCAAAAGGTTCTCGAACGGCTCAACCGTGAGCGTGCTCGCGTAATTCAACGCGGCTGTGCGTGAGTGCGCCGCGATTTCTTCCCAGTGCGCCTGGTCCCGAGTCAACCGATCTAGTGCAGCGAGCCACGGGCCGATATCCTGTTCGGGCACAGTAGCGACGGGCACCATGTTCTCGTCCAACGCGGATTGATATTGCGTGATCGGATTCACGGGCAGCAGATATGGAACACCGAGCTTTGCTTCCTTCAATCCACCCACATCGCTCGCCACCACCGGGACGCCGCGGAGCATGGCTTCCAGCACAACGCGCGACCGTGCTTCGGCCCATAGCGATGGCGCCAGCACAACGCGCGTCTGGCGGAAAAGATCGTCGAGATTGTCCACCGGAGCGATCACGGTGATATTCGAATGGCGGCGTAGCGCTGCGAGATCCCCGTGACCCGTTCCCCAGGTGGGCACCGCCGCGAATTCCAGATGCGGAGCGCGTTCCGCGAGCGCGAGGAATATCGAAATTCCTTTTACCGCGCAAGGATTCACCATAACTACATACGGATTGTCGAAGCGCCCGAGCTGCGGTGCCTCTTGTGACTCGAGCAGCGAAATGGGGACGTGGATTGCATCCAGGCCGCTCCATCGCCTTACGTATCCGGCTACGTACTCGCTGACGCCCACGATTCCGTCGGCATGGCGCAACATCTCTGTCTTCGCTCGGTTTGGATTCGAGCTGTCGGGCCCGAAGGGAACGGCAATGGTGGCCCGCACCAAGTACACCACGCGGGCACGCGAGGCACGGCTGGCAATCTCGAACAGAAGCTGCGCGGGATCGTCGGTGGAGGTAATGATCACATCCGGATCGAAGTGGGACAATTGCTCGGAAAAATAGGCGCGCAACCGAGGATTGACCGTGAGCGTGCGGACGTCGACGCCGTTCAGAACAAACCGTACGGCATTCAAGGTCACCTCAGGCCGCACGCCGCGCGTTTCCAGATCCGCCAGCAACTGGGCGTGCTCCTCCTCGCCGAATTTAGCGATGCGCGCCACCACCCGGACTTCATGTCCACGCGCGGCCAGTGCTTCCATCAGCAGCCGGTTGGATTTGTCGCCACCGCCGAAGCTTGGATAGTAGAGCGAGTTGTGGGCCAGCAGAATCCGCATCAGTTTTTAGCGGCGAGCGAAAGGAGAAGCTTCTCAAGGTCGGATGCATCCAGCCTGGCAACGAAAGCTAGAGCAGCCGCCCGGCAACGTTCGGCTTCAGCTTCATACAAAGCCCGGTTCTGGAGCAACGAACCAAGCGCTTCCGCCCATGGCTCGAGGTCTTGCTCCGGAATAACTGGCCGCGGCATGTGCGTTTCGTCGAACTCAGAGAGATAGCGCTGGATGGGCCGCACCGGAATCACAAAGCCAGTGCCTTGCCTCGCCTCGCGAAGACCGCCGGAGTCGCTCGAGATCACGGGAATCGCCCGGAGCATCGCCTCCATCGCAATCAGTCCGAAGCCTTCATACCAGAGCGACGGCATGAGCAGAACGCGAGCCTGCCCGAGCGCCTCATCGATGTTGTCTACGCTTTCGATGAGCTGGACATTGTTCAGAAGCGCCAACGTTTTTCGATCGGCAGTGCTGGTGCCCCAGCCTGCGAGCGCCGCGAAAGGGTATTGCCGAAATCGGCGAGCCAGTTCGATGAAGATGCCGATGCCTTTCACCTGGCAGGGATTGATCATCAGCACCGAGCCGCGATCGAAACAGCCTAGTCGCGGGAAAGGCGGCTGGCCGTAAATGGGAGGATGAATTACGGCCGGATGGACGCCAGTGGCCTGTTCGATATAGGCGGCCATGGAGTGGCCGATTGCCACCACGGCGCGCGCGGAACGAATCATTTCTGTGGCGCGCGCATTTGCGTTCCAGCTCTCGGCGCCAAACGGAAAAAATTGCGGCGTGTGCGCCAAGTAGATGATTCTATCCGGAGCAAGACGCGTGGCTTCGCCGAGCAACAAGTGGCTCAAGTCCTCGGACGACACCAGCACGAAATCCGGATTGAATTCGCGGACGTGGCTTTCAAGAACGTTTCGGCGTTGAACCAGATTCTTTACACTGTGAATCTGAACCTCGCACATTGTATCTTCGGCGTCCTCGCCCAGTGAGGCGCACACCACCCGGCACGCGTGCCCACGTTCCACCAGATGGCGCAGCCAAACCAGGTTGCTACGAGTGGAACCACCGCGCGCCGGCGCGTACGACGCGTTGGAAGTCAAAAGAATTCGCATCCTCAGAAATGTGGAATCAGTGCCTCTGATCAAGGCCTCTGATCAAGGCCTCTGATCAAGGCCTCCGATCATGGCAATGTTATGCCCGGATCTTCGGCGGCCAATAGCTGCTTCACTTCGTCGTCGGACATCGCTTCAATCTCGTTATACAAGGCCTCATATACGGCGCGGTCGCCCAGTTGTTCCCTTTCGATCTTGTTAGCCAGCTCGCCTAGAGTGAGATTCACGGAGTAGACATCGTCGATTGCCAGTTCCACGCCGAAAGTCTCCCGCACCCGCACGATCAACAGCACCGCGAGCAGCGAATGACCGCCGAGATCGAAGAAATTGTCGGTGCTGGAGATGCCGGATTTGTGCAGAAGCTCGGACCAGATTTGCGCCAGGCGCGCTTCGGTACCCTGGTCCCCTTGCTGACGCGCGGGGTTACAGCGCACGGCTTCTAGAATCTGGACCGGAGTAGAAAGCTCGCGGGCGATGCGTACGTAGTCCGGCCGTTTGTGGGCCAATGGCCGCGCGACCCAGGTCTTGACGGGGCCAACCTCCGGCGAAGGCTTCCATTGAAGATCGCGCAGTTCCGCTGCCGGGAAGCGGTAACAAAATCCTGACTCAGTCTGCTGCTCAAAGCGCGCGCCGATTTCATGCAGGAATCGCCGCGCCGGCTCATTCTTCGCCGAAGGCTCAAGAGTTGCGATCACCGTTTCAAGACCGCGGCGCTGAGCCTCGCGAGCGAGATACGCCAACACACGATGCTCCACGGCGCGCCCCAGTACGCGGCAACTGAGCAGTAGCGTATCGATGACGAGCGCCTGTTCGGTTGCGCGGAAGAGCGCGACGCCAGTCAATCCATAATCGCCGAACCGGTCCGACACATCCACGGTCAGGCATTCCAGCCTTCCATCGGCGAGAAGTGCAGCGATCTCCGCCTCGGTGCGTCGAATGGTTGTGAAATTGAATTGATTGGTACGCTCGGTCAACTGGGCGACGCGGCCAAGCTGGCTGGGTGTGCATGGTTGAATGTGGACTTCAAGGTCCAGCGCATTCATGAAGCTTTCCAGGTTCGAGGCTTGCTTCAACTCGCGTCCGAACTCCAGAGATGTTTTGTAGTGGGCGCTGCGGTTGCGATCCTCTTCTGTCACCAGTACGTGATCGAAGGCCCAGATATGCTCGAGAAAATGTGGGATCTCGTCTGCCTCCGCCGGCAGCGCAACAGCTAGCACCTCTGGAATGCTTTCGGCCACTTCGGCGCACTCCTTGGGGTTGTCGTCAACCAGGATGAAGCTATCCAGGCCGAGCGAAAGCTCGCTTGAGAGCGCCCTCAGGTTCGAACTTTTTGCATCCCAGTTCAAGCGCCACGCGACGAAATGGCGAAGCTGGAGCGGCATCTCCGGATGCGTGGCGAAAATCTCCAGTACATCCGCTTCGTTGTTCTTGCTTGCCATCCCGAGCAGCATGCCCGAATCGTGTTGCTCCCTCATGAACTCCTGCAGTGTGCGGCGCGCGGGGTCCAGCGTAACTCCGCGCGGGCCATCCTCCCCGCAGATGCCCTTCCACAGCGTGTTGTCGCAATCGAGCGCGATCACTTTGAACGGCGGCGAATACAATCCGTGCATCAGCCGCACCATGGCTGTGCCGAGCGCGCAGAAGTAAAGTTCCGTGTAAGGAATGCGTCCCAGCCGTTCTCCTTCCGCGCTCGAAGGCGCTGCGACAGGGTAGAGTTGCTGGATTTCCTCATGACTGAGATACAGAATACCGGGAGTTCCCTCCAGCATGGTTTCAATGCGGAGCGCCATCTCGTGAGCGAACTCGCGGCGGGCTTCCGAAGGGGGGCACAGCACGAAGATCAAAGGCACGCCCATGCGAGGAAGGGCCTCGCGGACCAATCGGATCACTTCATTGAGATTCGATTCCAGGCGATCCAGCGTGACAGTGTCCGGCGCGTCGAACTGCGCCAGATCTTCCAGCCGGACTAACAGAATGTTGACCCCGTGCTGATTCGAGGCGAACTCACTTGCTGGGTCCGTCAGAGTCTGGGCGATCTGATTGTAAGGCGCGAACCGGATTTCGAGAGGAGTCTGTAGCTGGCGCCCCCAAAAGTTGAGAACGGGCTCGATCGGTTCGGCGGTGAATGTGGCGCTGACGGCGAATCGGAACTGCATGCTTTCCAAATTTGAGGATAGCGGAGTTGTGGCGCGGGGCCATGCCCCGCGAAAAAGGTCAAGGTCTCTCGCAGGGCATGGCCCCGCGCCACCAACACGCTTGGAGTTACACTCGGGTAAGCGATGCGGTTTATTGTCTGGGGCTTGATTCTCTCCTGCGGTGCGCAAACCAAAGCTGTCGATTTCAATCGCGACGTTCAGCCTATCCTCACCACACGCTGCTCGGGCTGTCACGGCCCGCAGCAGCAAATGAAGGGACTCCGCGTGGACCAAGCTGACGCGTTGCTCAACGTGGTGGTGCCTGGCGACAGCGGCGCGAGTAAGTTGATCCAGCGAGTTTCGAGCACACAGAAGGGCTTCGGGATGCCGCCCGTGGGCGCACCGTTGACGCCCGCTGAGATCGAACTGCTGCGTGCCTGGATCGATCAAGGCGCCAAGATTCCCGCCGTGGCAAGCCACGCTGCGAATTCGAAAACATCGCACTGGTCTTTTCAAGCGCTCAGCCGTCCGCCAGTTCCCGATGTAAGCGATCGGGCGTGGCCGCGCAATCCGATCGACAATTTCATCCTGGCGCGGCTTCAGGCGGAACACATTCAGCCGTCGCCCGAGGCCGATCGCAACACTTTGATCCGGCGTCTCAGCCTGGATCTCACCGGATTGCCGCCCACCCCAGCGGAGACCGAAGCATTCCTGAATGACAAACATCCGGATGCCTATGAGCGGCTAGTGGACCGTTTGCTAGCCTCACCGCACTATGGCGAAGAGCGCGCCCGCGCGTGGCTCGACCTGGCGCATTATGCCGACAGCGACGGCTATGAGAAAGATCTGGTGCGTCCGTGGGCGTGGCGCTACCGGCAATGGGTAATCGATGCGTTCAATCGCGACCTGCCATACGACGAGTTCACCGTTGAGCAGATTGCGGGCGATCTGTTGCCGAACTCGACAGTAGAGCAGAAGGTGGCCACCGGTTTCCTACGCAACACCCTCACCAATCGCGAGGCCGGCGTGAATCGCGCCGAGGCGCGCTTCGAACAAATTGTGAATCGAACCAACTCCGTCGCCACGGTTTGGTTGGGGCTGACGGTGGGTTGCGCTCAGTGTCACAATCACAAGTTTGATCCCATCACGCACAAGGATTATTACCAGTTCTTCGCATTCTTCAATCGCGCCGACGAGATCGATATCGACGCACCGCTCCCCGGAGAGATCGGCCCGTATCTTGCGGCCCGTCCCGAATACGACAAGAAGCGCCGGGAAATTCTGGAATACTACGGCGTGGCCGAGCATCAAGCGCAATGGGAAGCACGCATCCAACAAGAGTTCCGAGAGCAGGGCAAGGAGCTGGAATGGAACTTCGCCGTGACGGAAATGCGCGCCTCCTTCGACGGAGCGGATCGATTCCTGAAAGGTGAATGGGCGAAACGAACCCAACGGCAGGCGGATCGGTTGACCGATTATTTCCTCGGAAATCACGGGCCTGATCTCGACAAGAACAAAGCAGTGTCAGCGTTCCTCAACGAAGCCCGGAAGAAACTTAAGGATTTGCGGGCGACTCTTCCCGAGATTACGCAGGCACCGGTCATGGAAGAATTGCCCAATCCACCGCAGTCGAACATTCACCTCGGTGGCGATTATCAGGCGCTGGGCGCCGCTGTGGAACCCGACATTCCTTCGGTGTTCACTCCTATTTCCGCGCCGCACGCCGATCGGCTGACGCTGGCCCGTTGGCTGGTGTCGCGCGAAAATCCAATAACGGCGCGCGTCGCCGTGAACCGCATGTGGCAGGATTTCTTCGGGCGAGGCTTGGTGCTATCGAGCGAAAACTTCGGAACGCAGGGCGACAAGCCGTCGCATCCGGAATTGTTGGATTGGCTCGCATCCGAATTTCAGGATCACGATTGGAGCGTGAAGTACATTGAGAAGCTGATCGTCATGTCGGCCGCGTACCGGCAAAGTTCGACCGTCCGAAAGGAATTGGAAAGCACCGATCCGAATAATATTCTGATCGCGCGCCAGTCGCGATTGCGTCTGCCCGCCGAATCCATTCGCGACGAAGCGCTGGCCGCCAGCGGCTTGCTCAACACATCGATTGGCGGAAAAAGCGTGAAGCCGCCGCAGCCTGCCGGAGTTGCCGAGCTTGGATACGCAGGCAACGTGAATTGGACGGAGAGCACAGGACCCGATCGTTACCGCCGCGGGCTCTACATCCATTTCCAGCGAACCACGCCGTATCCGATGTTGATGAACTTCGACGAGCCGGATTCGAATACCACGTGTACGCGCCGTGGCCGTTCGAACACGCCCCTGCAGGCTCTGAATCTGCTGAACGATCCCGTCTTCTTTGAGGCCGCGCAGGCGCTAGCGACGCGTGTTCTGGAGGAGATGCCTGGCAGCTTGCCGCAACGCATGGATTACGCTTTCGANNGCGGCTGATGGAATACTTCGAGCAGCAGAAGCAGTTGCTGGCGAAGGACCCCAAAGCGCCGGAAAACATGCAGCCATTCCATCCGCAAGGAGTGGACGCGCTGGATGCAGCCGCCTGGGTGGGCGTAAGCCGCGTGCTGCTTAACCTGGACGAATTTATAACAAGAGAGTAAAGATGACTTTCCAAGAGTTCAAGCAAATTCACAGCCGGCGCTTGTTCCTGCGCGATTGCGCGGGAGGCCTGGGGACCATTGCGCTGGCAAATCTGCTGAACGGCAGCGCGCTCGGAGCGGGCAAACGCACCGACCCGCTCGCTCCCAAAGCGCCGCCGTTCGCGCCCAAAGCCAAGAACGTCATCTTCATGTTCATGGAAGGCGCTCCCAGCCAAGTGGATCTTTTCGATCCGAAGCCCGAGCTCAAAAAGTGGCAGGGCCAGCCGCTGCCGCCCTCCATGACCAGCCAGCTCAAGCTGGCGTTCATAAAGCCCACCGCCGCGGTGCTGGCCAGCCCGCGCGAATTCAAACCCTACGGCCAATGCGGCGCCGAGTATTCGGACTTCATCACTCACACGGCTTCCTGCGCCGACGATATTTGCCTGATCCGCTCCATGTACACGGACGCGTTCAATCATCATCCCGGCCAGTTGCTGCTAATGAGCGGCAGCACGCAAATTGGACGCCCGACGCTGGGAGCGTGGACGTTATATGGATTGGGGAGCGAGTCGGAAAATCTACCGGGCTTTGTGGTGTTGAGCTCGGGTGTGGGAACCAGCGGCGGCGAATCGAATTTTTCGAGCGGCTTTCTGCCATCCACCTACCAGGGCGTGCAGTTTCGCAGCGCGGCCGACCCGATTGTCTACCTCTCCAATCCCTCAAGCGTCACTCGCGAAACGCAGCGCGCAGGTCTCGACGCACTGCGCGATCTGAACCAGGCGCACCTTGCGAGCACCGGCGATGTCGAAATCGCATCGCGCATCGCTTCCTATGAGTTAGCATTTCGCATGCAGATGGCCGCGCCCGAGCTGCTGGATTTTTCGAAAGAATCGGCCAGCACCCTCGAAATGTACGGAGTGAATAAGGAGCCGACGCGTCCGTTTGCGACCAACTGTTTGTTAGCCCGCCGCATGGTGGAGCACGGCGTTCGTTTCGTGATGCTGATGCACGCCAGTTGGGATCAGCACACCAATCTGAATCGCGATCTCAAGAAAAATTGCGACATCACCGATCAGCCCACGGCCGCGCTTTTGAAGGACCTGAAGCAGCGTGGATTGCTGGATTCTACGCTGGTGATTTGGGGCGGGGAATTCGGGCGTACGCCCATGGTTGAGATCCGCAACACGGCGGACCCAGAGAATGCCGGCCGCGATCATCATCCGCTGGCGTACAGCATGTGGATGGCCGGTGGCGGAATCAAGGGTGGACAGGTTGTTGGCAAAACGGACGACCTGGGGTTCAACATCGTGGAAGACAAAATCCACGTTCACGATTTGCAGGCCACCATTCTGCAATGTCTGGGGTTCGACCACACGCGGCTGACGTATCACTATATGGGCCGCGATTTCCGGTTGACGGACGTGTCGGGCAACCTGGTCAAGAAGCTGCTGGCGTGACCGCGGCGGCGAGCCTGCATATTTCCGAGGCTCGTTGTTCCGGGAGGGTTCGTCGCCTGGTATCGGCGATACCAAGTGGGGCAGGCTTCAGCCCAATGCCGTTAAGTTTTTGTGACGCCCGGGAAAGTGTTGAACCCATTGTGGCGCACGTACTCATACGTGCCGCGTCGGCACTTCTGCCGACGCCCGGTTTGCCGAACTGCGCGGTTTTGGCGAAATGTATGCCGGAGT
>PMOK01000233.1:16009-29667 GCA_003162425.1 Bryobacterales bacterium | reverse complement strand
CCTGGATTTTCAAATCATAGTGGTAAATGATGGCAGCTCAGATCGGACCGCGGAAATCTTGAAGGAACAAGCGGCGCAGTTGCCGCTGAAGGTGTATACGCACGATCAGAATCAAGGGCTCGGCCCAACCATTCGGGATGGCCTCGGTTACGCCAATCAGATTTCGAACTCGAAAGACGTGATCGTGACCATGGACGCTGATGAAACGCAGTCGCCGGGCCTGATCTTACGGATGGTTCGAATGATCCAAGAGGGTTATGATGTCGTGATTGCCTCGCGTTACCAGCCCGGCGCCAGGGTAATTGGTCTTTCTTTGCATCGCCGCTTGATAAGTTATGCAGCCTCGAAGCTGATGCGAGTGGTGTTTCCCATCCGTGGGGTGCGGGATTATACTTGCGGATATAGAGCATACCGTAGTGACGCGCTATCGAAGGCCCTGCATGCTTATGGAGATCGCTTCGTGGATCAGGACGGTTTCCAGTGCATGGTTGACATCCTACTGAAGATGCGGCGGGTGCCTAACCTGGTGTTCGGGGAAGTTCCCCTCATTCTGAGGTATGACTTGAAACAGGGCGAAAGCAAAATGCGCCTGTTTCGAACAGCCCGCAAAACCTTACTGCTCCTGCTCGACCGAAGACTTGGGCCCTCGTCTCAAGCGGGACCAACCGATGGCCCGGAAGCGAAACATCGGCATCAAACTAATGCACAAGATTCTCTTGATATTCGGCACCCGGCCGGAAGCGATCAAGCTCTGCCCGGTGGTTCGGCGGCTTCGCGAAGAACCCACTAAATTTGATGTGAGAGTATGCGTTACCGCGCAGCATCGCGAAATGCTGGATCAGGTGCTCGAGGCGTTCGACGTGAAACCGGACCACGACCTGGATCTCATGCTGCCGGGCCAAACACTGTTTCAGTCCACCTCCAGGATACTGGCGGGACTGGAAAAAGTTCTGGGCGAAGAGCGGCCCGACATGGTGATGGTGCAGGGCGACACCACCACCACGCTGTGTGGTGCACTGGCGGGTTTCTATTCACGCGTTCCAGTGGCGCACGTAGAGGCTGGGCTGCGCACGGGCGACCTCAGCCAGCCGTTTCCCGAAGAGATGAACCGGGTGCTGACCTCCCGTATCACCGAACTCCACTTCGCCGCGACTGAGCAGGCAGCCCAGAACTTGCGGGGTGAGGGGATTGCGCCGGCTTCCATCAGCGTTACCGGCAATACCGGAATCGACGCCGTGCTCTACGTCCGCGATGGCCTGGAGCAGCGCAAATTGGAAGGCCGCGATTGGCCGGAACTGGACCCAACCAAGAAACTGATCGTCGTGACAGCACATCGCCGCGAGAGCTTCGGAGAAGGATTCGAGCGAATCTGCCGCGCCCTGGCCAGGATCGCGGACCGAGCCGATGTTCAACTGGTCTATCCGGTACATCCAAATCCAAATGTGCAGGATCCGGTACATCGCCATTTGGAAGGGCATCCTCACGTGCGGTTGATTGAGCCGCAGAGCTACGTGCCGTTCGTCGATCTGATGCGCCGGGCCTACCTGTTGATCACCGATTCGGGAGGAGTTCAGGAAGAAGGACCGTCACTCGGCAAACCGATCCTGGTTTTGCGCGAGAAAACCGAACGGCCCGAAGCCGTCGTCGCCGGAACGGTGAAGTTGGTTGGGACGGACGAAGACCGCATCGTGAGGGAAGCGACGATCTTGCTTGAAGACCGCCAGGCATACGATCGGATGGCGCGCACCCACAATCCTTACGGCGATGGTCACTCGAGCGAACGAATCTCCGCCGCAATCCATTCATTCCTGACTGGGCTGTCGGCGCCCGAACTTTAGCATCGAAANNNNAATACCAGCAGCAGGCCGACGTAGGCGTCGGCCGCGGACCAGGGGGGTCCGCCCCACTTTGCATTCGTTCGTCCGGGGTGCGAACGCGGCACGCGCGTAGCGCACGCACTTTGCGTGCCCCGTCGCCACTCCTGGCGACGCACGGCAGTAGTAAAAATTCAGCGTCGAGAGCGGGCTAGTGGGTAACCTTCCCGCCACCAGCGGCTGCGCGCGCCGTGTAGTAAAGCTCGGCGGAGGCCGGGATCCGAACCACTTCGGGCTCTGGAGCAGCGCCCTTGTTGAGAGAGCCCGCGAGGCCCCGCTGCACCGAACTGACCAGTGCGCTCAATATGAGCGGGCTGGACGCGGAATCCAGGCTGCGGAAGAACGTTACGTATTGTGCGTCGGGCAGCGGGATGCGCAATTCCCAGACACCCTTGCTGTCGTGGGTTCCAAAATCCTCAAGCAGTGTCCCGTTGACACTCATTTGAATCCCTTGGAACCCGAAGTCGCGGCTCCAGGTGACCAGTTCCTTCCAACACTCCTCCAAATTGGCCGCCTGTCCCAACGCTCTTTCAAAGTCAACCAGCTTCGTCTCGGAATCGATGATGTGCCGGAACCGTCCCTGCAAAAACATCCGGCCCGCCATTGCAAACTCGGCATATTCCAAATGCCGGATTCCAAACCAGGCCATGGCGCAGAACGCTATCACGATCAGCCCGCTGAATCGGATCTGCACCGAAGTCATCAGCAGGGATAGAACCGCAACCACGCTGCAGAATCCATAGATGGTCAGCACGGCTTTCTTGGGACTCAGACCCCGATCCAAAAGCTTATGGTGAATGTGTCCGCGGTCCGGAGCAAAAATCGGCCGGTACCGTAAATAGCGCCGCAACACGGAAAGTACGACGTCCATCAGCGGTATGGACAGTGCCAGAAGTGGAACCGTCAGCGCTATCAGCGTGACCGATTTCTCGCTCCACAGTGCACCGAAGCACCCCAGCAGAAAACCAATCAGCAGACTGCCGCTATCACCGAGAAAAACGGAAGCTGGGTTGAAATTGTAACGCAGGAATCCGAGCAAACAACCCGCGAGCGGCATGGTGGCAAGAGCCAACCCCATATTTCCCTGGGTCAATGCCGCGATCAACATCGTCAGGGTCGCCACCAAGCCAACTCCGGACGCCAAACCGTCCATGCCGTCGATTAGATTGAACGCATTCGTGCAGCCCACCAGCCAGATCACCGTAATCAAACATCCGAGCCAGGGCCAAGCCGGAAGGAAGTGGAGCAGGTGTATGTCCACCCGTATGCCCGCAAAGTAAGCCAGCACGCCCGCGCCGCCGATTCCTATCAGCTTCTGCCAGGCGCTCAATCCCACTTGATCGTCCAAAACACCTGTAAGAAAAACCACCGACGCAACCATCGACAATTCCAGGATGAAGGGAAGCGATTGGCGCATAACCATCGTGTAACTGAACGGGAGCATGAATGCGATCCCGAACGTGCCTACGTAAGCTAGTGCGATGGCTATACCACCTACTCGGGGAACTGCCGTAGCGTGCTTCTTACGTACACCATCAGGATGGTCAAGAAAGCCGAACCTGCCGACGCCGTCGCGCACGATTGGCGTCAGAACTAAGGCCATTAGAACTGATAGGATACCCAGCGTAAGTATAAGATACAAGAGCTACTCCTCCAGCCTCGGTCTCCTGGCGTGGTAGAGAGAATACCTTCTTGGTCCCTCAGACGCCGACTTGGTTCCACTCTGGGCTACACCCAAGTCGCAGAGCTTTAGCTTACTCTATTTAGAACTCGAAAAACACTTAAAACCAGGTGAAATCGGTCTAGTGCGTACTAGTACGGTCACCCGGCACAAGTACTGGTACTTCCGGCGTAACAGTTTGATAAGTCCCATGAAAACAAGTACTTTGAGAGCTATCGTTTCGCGGGAACATTAGCATTTCTAACCTTGCGCCTTCGACGATTTCATCCCGGACGCCAGCCAACGCGGGCAGGCGAAAATGGAAAACAAACCCATCAGAATCCACACGGCGGTGTGAGGCTCCGGCACCGGCGTTATCACCATGGTGAGCTGTTCCTGGAATCCGCCACTCAGAGGATTCCCAGCTCCGTTCCAGCTCATGATGGAATCGCTGACTATCAGAAAGTCCGCGAGAAAAGACCTGTTAGCATTCGGGTTGGCATACCATTCCGTGGCTTCTTCCAGAGCCTCGGCTGCATTCGCATACGTCGGCGCTGCCGGAGAACTGGCCGGATCGAGAATATCCCAAATCGCGGCCTGGAGCCCATTGTTGGTTGCGTTACTTCCTTGATTGGTTTGATACTGCGAGACCAGGAAGGCCGCCATCTGATATCTGCCCAGCGAATTCGCGTCATTGATGATGGCCGAATCCGCGGCATCATTGGAATCGCCATCGTCAATAGTCACGGTCTGCCAACTCGAGTTTGAGCCAAACCGCGTATGGCTAAGGTCTGAACCCGTCGTCAGCGTGGACAGATAAGCCGAATAGCCCGTGTGGGGAACATAGATCTCGTTGTTGAAATTGTCACAAAAAGTCTCGACACTCAGATCTGAGTCGAGAACACCCGACTCGCCGCCTCCGCCGCCAATCAGCGCGAAATTGTATGTATGCGTGTCGAATTCAACCGGATTCGCCTCGGCCGCAACAGCCAGGAACAGAATGGCTATCGTGGTACAGATCAGACGCATGTTGGCTCCCCGCTCCTGGATAGTAGACTCCAGACTAAGGTCCGAGCAATCAAACTCAAGTAATACTACGCGATTAAAGTACTGGTACGAGAAGGGGCAGACGTTCTAAACTAACCACTTACTCGGGCTCAGTCCGATAGGCGATAGCCCCGCACGTAAGTGAGGGACATTTAATTCAAACTATTTGGACTTTATTAGAGCCGCGAATCTAACGCCCCACGCCGCGGGGCGTGGTTGTGGGCTTTTCGTCAGCACCCACGCGTCGCGCGATCTCCGGGGGGAGGCTGAATGGAATCTCGACAACAATATCCACATCCACTGGCACTCCATCACGCGTCGCTGGTTTGAATTCCCAAGACGCCAGATCCTGAATTACAGCCTGTTCCATGGCCGGAGCCAGGTTCCGCAGCAGCGATATGCCCTCAACTTTGCCGTCCCTTTTGATCAACGCTAAGAGTTGGACTCGAAACTCCGTCCGTGCGCTGGCCAGTGGCTCCTCAAGAGGCTCAACTTTACGCAGTGGAATGGGAGCCCGCAAAGAAGGACGGTCGCCGGTCTTTTGATCCCGCTCAGCAAACCAGAGAATCCAATCGCCCGAGTATCTCGGAAGATTTTCAATCGGAATCACCATCGTATACACGTCACGACCCTGGAAGCGGGCGTCGATTGTTCTTGGAATGGTTCGAGAGCCCGGCCGCAACGGAACCGACAAAGTCGACACCGGGACGCTCCGCACCTTGTCCGCGTAAATGGTCGCCTTGAAAACCTGCGGAGGCCCAGCGGCCTTGCTTCGGTCCTCCTTGATGCTAAGATTCGGCACCGTCAAACCTGACCCGCTCACTTCACCACTAGCCGGTTCACCGAGCGTAGGAGCCTTAGAAAACTGACCTCCGCGCGATCCCTCCGGTACAGGGCCGTTTCCGGGATGCAAGCTGGCCACCGCGATATCAGTCTTGGCGTTGCCCGCGCTGTTGGTGGACCCTGGCTCGCCGTTCGGTGGCGGGGCCGCACCTTTCGAGAACGATGGCGCGCCGATGCCTTCCGGCAATGGGTTCCGGATGTTTGGACTCCCCACGATAGACGCATCCGGCAACGCGACTTCCGCCGGCTGAACCGGAATCGTCAAACGAGCCTGGCGTGCGGGCTGCGGAGGCGGCGGCACAAAAGCTTTGACAGGTTTAGGGATTGCGATTGCCTGGTTGGCCTCCAGAGCGCGCTTCAAATCACCATTCGGCGTTTGAGGCGAGGTGTTGAGCTCGGGCGCACGAGGCGCCTCGATCTCCGGCCGCACTTCCTTCTTCGGCTCCGGCGGCGCAACCACCGCGGTGTTCATTCTGGCCACCACGTTCGGAGCTGGTATATCATGGTGAATCTCGAGCTTCGGTACCGGTTGCCAAATAAATTGCTTGGAAGATTTCGCTTTCGGCGACATCGCGATAATCGCTTCCCGCGATAGCTCTCGGCCGCGTGGCTTCGGGAACGTTCCTATTCTCTTCGCGGGATCTACGTCCGGCAGCGGTTCCTTTCGAAAGTTGTACCAAATGATCTTGTGCCCTTCCGGATGCACCAGTTCGTCGTAGATGGGTCGTTTTGACTCGGAGTTCGTATAGGCCGGAATCAGGAAGAGAGACGCGACTACAACGCAGTGGAAACCGACCGAAAAAACAAAGGACCGTGGCCGAATCCGGTACCCCCGAGTTGCCTCTGGTCGCATCCTATCCGACTTGCTCCAGCGAATCAGTATCCGGAATGCCATGAGAGGGAAATTTCACGCCGCTTGCCGCTTCCATCAGCAGAATAGCAGACGGGCGTCATGGAGTATAAATCGACAGAACTGGAAAGAAAAAGAGATTCTATCCAACCGGTTACCGGAAATTATCCGAAAAGATAGAGTATCGACGAAAGAAGGCACTTGTTTTCAACAGCTTGGTTGCGTTCTAAACAAGGCCCATAAATTGCTCAGCAGCTAGGTGCCTCGCATGCGAGTCCGTGTCATCTATTTCTGTCCGCGCTGCGGCTGCCAAGCGTTTCGGCCATCGGCAGCCCGAGTTCGCAAAGACCCGATTCTCCGAATGCTTGGGGTCCATCCGCATCGTTGTCACATATGCAGACTCAGGTTCTACTTGTTCCAGCCCGGCATTGTAAGAGCCCTGGCACTCCCGATTGAAACCCCGGGTGCTGCCGGGCTCGAGGCGCAACCGCTGCAGTGACAGTAGGACAAGCCTCCGGCTTGTCCTGGGCAAGCCGGAGCCTTGCCCTACTCTGATATCCTGAAGAAGATCCTCTCGAGCGCGGCCCCGAGTCTCATCGTTCCCATACGTTTATGAATGTGTTCGAACTAACACGGGCGTTGGTGGACATCGAGTCCATTACCGAAAACGAGGAGCGTGTCGGCAACGCGCTATTCGCGCACCTCTCGGAGCTCGCCGCGCGCCATGGCGGCCATGTGGAGCGCATCCCCGTTGAGGCAAACCGCTTCCCGAACCGTTTCAATGTTCTGGCCTGGTGGGGCGATCCGGTGGTCACGCTCTCCACGCACATCGATACGGTGCCGCCCTTCTTCCCTTCCCGCGAGGACGAAACTCACATCTGGGGACGCGGCTCATGCGACACCAAAGGCATCATTGCGTCCATGATCTTCGCCACAGAAGAATTGTTGACCGAAGGCGTACGCAATCTGGCGCTGCTGTTTGTGGTGGGCGAGGAACGCAACAGTACGGGCGCTCTCGAGGCCGCGAAGCATCCGCGTGGATCGAAATTCCTGATCAACGGCGAGCCGACCGAAAACAAGCTGGCGCTCGGATCCAAAGGCGCGCTAAGGCTGGAAGTGGTCGCGAGCGGCCGTATGGCCCATTCGGCTTACCCGGAACTGGGCGATTCCGCCATCCTAAAATTGCTGGATGCGCTGAACACGCTACGTCATGTCGCACTCCCGACAGACCCGATCCTGGGAGCCAGCACGCTGAACATCGGCACCATCAGCGGGGGCCGCGCGCCAAACGTGATTCCGGATCAGGCTCGAGCCGAAGTGTTCATCCGCCTGGTTGACGACGGCAATGCGACACGCGCGGCCGCCCGAAAAGCCGTTAACGGCAAGGTGGATTTGAACGAAGTCCTGTTCGTGCCGGCCGTTCACCTGGGGTCGCTGCCCGGATTTGAAACAACAGTGGTTGCCTACACCACCGACATTCCATCTTTCGGCGATAGCTGGGGCCGGCCCTACTTGCTCGGGCCTGGCTCTATTCATGTCGCCCACACGTCCGAAGAACGCATTCCAAAGCGCGAGATACTGGAAGCAATCCAAATCTACAAGAGGATGGTCAAGCAGTTAATACAGTGAACCCGAGAATTGAAGTTGGAATCCTAGGCGCAACCGGCATGGTGGGCCAGGAGTTTATAACCTTCCTCGAAGGTCATCCGTGGTTCGACATCACGTGGCTGGGCGCGAGCGACCGTTCGGCTGGGAAGCCTTATCGCGACGCCACCAACTGGCGGCTGGACGGCGCAATGCCCGCGAGCGTCGAAGGCATGCACGTGGAAGAGTGCAAGCCCGGTAACGCCCCGCGACTGGTTTTTTCCGCGATGGACGCTTCAGTCGCGACTGAGATCGAGCAGGCGTTCGCGCAGGCCGGCCACGTGGTGGTATCGAACTCGCGCAATCATCGCATGGATGCTGATGTTCCGCTGCTGATTCCGGAAGTGAACCCGGATCATTTGAAAATCATTCCACTGCAACAGCGCCACCGCGGATGGAAAGGGCAAATCGCCACCAATCCCAATTGCTCCACGATAGTCCTGGCCATGGCGCTCGCGCCGCTGAAGCAGTTCGGCATCACGCGCGTGATGGTAACCACTATGCAAGCTCTCTCGGGCGCGGGCTATCCGGGGGTCGCGTCTCTCGATATCAACGGCAATGTAATTCCGTACATCGCCGGTGAAGAGGAGAAGATGCAGCGCGAGACGCAGAAAATTCTGGGCGATTTCACCGGCGATAGCATCCGTCCTCTGGCGGCCAAGGTCAGCGCTCAGTGCAATCGCGTGCCTGTGGTGGACGGCCACATGGTCGCTACCAGCGTCGAGCTGGAGCAGAAGCCGGGAATAGCCGGGCTCATCCACGCGATCGAAAGTTTCAGCAGTTTGCCGCAGGAACGAAAACTTCCCAGTGCACCGCCGCACCCTCTGATTTATCTAACAGAGCATGATCGGCCGCAGCCGCGCCGGGACGTGGAGCGCGAACGCGGAATGTCTGTATTCGTTGGACGCTTGCGCGAATGCCCGGTGTTGAATTATAAATTCATCGCGCTCGGCCACAATACTGTTCGGGGCGCCGCCGGAGCAGCGGTGTTGAACGCCGAGCTGATGTATTCGGAAGGCCTGCTGGACTGATGATCGTCATGAAATTCGGCGGCACGTCCGTCGAATCCGCGGCGGCTCTCGAACGCGTAACCGGCATCGTAAAATCCAGGCTGCACCGCAAGCCGGTGGTGGTGGTTTCCGCCATGGGAAAGACCACCAACCGCTTGCTCAAGATCGCGAATCTGGCAGTGAGTGGACAGCGCGAAGAAGCGCTACGGGAATTGGTGGCCTTGCGGGATTTCCACTTGCGCGAGTCCGGCATGGAGCGCACCGTGGAAGAGCATTTCCAGGAACTCACCGAGCTGGTGAAGGGACTGGCCGTGCTGGGCGAACTCACCCCGCGCTCCATCGACGCTATCTCGAGTTTCGGCGAGCGGCTCTCCAGCCTCATCGTTACCAATTTCTTCAATCACCACGGATTGAACGCCGTTCATGTGGATGCTCGCAAGCTGATTGTCACTGACCGTCGGCACACGCAAGCAGTTCCACTGTTCGACGTCACGTATGCGAAGCTGGCTGCCGTGATTCCACCTCTCGCCGAACATCGCGTGGTGGTGATGGGCGGCTTCATTGGCGCCACTGAGGACGGAATCACCACTACGCTCGGCCGCGGCGGATCCGATTTCACCGCTTCCATTGCCGGCGCAGGCATCGGCGCCGAGGAGATCCAGATCTGGACCGACGTGGATGGAATGTTGACGGCCGATCCGACAGTTTGTCCGGACGCGCATCGCGTGAAGGTGATCTCTTTCACGGAAGCCGCGGAGCTGGCATATTTCGGCGCAAAGGTGCTGCACCCGGCCACTGTCCTTCCGGCCATCGATCGAAACATTCCGGTGCTCATCCTGAACTCGCGGCGCCCGCAAGTGGAGGGGACGCGGATTCTGTCGGAAGGCGTGGCCAGCACCAACGCCGTGAAGTCCATCGCCTGCAAAAGCAAGGTGATGGTGCTCAACATACGATCCACGCGCATGTTCATGGCGCACGGTTTCATGCGGCGTATTTTCGAGATTTTCGATCGCTACGAAACTTCGGTGGACATGGTGGCTACGTCCGAGGTCAGCGTGTCGCTCACGGTGGACGAAACTGGGCGGCTGGAGGGAATCCTGGGCGAGCTGCGCGAGTTTTCCGAAGTTTGGGTGGACGAAAATCAAGCTATCATTTGCATGGTGGGCGAAAACATCCGCCGCACTCCAGGAGTGGCGGCGAGAATCTTCAACGCGCTGGGGAGCATCAACGTGCGCATGGTATCCCAAGGCGCTTCCGCGCTCAATCTAGGTTTCGTGGTCGCGGGCGAGGATCTGACGGCCGCGGTACAGGCGCTGCATCGCGAATTCTTCACCGAATTAGATCCGGCGGTCTTCGATGCCTAAGATTTGGCAGACTGAATGCCCAATGTCACTTAGTTTTTCGGAAGTCGGGATTTCGGTGCGGTGGTGGGGCAGACCCCCTGGTCTGCGCGGGTCCCCCTGGACCCGCTCTTCGGTAATGAAATCAGCCTCAACCAAACCGGGCAAGCCGACGTGGGCGTCGGCTGCGGTCCAGGGGGACCGCCCCACCAATGCATGGGGACTCAGTGGTTGTGGGAAGACTAAGTGGCATTGGGCTGAATGCCTGCCTCATTTTTATGCCTAATCTCGCTATCGTCGGCTACGGCAAAATGGGCCGCCTCATCGATCAACTTGCCCCCGAATACGGGTTCACCGTCACCGCCCGCATCGATGTCGATCGCAACGAATCACTCCAAGGCGCCGATGTCGCGGTGGAATTCTCCGTGCCTTCCTCGGTTCCGGGAAACGTGGCCACGATTGCAGCGCTCGGAATTCCGATCGTGGTCGGCACCACCGGCTGGTTGGAACACCTCGATGAAGTAAAAGCGATCGTCAGCAAGAACGATTCGGCGCTGGTCTGGAGCCCGAACTTCTCGGTGGGCGTGAACGTCTTCACGCGCCTGGTAGCCGAAGCCGCGCGTTTGTTCCAAAACGAAAAAGAGTACGGCGCGTGGGCCTGGGAGATCCATCACATCACTAAGAAAGACGCGCCTTCGGGTACGCTCTTGAAGCTGGTGGAACAGATGCGCGCATCAGGATTCAACCGCGCCATCGACGCCAGCTCCAGCCGCGCGGGCGCGCATCCGGGCACTCACGAGATCGGTTTCGATTCCGCCGCCGACACCATCACCCTGCGGCACACCGCCCGCAACCGCGAGGGTTTCGCCCGTGGCGCTCTGAAAGCGGCACAATGGATTATCGGACGCAAAGGCTGCTACGAATTCAGCGACGTCCTGTTTGGAGGTTGACATGCTATTTCAAGGCTGCGGCACCGCGCTGGTTACTCCCTTCCGCAAAGACGGCTCGTTGGACGAATTCACGCTCCGCTCGCTGGTGAAGCGCCAGATCGATCAAGGCATCAACTTCCTGGTGCCGTGCGGGACGACAGGCGAAAGTCCTACGCTCACGCACAAGGAACATCTTCGCGTGGTGGAGATCACACTCGAAGAAGCGAAGGGCCGCGTGCCGGTGCTCGCGGGCGCGGGCGGCTACAACACCGCTGAAGTGATCGAGCTAGCCAAAGAGATCAAGGCCATGGGAGCGGACGGCATTCTCTCCGTGACGCCTTACTACAACAAGCCGACCCAGGAGGGATTGTACCAGCACTATAAAGCGATCGCTCAGGCGGTGAAACTTCCTGTGATTGTCTACAGCGTGCAATCCCGCACCGGCGTGAATGTCGAGCCCGCCACGCTGAAGCGGCTCTCCGAAGTAGAGTACATCGCGGGCGTGAAGGAAGCGTCCGGCAACATCGGTCAAATGGCAGCGGTGCTGCACCTGGTTCCTCCTAATTTCACGGTGCTCTCGGGCGACGATGCGATTACCCTTCCGCTGATCGCGCTGGGCGGCCGCGGAATCGTTTCCGTAGTGTCAAACGAGATTCCCGCGGAGATGACTGCGCTTGCGCAATACGCCCTTGCCAACGATTTCGCCGCCGCGCGCGACCTGCAACGCAAATATCTGCCGCTGATGGATGTGAACTTTGTGGAGTCGAACCCGATTCCGGTAAAGGCGGCGCTAGCGCTGATGGGATTGCTCGAACCAGTGTGGCGGCTTCCGATGTGCGCTCCCAACCAAGCCAATCTCGCCAAGATCGAAAAGGTGCTGGAGACTCTCGGATTGCTGGCCGGCCGGAGCGTGCATGCAGGCTGAGATCGAGCAGCTCTTCGACCAACGTCCTCAAATTTACAGCGAAGAACATTTCCAGCTCTTTCAGAAATTCAAGCAGGCACTGAACGCGGGCGAGATTCGCGCGGCCGAGCCCGACCCTTCTACCAACACCGGATGGCGCGTGAATGCCTGGGTGAAAAAAGGCATCTTGATCGGCTTCCGCATGGGCGTTACCGTGGATATGTCCATTAACACCGTTCGGCAGCCTTGGTTCGACAAAGCCACTTTTCCCGTAAAACGGATCGGCCCTTGCGACGGCGTGCGGATCGTCCCCGGCGGTTCCAGCATCCGCGACGGTTGTTACATCGGCCAAGGAGTCACCTGCATGCCGCCCATGTTCATCAACACCGGAACCTGGGTGGGCGACGGCACCATGATCGATTCGCACGCGCTGGTGGGAAGCTGCGCGCAAGTGGGCTCCAATTGCCATATCTCGGCCGCCGCGCAGATCGGCGGTGTGCTGGAACCGGTGGGCGCGATGCCCGTAATCATTGAGGACGAAGTGCTGGTGGGCGGCAACTGCGGCGTGTATGAAGGGACCATCGTCAAGCGAGGCGCGGTGTTGGGAAGCGGCACAATTCTGAACCGGTCCACTGCCGTCTATGATGTTGTGCGCGGCGAGATTTACCGTTCAAGCGACGATGAGCCGCTGGTGATCCCCGAACGTGCCGTAGTTGTGCCTGGATCACGCGCCATTACCATAGGACCTGGGAGAGACTGGGGCCTCTCGCTGGCCGCGCCCATCATTGTGAAATATCGCGATTCAAAAACCGACACCAAAGTTCAGCTCGAGGACTTGCTGAGATAGTCCAGAGTTTCGCGCGCGGTTTTCTCCCAGGTAAACTGCGCCGCCCGCTCTTGCGCCGCCTCGGTTGGGATCGTGCCCGCAGCCAACCGCTCCAGCGCATCCCGAATTTCAGTCACGCTCGCGGGATCGAAATAGTGGACAGTCGATCCGGCGATTTCCCGCAACGGCGGAATGTCGGAGCAAGCCACTGGCACTCCAGCCGCCATCGCCTCCAGCACCGGCATTCCAAAGCCCTCGAAAGTTGAAGGATAAATAAACCCCCGCGCCCCACGAAACAGCTCGTATAGTTCCATGCGCGGAATCCATCCGGTAATCTTCACCGAATCACCGGCCATCTCCTCTACCTCTCGCGCCGCAAACCCGCGCACCCCAGTCATCACCAAGTAGGGTAAGCCTCCGGCTTGCCCAAACGCTCGCAAGAGCGCAATCAAATTCTTATGCGGATGCGAAGTAGAAACACAGAGTAAATAATCCTTAGGCGCCCTAGCTCGGGCAATCTCAAAAAACTCCCGCTCCACGCCGTGATGAATCACGCGCGCTCCCACGCCGTAGTACCGTTCCAAATCATCTCGCGTAGCCCCAGACACCGCGATCAACCCGCGCGACCGCCTAGCCGACGCCCACAGAAAGAAGTTCCAAAACGGCAGATCGAACCAGCGAAAATATTCCGGATGCCGCTTGTGTTGCAAATCGTGAAACACCGTAACCAT
>PMOK01000233.1:0-16003 GCA_003162425.1 Bryobacterales bacterium | reverse complement strand
GGCCGAAACGCCGCGTTAACGCCCTGAGGCGCGTTCACGAAATTCGCGTGCCGAGGCACCAGGTCTGCGCCAGTCTCGCGATTGGTGAACACAACATATTGGTTCACCGAATCAATCTCGGCCAGAGCCGCCAGCAGATTTCGGAGATAAATCTCGGTGCCGCCCACACCTCCGGGGATCAAGTAAAGCGCGTTCACTCCGATGCGCAGCATCTAGTGGCCGAGGCGCGTCAGCCCGTCGCGAGCCGCTTGGTTGTACTGCAAGTCATCGATCCCGAGCGCCCGCCGGTATTCCTCGGCCGCCCGCGCCTTGTCGCCTTGCACCTCGTAGATGTTGCCGCGGTACACATAGGTCATTTCAAATTTGGGATTCAGCCGTTCGGCCGTTGCCAGCGCGTCCAAGGCTTCTGGATATTTGCGCTGCTTGCCATATTCCATGCCGATCTGCGAATACACATGCGCGTTCTTAGTAATGGACGCAGCCCGTTCCAGCTTGGCGACGGCGTCATCGGGTTTTCCCGAACAGTCGTACGCCAGCGCCCAATCCAGCAACAGATCGAACTTGGGCGGCTCAATCTGCGCCGCCTTCGCGTACTCCTCCACGGCTTCGCCGCACCGTTGCGCCTGATAGTACGCGTACGCGAGCTGAAATCGCGGGCGTACCTTCGCGGGCGATTTCGCCGCCGTATCTTTCCAGATTTCCACCGTGCTGCTATACAACTGGTTTCGTTGATAGGCGAGCGCTCCCTCGGCCAGCACCACCAGGCCGAGCACCGAAATCAGAGTAGACTGGCGAGTCTTCCAACGCCGCAGAAATTCCACCGTGATGAATAGCAGCCCGATGAAGGGCAGGTACAAACGATGCTCCACCTTCAGATCGCGAATCGGCACGAATGACGACGTCGGCGCCATCAGAATCAAGAACGTGAACCATCCGTAGGAAGCCAGTGGGAAGCGCCGCCGGTAGATCCACGCGACAACCGACACCGCGATCAATCCGATCAGTCCAAAGATCGCGCCCTGCTCCAGCACACCTCGTGACACGTGAACATCATAATCGAGATTCTGGCTGAACGGCAGCAGAAACATCCGCACGTAGTCCCAAATCACGCGGCACTCGGTGAAGAAGTATTGGTACCAGGTGAAATCCTTCAGACCGAACCCGGCGCTGCGCGACTGGCTCAAGATTCGGAAGACAAACCCCGCACCCACCGCCGCGCCGATCAAAATTGGAACGTACAGCTTCCAGTTGCGCCGGATGCCTGCGAATGTGAATCCGGGATTCCAATAATAGTCAGTGAGCAACAGGAGCGCCGGCAGCACCGCGCTGTGTTCTTTCGTAAGAAGTGCCGCGCCGAAAAGGAGCAGAATCATCACAGCGATTCCCACCCCTATGCTCGCGCTCTTGCGATAGAGAAAAACCACATAAGCCGCAAGTATGAAGAACAGGCTCAGCGTTTCCGACCGGCTGGCGACGTAGCTCACCGATTCGGTTTGGATGGGATGAAACAAAAATAGTCCTGCCGAGAATACCGCAAGAATCTCCTGACGCCATCTCTCAACGCTGATCCAGCTCAGCACCCTTCGGATGGCAAAATAAATCAGTGCTCCGTTTAAGAAATGGATCACAACATTCGTCATGTGGTAAGCGAAGGTGACTTCGTTACCGGATTGCTTGAAGTTCAGCCAGTAGCTGAACATCAGCAGCGGCCGCAATCCTCTGATCCAATCGCCGATCGGCAGGACATAGAAGTTCGGCAGCATGTACGGCAGGTATGAATCGTCCAGCAGGAACGGACCATTCAGCGCCGGCGCATACACTTGATAGAGCGCGCAAAACGCGATGAAGAATCCGAGCGCATAGTGCCAAAGCTTCGCCTCGCGGGCGGGCGCGGCTTGAACCATGGTGGTCGCGGATCGCTTGGGCTTGTTGGCGGTTTTACTGCTTTTCATTCAAACTCTGGAGCTCGAATTCAAGAATGGCCATCCGCTGGGCCATGGCGATGTTGGCGTCCTTCAGATCGGAGATCACCACCGATAGCCGGTAAATCACCACCAGGAATACGACAAAGACAAGAATCAGTAGCGCCAGCGGAGGATCCGTGAGGCCAAGCTCGGTGGCGATCCAATACAGCGCGCCGGGCGAGCGTGAAACCACCAGCAGGATAAAGGCCGCGCCCAGCCAGCTCACCGAGTACTCCACGCGAATATGCGAGCGGCGGACAGAAAACAGAACTACAGCCATCAAAACCAGGCTGAGAATGGTCATCACGTTTAACAGGCGATCCATGCTTAGTCTTTCCTCCGGCGGCCTTCAAACTTCAGGATGTTCACAAACACGCCCAGCAGAACGTGGATGATGTAATACAACGATTTTATCGCGGTAATGCTGCTGCGCCCGGCTTTGCGCTTCCGCATCCGCACCGGCACTTCTTCAAAGCGGAATCGCTTGCGCTGCAGCACCACCAGCGCTTCGATTTCCGGATATTCTAACGGAAAGCTACCGCTGAATACTCGCAACGTATCTCGATTGACACCCACGAATCCGGAAGTCGGATCGTGCACGGGTTTTCCCAGAATAGGTCGTAGCAGCAGTCGGAAAACCCAGATGCCGATCGCGCGGACAGTGCTGGTGTGCGTTCCGTTGTTCTGATAAAAGCGCGAGCCGATCACCATGTGACATCCCGTCTTCTGCAGCACGGCCAGCAGCGCGGGAATATATTTCGGATCGTGCTGCCCATCGCCATCCACGCGAATTACGTAATCGTACCCCAGCTCGAACGCCAGCTTGTATCCAGCCTGGACGCAGCCGCCCAAGCCCAGGTGGTGCGGCAACCGGAGAACGTCGGCGCCCGCGGACTTTGCTTGAGTGTAAGTGTCGTCGCGCGACGCGTCATCCGCCACCAGAACTGGAACCTGCGGCATCACCTGATTCACTTCGCGGATCACGTCCGCGACAGCGCCCTCCTCGTTGAAGGCCGGAATCAGGATCATGAGCTGATTCGGCTGGGTGGCCCTCTTCACAGCGCGGCCACCTGACGCGGGCTGATGGAAAAACGGCGGATCAATCGGCGAAACTGCTTGGACGTGAATCGGCGCTTCATCCTGCGCCGCGCCTTCCATAACGCGGGAAATCGCGCCAGCATCGCCAGATGAGCACGCAGCACGATCACGGGCAGCTGTCCGCCGCTGTTCCCGGCCTGCTGGAAATCGGCCACCTTTCCGCGCCCTTGAAGCGCATACACAACATGCCAGAAATAACGAGCCATCGTATAGAACGGCGCGCTCAGCAGATCCGGCAAGGGCAGGTTTTTCACGGCAAGAAACAGGCGATTCCGCTCCACATAATAAGCTTTCAGGGCCGACGCTTTGCCCGCCGAGTGCGAGTACCGATGCTCCACCACGGCGTCCGGCACGTATAAACACTCCCACGCCGCCCAGCGCGCGCGCAAGCCCAAATCCGTATCCTCACAGTATAGAAAGAAACTTTCGTCGAACAATCCGATTTCTTCCAACATCTCCCGGCGATAGAATGCCGCGGATCCCGAGGGCAGCAGCACCTCCTGCCGGCGAGGATACGCTTCGGGAGCTTCCAAGTGTCCGCGCTGCTTGCTGCTGCCGTCCGCGCACAGCAGCATGCCAGCCGAATCCAACCGCCCGTCACCGGCCAGCAGCACTCGCGACGCGCACATGCCAACATCTGGCCGCGCTTCCACCGCTCTCAGCAGAGATTCCAACCACTCCGGGTGAGCGGCGGCGTCGTCATTCAAAATCGCGAGAAAGATCGCCGTCGACGCATGAAAGGCCTGATTAAACGCCGCTCCGAAGCCCACATTGCTCTCATTCGAGATCACGCGGACGCCTTCCCGCGCCCCAACCGCCTTCCTCCCGCTGTTATCCACGACGATCACGTCGAAATCCCGGAAGGTCTGGCGGCCGAGCGAATCCAGGCATGCGTCCAGCGTTTCATCGGCGGCCAGTGTGGGCACCACCACTGTCACCGCCGCCCGGGTCACCGCTGGCTTCGCTTCACTGGACCCAGATTCTCGTACCATTTCAAATTGTGAGTCGCTGAGCCGATGCAGGCGATATCAGGCCTGCCGTCCGCATTCAGATCCGCCACTGCACAAGCGGCTGCCGAGATTCCACCGTCATCCAGCGTCTGGCGGTTCCAGCGCTTCCCATCGAAACTATAAATGTAGACTCGCTGGGGCTGGCCACGGAATCCGGCGATGATCTGATCCTCGCCGTTACTCTCAAGATTGGCCGTTACGATCGTATGTCCATCCAAGAGGCTATCATCGATCACCTCCCGCTGCCACACGCCCGCAGTCGCGCGATAAACCGCAACTTGATTACCGTGCCACGGCTCGATCGCCGCAAGGTATCGCTCTCTGCCGAGCCGTCCCACAGCAATGTCGCTCGATCCGCTTTTCGGCCACGGCGCAGGATCGCCTTTCGCAATTTCAGTGCGAATCCAGCGGCCATCGGCGCCCAATTTGTATAGCTGAATCCCCGTGAAGCCGGCGCTCAGGATTTCGTCACGGCCGTCATGATCCCAATCCACAATGGCGATGCCATGTACCAGGCCTTCGCTCGTATCGTCGATGATCTGCCGTTTCCAATCGCCCGGCCGGTAAAAAACCAGCGGCACTCGATCGCGATAATCCGGCGCTTCCGCGTGCGCGCCCGTCAGCGGCGCATTGATCACCACTTTTTTCCCGCTGCCGTCGATATCCGCCCAGCGTAGTCGGTGCGATGTCGGCAGGCGATCGATTTCCGTGATTGTCCAAAGCTGGCGCGGATCGCCGTTGTGCCTCAGGACAGAGACAATCCCGATGCTCTCCTTAGCCCGCATGGAGAACTCATGCGCCAGCACGATTTCGGGAATCCCGTCGCCATCGATGTCCCAGGCCGCCAGATTGATCATGCCGTGCAGATTTCGTGCGATGACGTGCCGCTCCCAGGTGGGATTCTCAAACCAGACCAGCTCGGTCATTCCGCTGGCCAGCGCAATCAGATCCATCTTGCCATCGTGATTCACATCGCACGGCACCACTTGATAGCCACCCGCAAGATCAGTAGCGATGGTATGCTCGCGAAATTCGACAGGGGCTGCAGCCAGCTTCATAATGAGTAAAATGGCGGTGACCACGTAGCGCACGCACTCATGCGTGCCGCGTTCACACTCGTGTGAACGCCCTGGACTTCGAGTTACGATAGTGATTTGCGCCAACACTTACTCTACATTCTGATGGCAGCGCCGTTGCTAGCGCAAACCCCACCGCATCTCGATAACATCCGGCAGCTCACCTTCGGCGGGCAAAACGCCGAGTCCTACTGGGCCCCAGATGGGAAGCGGCTGATCTTCCAATCCACGCGAGACAAGCTGGAATGCGACCAGATTTTCATCATGAACGCCGACGGATCGGATCAGCACATGGTCTCCACCGGCAAGGGACGCACCACTTGCGGCTACTTTCTTGCGGACAATAAGCACATCCTGTACGCATCCACGCATGAGGCGTCGGATGCCTGCCCGCCCGCGGCCGATCGCAGCAAAGGCTACCTGTGGGCGGTTTATCCCGGCTACGACATTTATCTCGCCTCAGACGATGGCACGATCGAAAAGAAGCTCGCGAGCGCGCCCCGCTACGATGCCGAAGCGACGGTGAACTGGAAGACCGGCAAGATCGTGTACACATCCATGGCCTCCGGCGATATCGATCTGTGGACCATGAACTCCGACGGGTCCGGGAAAAAGCAGATCACCAAAATCGAAGGCTACGACGGCGGCGCGGTCTTTTCGCGCGATGGGAAGCATCTGGTTTGGCGCGCCAATCATCCTGCGACGCCCGAGACCGACAAGAAATACCGCGAATTGCTTGCGGAAAATCTGACTTCGCCCATGAAGATGGAACTCTTTCTCGCAGACGGCGACGGCAAGCACGCGCGTCAGATTACCGATTACGGCTGCGCCAGCTTCGCGCCCACCTTCACCCCGGATGGCCGCAAGATACTGTTCTCGTCGAACAAGCACGATTGCGATGGCCGCAAGTTCGAGCTGTACATGATCAACCTGGATGGCTCGGGCCTAGAGCAAGTAACCAATTTCGGCGGCTTCACAGCCTTTCCCGAAATCTCCCCAGATGGTAAAAAGCTGGTGTTCGCATCCGACAAAGACGCCAAGCAGCGCTACGAATTCAATATCTTCACAGCTGATTGGAAATAGGTGAATCGGGAACGCGGCGCGCCTTGATTTGAAAGAAACGCGCTCCGGTTCCGATTCCTAAAGGAGTCATTCGCCCCCTGTTTCGACTACCGATTAGCTTGTCGCCATGAGCCTCAACCCGCCAGGTGTTGACGTCACCGTCGTTGTTGTCCACCACTTCAAAGCCACAGCCCTCAGGGTCACACTGGGTGTGTTGAATGGGCGTCGTTCGTTTGTAGGGACCCGTGACTCTTAGCACTCCGCTGAGTCGGCCCCGCTCGACCATGAGCTTCAAATCGAAGCGCGTCACGGTCTCGGGATAACTTCCATCAGGCTTCACATCCACCGGTTGGCCATTGAAGGTTCCCCTCCAGGTTCCGGCAATTCCACTCGGGAGAGCGGCAAAGACTAGGGGGCATGACCATCCGAGAAATGCGGCAGCCAAGATCAGTCGCATACGAGTTCATGTTATCGCGATCGTCGAAGAATACAGCAGCTCAGTTAAGATGCCGCGCGTGCCCCTGCGTTCGGATAACGGCCGCAGCCAGCAGCAACGCGCCTAGGACGTACACACCGGCAGTCAACATGATCGCCGCGCTTAAGCTCGACCGTTGCGCTACTAACCCTACCGCGACCGGTGCGATGCCGCCGCCCAACCATCCGGTCATGTTCATGAGACCCGCCGCGCGTCCGCGGGCTTCGGCCGGGATCACGTCGAAGATGGACGCGAAAATATTCGCGTCGTAAATCCCTTTGAAAAATCCCCACGCCGTCAGCGCTACGATAAGCAGCGGGACCGAGCGCGTCCAGCCGCACAGCACGACAAACGGCGCGCCCGCGGCCAGACCGATGGCTTGCACCAGCATCCGTCCACCCGGCATCTTCCGCCGCAACACGTCCGCCCACCAACCTCCCGCCGGCGACCCGGCCATGCTGGCCAGTTGCACGAAGAGCGTCGCGGTGAGGCCCGAAGCGGCGAGCCCAAGATTGAATTTATCGTGTAGGAAAGTGGGCATCCACGAGAGCAACACCAGCGCCACAAAGTTGGCGCAGAGGAAGGCGGCCATCAATAACAGTGCGGTGGGATTGAGAAAACCGCCGCTGCCTTGTGCCGATGGTTCCGGCTCAGCGCGCTTAGGTTCAACCAGCCATTTGTTAAGCGCCAATCCCAAGACGATTCCCAATCCACCGAACACCACAAACGACCAGCGCCATCCGTAGCGTTGCCCGATCAGCCCCGCGAAGAAACCACCGGCAATGGTTCCGATATAAACGCTGGTTTGATGCAAGCCCAGCGCGCGCGACCGCGTGGCTTGACCGTGATAATCACTCAACAGCGACATCGACGCCGGAAAATAGAATGTCTCGCCCAGGCCTTCAGCACCTCGGAAGAAAAGCAGCGTGCCGAAGTTGCGAGAGAACGCCGTTGCCATACATATGAGGCTCCAGACGTGCAGTCCACCCAGGATTACGGATTTGCGGCGCAAACGGTCGACGAGGGCGCCCGCGAACGGAGCGCTCAATCCATAGACCCACGCGAATGAAGAGCCGAGCAGCCCAAGCTGCACCGGATCGAGACCGAATTCTTTTTTGAGCAGCGGGAAAACCGAGAAGATGGCCTGCCGGTCGGCGTAATTGAAAAAGGCGATCCACCACAGCATGGCGACCGCGTACCACTTGTAGCGCCCCAACATCTAGCGCCGTGGGGCGGACCCCCTGGTCCGCGGCCGACGCCCACGTCGGCATGCTGGGACAGCGGGTCCAGGGGGACCCGCGCGGACCAGGGGGTCCGCCCCACTTAGGTGCATGCTAAATATCGGCAATCTTCAGCTCTCCCAACGATTGGAACAGACTCTTCGCCCCCTGCGCCATCAGCCCTATGTCTGTTGCGGTCTGAAAAAGTTGAAAGCCCTGCTCCCGATATTCCGCGATCTGTTGCGCCGTCCCCGCCGGCCGCCCGAGAAATTTACCGTGCTTCTTACCGGCCGCCACCACGCGCGCAATCGCTTCCTGCAACTTCGGCTCCTTCTGCTTTCCACGCAACCCCAACGAGAACGAAAGATCGCTGGTGCCGATGAACAACACGTCGATGCCCGGCGTGGCGGCAATCTCATCGATGTTTTCCACCGCGCGCGCCTCCTCGATAATGGCGATCACCACCACATTCTCATCCGCGCAGTCGTGATAGCTCTCCACTTCCGGCCATGCGAACATCGCCAGTCCCGCACCCGATCCGCGACGGCCAAGTGGTGGATAGCGGCAAGCGGCCGCGGCCTGACGAGCCAATTCAGGCGTGCTGGTGAACGGAAACATTACGCCAAAAACACCCGCATCCAGCACGCGTTTGGCTGTCCATATTTCGTTCACCGGAACGCGCGCGAATGGCACTGCTGGAAGCCCGCGCGTAGCCAGCACCATGTTGCGCAGCGTCTCGAGCGTTATGGGCGAATGCTCCATCTCGATCCACAGAAAATCGAAGCCCATCCGCGCAGCATGGGCCGCGACATCAATGCTGTTCACGGTCATCGTCACCGCTAGCACCGGCTGCCCCGCCTGCAGCTTCTTCTTCACGGGATTGCACCACTTGTCCTGATTCATTTTTTGATTAACCAGATCTCGGCAACGTCACAGCCGCGGCCGTTGCCGCCCTGCCCAAGCTCGCGCGTCCAAGCCAGATTCAACTCACCGTTTCGCGTGGCCTCGCGCGGCACGTCGAACTCCATCGGCCGATACGGCGCCGGCTTTTCGACGAACGGGTGAATCTCAATATCGCCATTCGCCACCAACCGGATCTTCTGCCGTGGACTGTCACCAGCATAGACCACCCGGATCTTATATTGCGCGTCTCGGTCGAGATCCGTGTAGCGCATGCGCAGCGGCTCATCATTCAACGATCCCGCGTAAGTCCAGAAAGATCTGCGGTAAGAGCGCGGCGTTCCGAAACCCACATACGCCGTGCGCAGAAACGCCGGATCGGAAGCATAATCCGCGCCGCGAACCAGGTGCGCCTGCGCAGCCGGATCGCCCAGATCATCGTAGAACCCGCCCGGACCCGGGTTGGTCCAATTAACGATCTCATCAATCGCCGCCAGACGGTCCGTCTCGATTTCGAGCCTACCAATCTCCGCGAAGCGCACCTCCAGCCATTTGCGGCTATTGAGCGGCGAATCGATAGTGTCAAGCGTAGCGCCGCGATCCACTGAAATGGCCTTGTATTTCTCGACACTCAACTGCATCCGAATGCTCTGAAACAGCGCTTCGGCGAGTTCGAACACACGCGCGCGCCAGGTCTCCGCGGGATGCTCCACCACCGAACGGTCCAGAATCTCGCGCGCCCGCTCCATCGCGCCGATCGCGCCGGTTGTCTTCGCCAAACGCAACTGATCCATGGCGGATTCCTCAAGCGCGGTCTCGCTCAACAATCTACGCCGGACGTAAGCGTCGTAATAAGCGCGATAGAGCGCCTGCTGGAAGCGCCAGTTCAGCCTGGTTTCAGGCGACGACGCGCGCTCCATGTTCTGAAATTCCGCGAGCGTCGTGTAGACACCCGCGTTCACCGCCAGCGATCCGCGCCAATTGCGCTCCAGCGCCAACAGCCCCTGCGCGAACGAATCTTCAAACTCGTCTCCGATGAAATAGCGGCTGTACTGGCGCAAAACATCCCGAACATTAGCGTCCGGGTCCCAACCGAGCGCGCTCCACACGAACTTGTTGACATCGTCGTTGCAGCCTTCCGAATACGTGAGGAACCCAATGGTGTAAGGTTGCATCCGGCGAAAGATGGCCGCCTCATCCACGGGCCGAGGATTGATCACCTCGCGGCCTTCCGTAACCGCGTACGCAACGTCCCAATCAGGCACCGGATATTGCGATTGCAGACTGTGCGTGATGTCCGGATAATGCCGGATCGGATACCGCTTCGGCACTTTCGCGCGCAGCTCCGCCAGGCTGATCCGCACTTGCGGAGCAAACACCACGCCGCTCAGCCACGCCGGCTGCTCGCGATTCAGGATTCCCAGAAATTCGTCCAGCCATTGCTGATCGAACCCTTGCGGCGAAACCCACATCTGCGCCTTGGGATGATACCGGTGCAACACCTGCGTTTCTTTTTCGAGCAGCGCCATCAGAAACTTCGGCTGCGTGTGTCCCGGATCTCCGCCCGGCACAAACACCGCGTCGATGCGCGGCAGCTTCTGAAACACCTCGCCCCATTCGTTCAGCGCGAACTCCACGGTTTTCGGATCGGAGTAGTCTTTATCCAGCGCCGGATACCAGATCCAGACATCCAGGCCGTACTCGTCCAACAATCGCGACATCTCCACCATCATCTGCATCGGCGGCAGCGGGAACAGCGGGCTGTCACGCGCGTCGTCCGAGCGCGGAGGAATCAGTTCAGCCGCGTTGGTTCCAAAAACTGCCAGATCGCGGATGTATTGCTCCCAAAGCGCTACCGACCACCCATCGTAAGAATTGGTTTTCGGCCGATAACCGAGCTGGTGGCCGCGCAGCGCATACTGCGGCGCGGTAGTAATGTTCAAATCATCGGCGATGGTGATCCGTCCGCGCCGCATATGCATCTCGCGCAGCAGCCGGCCAACACCGAATAACATGCCACGCGCGTCATTGGCCACGAGAGCAACCCGGCCGTCGGCGGTCTTGAGCGAATATCCTTCCGCCACGCCACGCACGCGCGAAATTGTAATAGCCGGCCCTTCGCCCTGATTCTCCACAGGAAAACGGATCAGCGTCCGCTTCTCCACTTCATCCCGCAGCATCTCAATTGCTTTGGACTCTTGCTTGGAAAGCGCCGCGGGCACAGCCAGGCGCGCATGGGTGAGATCCAACTCCGCCCCACGCGTTCCGAGCGACGCCGCGAGAGCGGTGAGGAGCAAGCGACGGGGCACCTCAGAATTATAAGGCAAGCCGGAGCGATGCCCCACCCTGCACTGGGTGCTCTCACTCAGTCGAGATCAAACCGTCCCGCGAATCAGCACGTTTGCTAGCGGACTTCTTCTGGCCCTTGTCTTGCTCAGCCTATGAGCCGGAGAGGTGTTTATGACCACCTTAGAACGCGTTCTGGAATTCCTAGATAGAAATCACGTTTGCTACGCACATACCAAACACTCCCTGGCCTTCACCGCCATGGAGGTGGCGTTTGCGGAGCACATTTCGCCACACAAGCTCGCCAAAACTGTGGTCTACGCCGGCGCCCAGGGTTATGGACTGGCCGTGCTGCCCGCCGACTGCCTGATCGACATGGCGACTCTGGGCGAATTCGTAAACGACCCGTTCATTCGCTTGGGCACCGAGCGCGAGCTCCAGGAACTGTTCCCGGAGTGCGAACTCGGCGCCATGCCTCCTTTGGGCAACTTGTTCAATCTTCCCGTGATTGTGGATTCGAGCGTCGACAGCCTGGAATTTATCGCCTTCAACGCCGGCACTCATCGGGACGTGATTCACATGCACACCGCGCTCTTCGAAAAGTTGACTAATCCAGCGGTTGCTAAATTCGCGATTAGCGCAGTGGCGCAGACGATTATTTAAGCTCGTTCAACCAACGCCGCGCGTCCGGATCCCCGGCGAGGAATACCGGCCCGAGCGGCGAACCGAGCGTGATGAGCACGCCATCGCCCGTTCTACGCCGCAAGCCGACCGGCTGGCCCGAGAACGTAGCGATGATCTCGTCTCCCGGACCGGGCGTAAGCTCAACCGGCTCGAACTCTCGGATCTTGACCCGTACCGGCCAAACGTATTCGACGTACGGAAAGTAATCCCTCTGCTCGACGCGGGCACCGGCGACGTACTCCAGCAGCACGGTCGCGCCATGCTCGAGCCACCCATCGATCATGTCCTGGCCCACTTCCGTCAGAGTTCGCACTGCCGGAACAATCACAACATCGCCGTCCCCGTCCCCGTAGGGCAAGTCTCCGACTTGCGTCTTGAATCCCGCGAACGACTCCGGCAAAACACACCCAAGATCCAAAACAACACACCGCGGCCGCAACCGGTCGACCTTCGCCAACACTGGCACCACACCCGCCGCCCCCAAAAACATCCGCCGCGAAACCCGCATCCTCACATCCGCCCGTGGATAAACCGATCCATCGCGGCAGCGGTATCGTAAAACTGCTGGTCCGGAGCGTATTTGTAAACAGCTTCCATCTCGGCGATGATCCAGCCGTCGTAATGCACCTTATCGAGCGCGGCTCGAATCGCCGGCCAGTTGTTGTTCCCCAGGAACAGATTCGTGTACACGCTCTCCTGTCCACACCGGCCCCTGTGCCGCAGAACATCCTTGACGTGAACCCGCGTGATTCGCGGCCCGTTAATTTCAATCCACTGCTCCGCAAAACCCGTGTCATGGATATTTCCCACATCCATGTGCAGCCCCACATTGGGATGGTTCACGTCATTCAAAAATTGCCAAAACTCGCGCGCCGATATCAGAAAGCGCTGCTCCGAGCAGCAGTTCTCGCAACCGATCTTCACTTTCGCCTTGGCCGCGGTTTCTCCCAACTTCTGCAGATTCTCTCGAACCCGCGCGTACACTTCGTTGTAAGGAATCTCTTCCGTCACCAATCCCGCCACCACCAGGATCGCGTCGGTTTCAAGCATCCGCGCAGTTTCGATCTGCCGTTCAACATGCCGGATCGCGGCCGCCTGCAACTTCGGATCGCGTGCCGAGAGATTCTCATCCCAGTCCAGGGTGTTGCAGACATTGGAAACCACCAGCCCCGCGTCGTGAACCTTGCGATACAGGTCGCGAACCCCGGCATCGGTGGTGTTCATTTGAAACCATGGCTTCCCTCCCAGCCACAACTCCACGCCATCGCACCCGGTCTTCTTAATAAGGTCCAGCCCTTTCTCAAGGGACCACCCGTCAGGAATCAAATTGTCGCCGAATGCTTTTTTCATACTGTTGAACCAGCTTACCGGTTTCGAGGAACGTCCAGAGGGCAGGTGTACCTACAAAAGATGTACGCTCGATCTGGGCTGTCGGCGAAAGAACTTTAGCATCGAAATCCCACACGCGCGTAGCGCACGCACTTTGCGTGCCGCGTCGCCACTCATGGCGACGCACGGCAGTAGTAAAGATTCAGCAATCAAGCGGCTGGTTCAGTTCTACTACCAGGAGAAAGGCAGGCGACAATGAGTAAGAGATCAGTTACCGCGGATAAGAAAAAGCCCCACTTTAAACATGACGCTCAACAGGCCGCATGGTGGGAGAACAACCAAGATCTCGTCGCGGACCAATTCGCACAGGCAAAAGCCGAGGGCAAGCTAGGCCAAGGAGCTGTCGCGAGGTTAGCGCAAGAACGAGCGAGCCGCTCGGGACCATCTCCAACTATAACCATCCGGCTTCCCAAGGACGAACTCGCTCGAGCGAGAGTTCTCGCCGCTAAGCGGGGACTGCGGTATCAGACGTATCTGAAGATGCTGCTTCACCAGGCGCTGGAATCGGAAGAGAGGCGCAGTTCGCGTGGCTGATGATGCCAGCCCCAGTCCCCAGTCCCCAGCCCCTGTATTCTGGTTTAAGTGGCCCCCATCCACATCCTCGGCGGCGGACTCGCGGGTTGCGAAGCTGCCTGGCAGATCGCGAATGCCGGCTTAGAGTGCACGCTGCATGAAATGCGGCCGGTGCAATCCACTGCCGCGCATAAAACCGATCAGCTCGCCGAACTGGTCTGCAGTAATTCGTTAAAAAGTGAATCGGAAAATTCCGCGCCCTGGCTTTTGAAAGAAGAATTGCGACGCCTGGATTCCCTGTTGCTGCGCATCGCTCAGCAAGCTCGCGTACCCGGCGGTCACGCCCTCACAGTCGACCGTGAAGTGTTCGCGCGCGAAGTCACCCGCGCCATCGAGCAGAACCCTCGCATTGAACTTCGGCGCGAAGAAGTGGCTTCGTTTTCCGAAAACGCCATCACCATCATCGCCACTGGACCCCTCACCACCGGCCCACTTGCCGAAGAGATCGCCCGCATCACCGGCTCGGAGCGCCTATTCTTCTACGATTCCATCAGCCCCATCGTCGACGCCACCTCGGTGGACCTCACCATCGCGTTCCGGGCGTCGCGCTACGGCAAGTCGCTCGACTCCACCGACGATTATCTGAATTGCCCGTTCGATCGCGAACAGTACGAGCGCTTCATCGACGCTCTTCTCGCAGCGGACCCAGTTCCCGCGCACATCCCCGAAGATCAAACTCCGTTTTTCGAGGCCTGCCTGCCCATCGAAGAGCTCGCTCGCCGCGGCCGCGAAACATTGCGCTTCGGTCCCATGAAGCCGGTGGGCCTGGTGGATCCTCGAACAGGCCGCAGACCCTACGCCGTCGTCCAGCTCCGCCAGGAGAACCTTCGCGCCGAAAGTTACAACCTGGTCGGCTTTCAAAACCACATGCGCTTCGCGGAACAGGCGCGCGTGTTCCGCATGATCCCCGGCCTCGAACGCGCCGAATTCCTGCGTTACGGGCAGATCCACCGCAATACCTACATCAACGCCCCCGCGCTGCTCACTCCCACGTTGCAACTTCGTGCTGACCCCAAGATTTTCTTCGCCGGCCAGATTTCTGGCGTCGAAGGCTACGTGGAATCCATCGCGACAGGCCTCATCGCCGGACGCCATGCCGCGGAGTTGGCACTGGGCGAACCCTCACGGCCCTTCCCGCGCGAAACCGCCATCGGATCGCTGTGCGCCTATGTCTCCGGAGCAGATCCCACGGATTACCAACCTGCGAATATCACATTCGACCTGCTGCCTTCGCTCGACGAAGAAACGCGCCACCGCCTGCGTCACGATAAGCGCGCCCGTCATGCGGAAGTCTGCCGACGAGCGTTGGAAAAACTCGACCAGTACCGCTCCGTCTATGCCTGAACTGGGAGCTCAAATCGAAAAGTATCTGGCCGAGCTGAAACGCGCCAACGCGTCCGTGCATACGCTGCGAAACTATGCCTCGGACCTCGGCCAGTTTCTCGATTACTTCACGATCAAGGAAAAAGTCACCATCGAAGAAATCGATCTGCTCGCCATCCGCGAGTGGCTGGGACATCTACACGCGCAGCGCCTCACAGCCGTGAGCATGCGGCGCAAGCTGGCGGCTGTGCGATCGCTTTTCAAATTTCTGCTTCGAGAAGGCGTAATCGTAACGAATGTGGCCCGATTAGTGCGCACACCGAAAGCTCCCAAATCGCTGCCGGTGGTAATGACCGCCGAACAAACCAACACGCTGGTGGAGGGCGTCGCGGCCGATAAACTCGAGCGGCCCTACCCAGCGCGCGATCTCGCCATTTTTGAACTGCTTTACGGCTGCGGCCTGCGCATCAGCGAACTGGTGGGACTAAACCTGGAAGATTTCGATTTCACCGAACGATGGATCCGCGTACGCGGCAAGGGCCGCAAGGAGCGCCAGGTCCCCTACGGAACAAAAGCCGCGGCCGCGATCTCGCACTATCTGGCGGAAGGCCGCTCGAGCGGCGCCCTATTCCTGAACCACCGCGGCGCGCGATTAACCGATCGAGGCGCACGCGGCATCGTCAAGTTCTACGCGCGCATGATCACCGGCGATTCTTCCATCCACCCGCACAGCCTGCGCCACGCCTACGCCACCCACCTGCTGAGCGACGGCGCCGATCTCAGAGCCATCCAGGAATTACTTGGTCACTCCCAACTTTCTACAACCCAAAAATACACCCAAGTCTCGCTGACAGACCTAATGGCCGTCTACGATAAAGCCCACCCCAAAGCTTGATGTGGCGCACGCACTCCTGCGTGCAGCGTTCACGGTCCGGACCGGGCG
>PMOK01000189.1:10714-11456 GCA_003162425.1 Bryobacterales bacterium | reverse complement strand
CCATCGTTATGGGCAAGGACGTGAGGATCGCACCGGTGGCGATCTTGCAGGGAAACTTGACGGTGGAAATCCAGACCACTCTCAACGTTTCGCAGCCCGGGCCACTCTCCAAAGGCCAGACTACGGTTACACCTGACGTAAGCGTCACAGCGAAAGAAGAGAAAGCTCGCAACGTGGTGCTCAAGCAGGGCGCTAGCGTGGAAGAGCTGGTGAGAGCGCTGACGGCCATTGGATCGACGGCTCGCGATATTATCGCTATTCTGCAGAATCTCAAGGCCTCCGGAGCACTCGAGGCCGAATTGGAGGTTATCTAAACCGATGTCACTTGAAGCTGCGGTTGTTCCCCCGATCGGTCAGACCATGCAAACTGTCCACGCGACTTCCAAGGACAGTCCCGCCCGCATTGCCCATGCAGCGACGGACTTTGAAGCTTTGCTACTGGGCCAAATGCTCAAAGCGGCGCGAGAAGCCGGAGAAGGCGATGATGATGAGAAGGACCCCAACTCGACCATGATTGAATACGGCGAACAGCAATTCGCGCAAACTCTAGCTAGCAACGGAGGGTTCGGAATCGCTAAGATGGTGGTAGCAGGACTTACGAAACATGCGGATTGATGATCTGAATCGCACTCCGATCACCCAGGGTGCGGAGAAGACGGACCAGGCCGCCGAAAAGCGCGCGCTGGAAAAGAACAGCACTGTAGCCGATGGCACGGATCAAGCTGAGGTTTCTCAGCTTGCG
>PMOK01000189.1:0-10692 GCA_003162425.1 Bryobacterales bacterium | reverse complement strand
GCGGCTTCTTGTGCACAGATTTCCCATGCCTCTAAAAGAGTGCTGAGCAAACGTTCCGCTTCCGCGAGCGGAGGGTCGCACTGTTCCGAGTTGGCTTTGATCAACAATGTCTCGACGTAGTGATACAACTGAGCCAGATTTTTGCTCAACTCACCGCCTGCTTCATGGTTTAAGGCTAGCGAGAGTTCGGTGATGATCCGCATGGCCTTGCTAATCGCGAGCGACCGGGCGCGGATATCTCCTAACCGGAGGTAGCGCCGAGCGGCCGCGATGGAATCCAATGCGCCGCGATAGAGCATCTGTACAAATTTCAAAGGAGTAGCGTTGAGAACTTCTTCGTCCACGTAGGTTGGATACTTATTCGACATGCTACCTTACGTATCGGCGTCAGGCTGCAATGTATGCGAAGATGACGATGCTAGATCATCGGCCATTTGCATGACATACTCGGGCGGCACCTGAAGAACTACTTCGTGAGTGTCGCGGTTCTCCACGCGCATGACCATGCGGCGAGTGGAGGGATCTACGGCAAAAACGAGCTGATTCTCTCCGAGTGTACCGCTGGCATTGACCGATTTTGCGGCATGCACCAGCTGCCGGCGCTGCGCGGCTTCCTCCGGCGGTACGTTGACCGCTGCGGCGAGCAAAGTCGAAGAAGCGCTGGGATTGGTAGATGATATATTCATCTGAAACCTCCCGCTATCTAAAATATCTTTACTGATGCTTATCGACGGGCTGGAGAAAAGTTTGAGGACTCTCGGGTCAGGCCAGGTTCAATACCTGCATGGTGGTGCCCTTGGAGCTCTCGATCTTCTTTTGCAGCAGCATGATAGCGTAGATCAACTGCTCTGGCCGGGGCGGGCATCCCGGAACATAAATATCCACTGGGATCACTTGGTTCACGGGGATCAAGGCGTAATTACTGAACACGCCGGTGGAGGTGGCACAAGCCCCCATCGAAATCACCCATTTCGGTTCAGGCATCTGCTCATACAATCGACGGATAACGGGAGCCATCTTGTTGGAAACGCGCCCGGCGATGATCATCAGATCCGATTGGCGGGGGGAACCGCGCATCACCTCGGCGCCGAAGCGCGAAATGTCGAAGCGCGACCCGATCATCGACATCATCTCGATGGCGCAGCAGGCCAATCCAAACGACATGGGCCAGATGGAGTTCTTGCGGCCCCAGTTGATGGCTTTATCGATTGTAGTAGTGATAATTCCCTCGGAGCCATGCACTACATCTTCATTATCGGCGCGCGCAAAAAGCGCGGCTGGAAGACTAGGTTGAAATTTGAGGTCTCCGTCCACGATCCTATTATCACATGGAGTCAACCCCAGACACTGCTCAACCGACCGCACCACCTGCCCAAGACCTGGCCGAGGCTGCCACTGCCTGGGGCATAGAAAACTCATATTGGGACATGTGGGGCCATCAGCACCACGCAACGCCCGAACTGGTGACTTGTATTCTCGGGTCACTCGGCGTGGACGCCCGGTCCCGGGGATCCCTGGCTCAGGCTGTGGAGGCGCGCGCGTGGCGGGAGTGGCATCCACCAATTGCTCCCACGGTTGTGCTCACCCAAGCCCCGACACCTTACGAGATCGCGATTTCGCTCACAGAGGCTCAAGCGGCTGGCGATGCTCTGCTCGACATTCGCCTCGAAAGCGGCGGTGGAGAACAGATCCACATCGCACTCGGCGAACTCGCGGTTGTCGAAGAAACAGTCTTGCGGGGTGAACGAATGGTCCGCAAGCGAATTCGTCTCAGCGTCGAACTGCCGCTGGGATATCACCAGTTGTCGCTCCAGATGGCGGGGGAATCCTCAACGCCCACGCGTCTCATCATTTGTCCGGAGCGGGCCTACCAACCGCAGTGGCTGGAACAAGGGCGCGCCGCTGGACTCGCCATCAGCCTGTATGGCGTAAGGTCGAACCGCAACTGGGGTTGCGGCGATACCGCCGATCTCAAGGCCATTGTGGACTGGGTGGCCGAGCAAGCCGGCGCCAGCTTTATCGCGCTCAACCCGTTGCACGCGATTCCGAATCGCCAGCCTTACAACACCAGCCCTTATTTGCCGAACTCGATCTTCTATCGCAATCCAATTTATCTGGATGTGGAAGCGATGGAGGATTTCAGGACTTGCGCCCGGGCCGTTGCTCTTCTCGAATCGCCGGCAACGCAGCGCGAGATCGCGAGGTTGCGGACCTCGGAGTTTGTTGAATACGAGCGCGTGTACCGGCTGAAGCTACGCTTCCTGAAACTGTTGTTTCGAGCGTTTCTAGAGGCCGAGTGGAAGAAGAAGACCGCGCGCGCCTCCCAACTCGCCGACTACATCGACCGCGAAGGCGATCTGCTGCATGGATTCGCGGTGCATTCGGCGCTGGAGGAGACAATTCACGCCGAGCATCCCGACATTTGGAACTGGCGATCGTGGCCCGAGCCATATCAGGATCCGGAATCCTCCGCGACCCGGGAATTCGTGCAAAAGCAAAGGCGCAGCGTTCTGTTTCACAAGTTTTTGCAATGGCAGCTGGATGGGCAGCTGCGCGCAGCGCAGGAACATGCGCGCGAGCGAGGGCTGAGCATTGGCCTATATCACGATCTGGCGCTGGCCACCGATCGATTCGGGTCGGACTTGTGGGCCCATCGCGGCCATTACGTGGCCGGTTGCAGGGTGGGAGCGCCGCCCGACGCTTTCTCGCCCAAGGGCCAGGATTGGGCGTTTCCGCCACCGAACTCCGAGCGCCATTATCAGGATGGTTACCGGCTATTCGCCGAATCGATCCGAAAGAACTGCCGGCACGGCGGGGCGCTGAGAATCGATCACGTAATGAGGTTCTTTCGGCTGTACTGGATTCCGGATGGCATGGACGCGTCGGAAGGCACCTACGTGCGCGATCGCTTCGAGGATCTGCTGCGCATTCTGGCGCTCGAAAGCGTGCGTGAAAAGTTCTTTATTGTGGGTGAAGATCTGGGCACCGTTCCCGACGAGGTCCGCGAGGCGCTGCACCGGTTCGGAATCTTCAGCTATCGCGTGCTCTACTTTGAGCAGGATCGCGACGGCCGTTTTCGAACGCCACAGGAATACCCGCGCGACGCGTTGGTTTCGGCGACCACGCACGACTTGCCCACGCTGGCCGGCTTCTGGATCGGCCGCGACATTGAAGCGCGCCGGGAGGCCGGTTTACTTCCAGACGATGGAGCATACCGCGGCATGCTGGAAGAACGAGCGGTCCAGAAACAACGGATGCTCGATCTGCTGCATGGGCTCCATTTGCTGCCGGATTGGTTCGCGCGCAATGCCCGCGATGTTCCAGAGTTGGCGGGCGAATTGCATAACGCGATTGTGGGTTTTCTCGCGTCGGCGAATTCCAAATTGATGGCGCTGAATCAAGAAGATCTTTTGAAGGAAACCGAACAGCAGAATTTGCCGGGCAGCACAGCGGAATACCGGAATTGGAGCCGCAAGATGAAATGCACGGTGGAGGAGCTTTGGGAGTCGCCGGAGGTGCGGGCGTTCACGCTGATGTTTCGGTCGTGGTTGGAGAAGACGGGGCGGGTGAATCAGGGCAAGCCAGAGGCTTACCCTACATGAAGTAGTCTTTGACTTTGTCCATCAGGCCTTTTTCGTGGGGTTCGTTTTCGGCCGGGAGGGTCTCGCGGAGAGATTCGAAAAGTTTGCGCTGCTCGCGGGTAAGTTTCGACGGGACACGCAGGTCAATGTGGACAAGAAGATCGCCACGGCCCGAACCCTGCAAACGCGGGACGCCCAGATTGCGAAGCCGAATGTGTGCGCCGTTCTGCGTGCCCTCGGCCACTTTCACGGTTTGGAGTCCATCGAAGGTAAGCAGATCGATTTGCGTCCCCAAGGCGGCCTGGGCCACGTTGACGGGGATGGTGCAGTGGAGCTCGTCACCGTGGCGTTCAAAAATGGGGTGGTCCTTCATCTTGATGACAACATAAAGGTCGCCGGGAGGGCCGCTGTTCAAACCCGGCTGTCCCTCGTTCTGGAGGCGCAGACGCGTGCCGGTGTCCACGCCGGCTGGGATATTGACCTTTAATTTTCTTTCGTTCTTCACGTAGCGCTCGCCGCGGCATTGAGTGCACGGACGGCGGATGATCTGGCCGCGCCCTCCACACTGATTGCAGGTGCGGCGAATCTGGAGGAAGCTTTGCTGATAGATCACTTCACCGCGGCCGTGACACATGGGACAGGTGACGATACCGTCGTTCTTTTCGGCGCCGGTTCCCTGGCAGCGGGTGCATAGATCCAGGCGTGGCACCTGAATGTCCACGCTCAGGCTCTTCATGACATCTTCGAGGTTGATTTCGATATCGTAGCGGAGATCTTCGCCGCGCTGGGCCTGGGTTCGCGAGCGCCGTTGGCCCGAGCCGAACAAATCGCCCATGCCGAACAGGTCGCCCAGAATGTCGCTGAAATCGGTGAAGGCGTTCGGATCGAATCCTTGATTTGCGCCGAGCCCCTGCAATCCGCGGTGACCATAGCGATCATACGCGGCGCGCTTCTGAGGATCGCTGAGCACGCTATAGGCTTCGGCGGCTTCCTTGAAGCTTTCCTCGGCGGAGTGATCGTTGGGGTTCCGATCAGGATGGTATTTCATAGCCATCTTCTTATAGGCGCTCTTCAAGGTGGGGGTGTCGCAATCGCGGCCCACGCCCAGGACTTCGTAATAATCGCGCTTAGTGGCGTTCATTGCTTTTTCACTGCTACCTTAACCATGGCCGGCCGCAGGAGACGGCCCCGGAAATTATAACCGCGTTGATACTCCTCAAGGATAGTATGGTCTTCGACCTGATCGGTTTCCGACATCTCGACGGCGTGATGGATATGAGGGTCGAATTTCAGTCCCTTCGCACTTATCGGCTCCAGGCCCAACTTCTTTAGTGCATCCGACAGCCGCTGGTGAATTAGCTCCATACCGCGGACGTATTCCTTGTTGCCGGAGCATTCCACTTTGAGCGCGCGCTCGAAATCGTCAAGAATGGGCACGATGGACCGCACGGTTTCGGTGTTGGCGAATTCGAGCACGTCGGCACGTTCGCGTTCCGCGCGGCGGCGGAAGTTATCGAACTCGGCCTGGCGGCGCAGGAGGCGATCGAGAAGATCGTTCTTTTCTTCGATCAGATGGTCGCGCTCGGCGGTGAGGGCTTGGAGGGGAGTGGTGGGAGCCGGAGGATCCGCGACTCCGGTTGACTCGTTTTCCGGGGTGGAGTCGATCAGCGGTTCTTTCGGGTTCATAGTTACAGTTTATCGGGTCACAGCAGTTTAGGACACCCTCTCGCAGGGCATGGCCCTGCGCCACGCTACATAAGGCCTCGGAAGGCTTGTCCTACGTGATGGACCGCCGTGATGGCCTTGCCATAGTTCATGCGCATGGGGCCGAGCACCGCGATTTTTGCGAAGACGCCGCCGGCTAGCGGGATGGACACGCCGATCAACGACAGCTCACGCAGGCTGGGGTGCGCGTCTGCCAGGCCCACTTGCACGGCCAGCTCGCCGTCGGGTTGTTCGAGAAAACGATCGAGCAATTGCAGAATTCGCTTTTTCTCCTCGAGCGTATGGAAGAGGTCGCGCAGTTTTTCGCGAGTTAGATGCAGATCCAAGCCGACCAAGTTGCTGGTGCCTTCCATGTGGAGCTCGGGGGAGACCTCGATATCGAGCAGTCCTTTGGAGTAGAGCAGCGTGAGTTTTTTGAGCAACGCGTCGTAAGCGGCGCTCTGCTGCTCGAAGCGGCGCTTCAAATCGGCGTGGATATCGACTAGCGTCCAGCCAGTGAAATTGCGGTTGATGTAATTCCGGATGGAGGTGAGTTCATCCTGCGAGACGGGCTCGCCGAAGGGAACGACGCGGTTGTGAACCACCTGGTCGCGCGTGACGACGATCATGAGGACGCGATGATCGGCCAGCGCGATGAGCTCGATCTGGTCGAGGGTTTGGCTGGAGGTGGGGATGGCAGCGGTGATGCCGATGCTGCGCGTCATTTCCGTGAGCATGTGGGAGGAGCGCTCGACGCGTGCTTCCATGGTGCTCAACTGTGACAATTCGTTACGCAGGCGTTGGAGCTCGGCCAGGAGCAGGCGGCCGGGGGCGAGGGATTGCACGTAACTGCGGAACGCTTTTTCGGTGGGGACGCGGCCGGCGGAGGTGTGGGGTTGGGCGAGGTAGCCTTCGTCGCACAGGTCGGCCATGACGTTGCGGATGGTGGCGGGGCTGAGGTCGTCCTTGCGGCGGCGTGAGATGGTACGCGAGGCAACCGGCTCGCCGTCCTGAATGTAGGATTCGACGATGGAATGCAGGATGTCCTGTTCGCGGCCAGTCATTTTTCTGGGGGATTCCCTACTTATTGATTGTAAAAGACTTCGGCCTTGCGGTCAAGGGACTGGGGGCTGGGGGCTGGGGGAGGAGGGTTCTTGACGCATCGGGCGATTCTTGTGTTTGTGAGGTGTTCGTTTGTAAATGGTTTGGTTTGTTTCTGTTGCGTGCTGTCGCGAGCTTGATTTTTGGTCGAAATTCGATGATGCGTCATGTGAGGGACTTGGGGCTGGGGGCTGGGGACTGGAGCGGCGGTCTGGGTTGGAGTGCGGGGTAGCATCTACATGGGTAGATTAAGGCTTGCGCGTGCGGGCTGGATGGGGCGTTGGTGGCAAGTGGTTGGGGTGGAAGGGAAGAAAGAGGGCGGGGAATTGTCACTGAAAAAGGTTTGTGCTAACTCTTTCGAGCTATATTCGCCAACTAACATAACAATTGGTCTCACATGGACGAATGCAAAGTGGGGCGGACCCCCTGGTCCGCAGCCGACGCCCACGTCGGCTTGCCGAGTTCTAGATGAAGCTGACTTCGTCAGCAACGTACGGGTCATCCTGAGCGAAAAGGAAACCAAGTCAACAGCGTGGATTGCTTCCGGGATTGCCGACTAATCAGCCAAGGGAACGCTCCCGAGCGGCCCATCCAGGGGAGTGCTCGGGAGGAGCGAAATCCGCATGCGGACCGGTTGGCTCGCGTTCGCGATCCTTGCAAGTCCGCTGAATTGTGTTCAAATTGGACATAATGCCGAATGGAGCTGCTCCGGTTCCGCGCTTAATCCCCGGCATTATGCTATCCAGCACCTTCACGGATCTGAAGGAGCACCGGGCTGCCTTCTTCGGAGCCCTCGAGGGCCAAGGTCTTGCTGGCATCGCCATGGAAAATGACACGGCAAAGCCCGGCGTTGACGTCATCGAATCCTCGTTACGGATGGTCCAAGATGCTTCGGCCTACATTTGCATCATTAGCCGCAAATATGGGCAGACACCGCAAGATCCAATCCGCAATCCCCGCGGACTCTCCATCACGGAGCTCGAATTCAATGAGGCGCAGCGGCTCGACCGGCCGATCCTGCTCTTCATTATGCGATCGGACCACCCACTGACAGAAGCCGACGTTGAAATCGACTCCGTCAAAAGAGAAAAACTAAACGCCTTCCGCGAGCGTGCAAAATTAATGAAGCCGGATTCGCTGGTGAATCGAGTCTACGACGAGTTCAGTAGTCTCAAGGAATTCGGTGAAAAAGCGATCCACGCCGCTGCCGGCCTCCGACGTTACCTGGACGAAATCGCGCACCACGCCCCGGATCAACACGCCGCGCCCGCTGCCACCGAGTCCAAGGACGGCGACCCCATCCCGAAGCCCCCAGCCCTCTACGCCGAACCGCGCTACATCGGCTCCCACCAGTTCATCGGCCGCCGCGCTCAACTCGATGTCCTCAATGATTGGGCCGTTCCTGCCGACCCCCACCCCATCCTTCTGTTCGATGCCATTGGCGGCACGGGCAAGAGCATGCTCACCTGGGAGTGGATCACGAATCACGCTCCGAGCATTCGAGCGGACTGGGCGGGCCGCTTCTGGTATTCCTTCTACGAACGCGGCGCCATTATGGCGGATTTCTGCTGGCACGCTCTCGCCTATATCACGGGCGAACCATTGGACTCCTTCAACAAAATCAAGACCCCCGAACTCGGCGAACACTTGCTCCGTCACCTTCAAAACCGCCCGTGGCTGCTTGTGCTGGACGGTCTGGAGCGCGTGCTGGTGGCTTACCAGCGGAGCGACGCCGCGCAACTCGCCGACGAAGACGTGAACCAACTCACGGACCAGATCGCACAGCGCGACCCTTGCACTGCCATTCGGCCCGAAGATGATGACCTGCTGCGAGCCCTCGCCGCTGCCGCTCCGTCGAAAGTGCTGATCACCTCCCGGCTTGTTCCTCGCGTGTTGCTCAACGCAGCCAACCAACCCATCCCTGGCGTACTCCGCGTCTCCCTCCCCGGCCTGCGCCCCGCCGATGCCGAGGCCCTTCTCCGCTCATGCGGTACCACCGGCGATTCGCAAGCCATCCAGAACTACTTGAAGAGCCATTGCGATTGCCACCCGCTGGTCACCGGCATCCTCGCCGGGCTGATCAACAACTATCTGACCGACAGAGGCAATTTCGACGCATGGGCGGCAGATGCGTCAGACGGCGGCGGCCGCCTCAATCTTGCGAACCTCGACCTGGTTCAGAAACGAAACCACATTCTCCAAGCGAGCCTAGACGCACTTTCGGAGAAAAGCCGTCAGCTCCTTTCCACCCTGGCGCTCTTGTCGGAAGCGGCGGACTACTCCACACTCAGCGCCCTCAATCCCCACCTTCCGTCGGAGCCGGAAGAAGTAGAGGAACCCTTTGACCCGAAGCAATCACAGCGGCGGTGGGACCAAATGTCCGACGCAGAGAAAGAGGAGGCCCAGCGCGAATATGAAGCCGCATTCCGGCGCCGAAAGGAGTACGAGCAGGCGGTTCAGGCCCGTCTCCACTCGCCGGAATACCTTACCGCCCCGCGTGAACTGGCAAACACCGTGCGCGATCTGGAACGCCGCGGTCTGCTTCAGTTCGATGCCAACACCAGGCGCTATGACTTGCATCCCGTCGTTCGTGGAATTGCCGCCGGGCGGCTCGGGCCGGAAGAGAACAAGGTCTACGGCCAGCGCGTAGTGGATCACTTTTCCGCACGCCCTCACAGTCCCTACGATCAGTCCGAGACCCTCGAAGACGTGCGCGACAGCCTGAATGTGATCCGCACTCTTCTCAAAATGGGTCATTATCGGGAGGCCTGTGACGCCTACAGTGCCGATCTGAGCAATGCACTCCTCTTCAATCTGGAGGCCCACCCCGAAATTTTGTCGCTGCTCAAACAATTCTTTCCCCACGGCTGGGCCGTCCTCCCCAAAGACGTAGACGCAGTTGGCGGGACTTACCTGGCGGCCTGCGCCCAAGTAGCGCTATTTGAGACCGGTGCGCTAACGGAATCCCTGGCAGCCTGCGTCGCGAACCTCGCGAGCAACCTGCGAAGGGAGGATTGGCCCAACGCATCGACCCAGCTAAGAAATCTCTCCTTTACAATTCGCGAGGAGACTCACCTCGCGCAGTTCGAGCGCTGCCTCCTGTCGGCTCTCAACCTTGCGGAACTGATCGGCGACAATGAGCACATTTTCGTAGCCCGCTCCGTTCGATTTGCGCAGCTCGCCACAATCGGCCAATGGGACCAGGCAAAAGCTGTATGGGACCTCCTGGACCCCATGGGACGCAGTTGGTCTCGCGCCGTTTACCGGCCCGGCGAAGCCGAATACTTGAACGCCCGGTCACATTTCTGGGAGGGCGATTTGACAGATGCGCATCTCGCACATGCCGACGACCTGGCCAGAGCTGGAAAAAACCGAGGGTCCCTCCGCGACATCCACGCCCTGCGCGGCGTATGGCGCATTGAGCAACGCGAATGGGCGCTGGCCGTCAACAGCCTCGGCGAAGCCCTAGCAATGGCCCGCGCTGCCGGACGAACCGACGCCATGGCCGAGACCCTCCTCGCTCTCGCCAAATTCCATCTCGGGCAACTCGCCGATCCGCGCCGCGACGCCGAACAACTCGCAAATTCAAGACCGGTCAGCCACCGCGCCCTCGCGGAGCTCTGGCTTGCAATCGGCGACCACGAGCAGGCGAAGAAACACGCCCTCGCGGCTTACTGCCGGGCTTGGGCCGATGGCGAGCCTTACGTTCACCGCTACGCACTGAACAAGGCTCGCGCCCTACTGGAGCAGCTCGGCGCCGAGATTCCCAATCTGCCTGCCTATGATCCAGCCAAGGATGGAAAGTTCCCACTGGAGGATGAAGTAGCCGCCGCCATCGAGAAACTCCGCGCCGAGAAAGAGGCCAAGAATCGCAAGAAGGATTGACACGTGTGTCGATCACAGTTTTTCCTTCTCCATCAACAACCTCCGAAAAACCACCACCTCCCGCGCCACACCCGCATGCTATCTATCCCATTGGCATGTCAGCAACACCAACTTTCGAACTCCACTACACGGATCGCGCGGCCACCAACCGCGCCAACTCCAAACACTCCACCGGCCCTCGCACCGAAGCCGGCAAAAAGCGTTCGTCGCAAAACGCTCTCCGCCACGGACTCACCGCCCGCACCCCCGTCCTAGCCTCCGAAGACCAAGCCGCNNCTAGTCCAGGAACTAGCCGACACCTCCTGGCGCCTCAACCGCATCCCGCTCCTCGAAGCCAACCTCCTCGACCGCGCCCTGCGTTGTAGCCCCGCGCGTGAGCAAGGGGACAGCCCCGAGTCCCCAGCCCCCAACCCCCAGTCCC
>PMOK01000051.1 GCA_003162425.1 Bryobacterales bacterium | reverse complement strand
ATTGGGGCGGAACCCACAGCACGGTTCATGCATCCGCTGCCGGACTGGACAACGAAGAGCCCAGGGACGACTTCTATGGCCTGAAGCTGAAGGACGCGGTGCAGGCGGGAACAGTCCCCATGGAACAGCTCGATGATCACGTACGTCGCATCCTGCGCTCGGAGTTTGCCAACGGCATCGTCGATAACCCCACGCAGAAGAGCGTTGTGGATGTGGAGGCCGGTTTTGATACGGCGCGGCAGATCGCTGAGCAGAGCATTGTCCTGTTGAAGAATGCCCACCAGGTGTTGCCGCTCGATCCCACAAAGATCCACTCGATTGCGATCATCGGTCCGCATGCAGATACAGGCATGATTTCAGGCGGTGGATCGGCACAGGTCGATCCACCCGGAAGCTCGGCTTTCAAGTGGAATCACCAGGTGTGGTTTCCCACTTCACCGTTGAATGCAGTGAAAGCGAAAGCGCTCGGCGTCAATGTGCAGTTTGACTCGGGCAAGAATTCGGCATCTGCCGCCGCCTTGGCCGCACAGTCGGATATAGCGATCGTCTTTGCTTATCAGTGGATGAGCGAAGGCTCGGATTTGCCCAACCTGTCCTTGCCGGACAACCAGGATGCACTCATCGAACAGGTTGCAGCGACCAATCCACGGACCATTGTCGTACTGGAAACGGGCACCGCCGTCGTGATGCCGTGGCTCGATAAGGTGAGTGGGGTTGCCGAGGCTTGGTATGCGGGCTCCAAGGGTGCGGACGCAGTTGCCGCCATCCTCTTCGGCGACGTCAATCCCAGCGGCAAGCTGCCGATCACGATTCCTCGCTCCGTAGGGCACGTGCCGGCATACTACAACCACAAACCGTCCGCCCGCCGCGGATACCTGTTCGACGACGTTTCCCCGTTGTTCGCATTCGGCTTCGGGCTGAGTTATACGACATTTGAATTCTCCCCGCCGCGGTTGGAAAAGACGCGCATCCGGCGTGACGGCTCCACGCGCTTGTCCGTGGACGTGACAAACACCGGGACACGCGCAGGCGCGGAGATCGTCCAACTCTACATTCGCGACCTGGTCGCCTCAGTTACGCGGCCGGTGAAAGAACTGAAATGTTTCCGGCGCGTTGTGCTGCAACCGGGCGAAACGCGCACGGTTGCTTTCGAAATCACTCCGGAACTGCTCGCATTTTGGGATGTGAACATGCGCTTCACGGTGGAAGCCGGCGACTTCGAGTTGATGACAGGCAATTCGTCGCGAGATTGCGACCTTCAGAAGGTCAAATTGCGAGTAAACTGATTTGATCTCGGAAAGAGGCGCCAACGATGGCTGACAGCGCACAGAAGCTCGCGGTTCGAGAGAAGCTCGGATACGCCTGCGGCGACATCGCTACGAATTTCTTCTTCCAATCGATGATTCTCTACCAGACCCGTTTCTACACGGACACGGTAGGGCTATCCGCGGTCGCGGTGGGATCCATGTTCCTGGTGCTCCGGCTTGGCGATGCCATTTTCGACCCGCTCATCGGCGCACTTTCGGACCGCACACAAACCCGCTGGGGCAAGTTTCGCCCGTGGATCCTGGGAACGGCATTGCCATTCGGCCTGATCTTCTGGCTGGTCTATGTTGCACCCGACTTCGGGCCGCAAGCGAAGCTGGTCTACGCCTACATCACTTATTCGCTGGTCATGATTCTCTATTCGGCGAACAACACGCCGTACTCCGCGCTGATGGGCGTGATGACGCCGGACGTGAGCGAGCGAAACAACCTGGCGCGCTATCGTTTCGTCGGCGCACTCATCGGCCAGTTCGTCATTCAAGCGCTGCCGTTGCCTTTGGTCGCCAAATTGGGCGGCGGCAATTCCCCGCGGGGTTGGGCCATCACCATGGGCATTTTCGGCGGCCTCATGGTGCTGTTGAACTTGGTCACCTTTGCTACCACGCGCGAGCGCGTTCAGTCCGATCCACGGCAGAAATCGTCTGTGCGCTCCGATATCAAGAACGTCGTCACCTGCGGCCCGTGGTTCGTGATGTTTATCCTCACATTGGTGATGTTCACCATGCTGGTGGTGCGGGGCAGTTCCTCGAACTACTTTTTCGCGTATTACTTGGATCAGCAGCAGATTCGGACATTTCTTTCCGGGTTCGGCCTGGCCGGCTCGGCCGGTCCGGTTACCGGCTTTAGGAGTGTCCTCAATGCGCTGGGCCTGCTGGTAAATCCCGATGGCTCGAACGCCGCTGCCGTCGGGCTGAGCCTGTTCTTCGTGGTCGGGAGCCTGGTTCAGATTGTGGGCATTCTATTCTCGAAGCCGCTGGCGGACCGTTTCGGCAACAAGGCAGTCTTCATCGCCGGCATGTTCGTGACGATGGTTGCCACATTCCTGGTCTTCTTCGTCGATCCGGCCGGCATCCGCCTGATGTTCGCGTTGAGCATCCTGTGGGCCATCGGATGGGGTCCGACGGTCCCTCTCCTTTGGGTGATGATCGCCGATGTAGCCGACTACTCGGAATGGAAGACTTCGCGCCGGGCCACCGGATTCATGTTTGCAGGCGTCCTGTTCGCTCTGAAAGCGGGACTCAGCATGGGCGGCGCATTGAGCGCCTGGGTGATCGACGCCTTCGGCTATGTCCCGAATGCGGTACAAACGGAGCGGGCGCTGCTTGGGATTCGCCTCGGCGCGAGCGTGTATCCGGCCATCCTGATGGTACTCTGCCTGGTCTGCCTGGCGAGCTACAAGATCGGGAAGAAACTCAATATCCAGATTCACGAAGAGCTCGCCGAACGGCGGAAGAAGTTCGCCCCCGCGTAGCGGCAACGGAGATTCAAGTTATGAGAAGGCCTCTTCCTCTGGTCCTTGCGATCGCACTCTGCGGGATAAGCACCGCAGCTGCGGCCCCAGCGGGCGCCTTTGCCACCAACCGGTACCGCAACTTGTTCCTGGAGGCCGGGCATCCGCAGAAAGAGATTTCGGCGAAGATACAAGCCGCCTTCCAGCAGTTGTTCCACGGCGACCCGGAGACGCAGACGGTGTATTACGCCGCCGGGCAGAACGCCAACGGGCCGCTGGCCTACCTAAGCGACATCAACAACCATGACGTTCGCTCGGAAGGTATGTCGTACGGGATGATGATCGCGGTCCAGATGGACAAAAAGGCGGAGTTCGACGCGCTGTGGAACTGGTCGAAAACTTACATGTACCAGTCGTCCGTGGCCCATCCTTCGTACGGTTTTTTCTCGTGGTCCATGAAGGTGGACGGCACGCCGAACAGCGAGTCGCCGGCGCCGGATGGAGAAGAGTACTGGGCCATGGCGCTGTATTTCGCCTCCGGCCGATGGGGGAACAGCAAGGGCATCTACGACTATCATGCCGAAGCCGACCGGCTGCTGGACGCCATGAAGAATCGGATAATTATCGACGGCCCAACCATCGGTGGCGCGGAGACCGGAGGCCCCGAGTTTCACCCTGAACACAAGATGGTTCGTTTCACTCCGAATCTCCGGCGGCCCGACCACACCGATCCTTCGTACCACCTGCCGGCGTTCTATGAACTCTGGGCGCGTTGGGGTCCGGAAGCCGACCGGCCGTTCTGGGCGGCAGCGGCCCAGGTCAGCCGGCACTTTTTCCAGAATGTCACGCACCCGGGGACGGCACTCGCGCCGAATTACGCCAACTACGACGGCACGCCGGTGCCCGGCCCCGGCGGGAAGAACGAAAACTTCGGAGCAGACGCCTGGCGCACCGCGGCGAACTGGGCGGTGGACTGGTCCTGGTGGGCCGCCGACCCGAGAGAGCGCGAGTTGAGCGACAAGCTCCAAGCCTTTTTCGAATCGCAGGGCATGGATGTTTATGGGAGCATGTACGCGCTCGACGGTAAACCGCTGGGCGGCTCGCACTCCACAGCACTGGTAGCGACGAATGCCGTGGCCAGCCTCGCGGCGACGAACCACGAGCGCGCCGCCAAGTTCGTCGAAGCGCTGTGGAAGGCCGAAATACCATCCGGCCGCTATCGATACTATGACGGCATGTGGTACCTCATGGGCCTGCTGCATTCGAGCGGGGAGTTCCGCATCTGGCCGCCGAAATAACATGACTCGAACCCCGTCACGATTCCCACTTGCGCTGCTCGTTGCCGGCGCCTTCGGTTTCGCGCAGCCGGTGGCGATCCAGCAGCAGCTCACGTTCACGCCGTATCACTCGAACGGCATCTATGAGTGGAGCTTTTTGGAAGGCCTCTGAACCCGCACCAACCGAAAGCCGATTCATGGCGCCTTCGCGCGGGATAAGGCCTGGGCGTGCGTTCGCCTCCAAGAAGCGCTAAGCAGTTTTCTATCGATCAGGTTTCTCTTTACCGGTGGTTTCCGCCGGAATCACTTTTAACTGCATGGTTTCGTGGGTGCTTTCTTTGATGCTCACTTTTTCACCCTCCGATTCATGTGCCTTCATGAAATCGGGGTCCTCGTACGAGCCTTCTTCGATCTGTTCCCAGGCGTAAATCTTGTATTCGCCGGGGATGATGCCTTCAATCTTGAAATGACCGTTCTGATCGGTAGTGGCAATCTTGTGGAGCCGCGTGCGACGGCTGGCCTCCGGAATCAAAGTAACCAAGACGCTGGGCGCCGGCTCGTCTTTGGCATTCTTGACCGAGCCTTCGATAACTCCAGCATTCGGGCTTAGGAACGCGGTCAATTCCCCGGCTCCGGGGATTACATCGAATGGAGCCTCGGGACCTTCTTGCTCTCCAACACGGATGCGTTTGACATACGTGTTCGATACTCCCTCGACGCGAAGTCTGTACGACCCCGGCGTCACTGCATCAAACTTAAACGTTAGATCGTCCTGAACTTGAGCCGACCTGGCGTCCATTCCCGTCGTCTCGGTGATCGTGAGTACCGGGAGCCTGCTTTTTAACTCACCTTTTCCCTCGAACACGACTCGGCCCTGAATTGTGGCGGGAGGTTGGAGTATTACTTCGAGTCCCTCGATATTCTGATCACTAACATCGATGGGAACCCTGGCTCTGTAACCGTTGTCTCCAACCGCCAGCAAGGAATAGGACCCAGGAAGTAAGCCGGTGAATTGGAATCCGCGCTTCGAGTCGACAACGGTGTACATATTCTCAGAATCCCACCCGGATAACAGGACGGAAATGTGCGCGGGGTTGGCTGCGGCTTGGGATTTGATCTGACCTTTGACTTGGACTGTGGCGCCCCGCATCAGCGTGATATTTATTCCACTGATCTGCGCTCCTGGTGTGACGTCAATTGCGCTGGCGGTGCCCGGTTTCGCGGTTTGCGGGTAATACGTGGGGACATATTCCTGTTCGGCCGCGACTGCATTCCCATGTCCCTGCCCAATCGGCCGTTCGTGGACGGGGTCCCCCTTGGATGGAGGTGTGGCCCTGATCACCCATTTACCCGCAGTCGAAAAGGAAAGGCGAAAATCACCCGCGTCATTTGTCGTGGCTTGGCCTTCGTTTATGAGTTCCCGTACCCCGTCCAAATAACGGAATCGCACGCAATCGACTGTCACGCCACTGACCGGGTCACCGTCCTCATCGAATACCCGACCGCTCACCAAGCCCACAGGACTAAGTTTCAAGACAATGTCCTTCAACTCCTGGCCGGGTTCAAGCGTGAATCTACGGTAGTCCTTGAAGGATGCATTGGAATAACCCTCACGAAAGACGGTTAATTCGTAGCGCCCCGGATCGGTTTCGTTAATTAGATAGTGGCCGGTTGCATCAGTGGTGGCCGCGTATGGGATCGATTCCGATGCGCCAAGCGGCGTTAAGCGAACACGGGCCTTCTTGACCGGCTCGCCAGTGACAGAGCTCACAACGGTGCCCTCGATGGAGCACTTGTCTTTGGGCTTCACGCTGGGCGACGACTCGGCGGCAGGCGCCGGCACAGGCGTTTGTGCGGACGCGGAAATGCACCAGAGAATCACGGTAGCGAAATAGCGCATTCGACCTCCTTACTACAGATACTAGATGGAATTGAGGCCGAAATGCTGAGCGGATTGCCACGCGGGGTCGATCAAGCCCGCGATCGATGGTGGGCATGGGTTTCACCAATAGTACAATCGGAGACGGAACCGCAAAACAATGGACGCTTCACCGGCAGCAAAGCTGGTACCGAGCACGGCCGAGTTGAGTACGACGCATCGCGACCTCCGGTTTCATCCGACCACAACGGAACACCCCAAGATTCTGTCGAGCGATCAGATCGCGGCTTTCAATCGCAACGGCTATCTGGCGCCGTTTCGGATCTTCAGCGAAGCGGAAATCGCGGACATCCGCCGTTACTTCGATGACTTGCTGGCCCGGACTCTGGCTTCGGGCGGCGACAGCTATTCCATCACCACGGCGCATCTGCGCTATGGCCGCGTTTACGATCTGTTGACGAATCCTCGCATTGTAGCTCTGGTTAAGGACTTGCTCGGCGAGAACGTGATCGGCTGGGGTTCCCATTTCTTTTGTAAGTTGCCAGGCGACGGGAAGCGGGTCTCCTGGCATCAGGATTCCAGCTATTGGCCGCTCTCGCATTCGAAGACAGTAACCGCGTGGCTTGCGATTGACGATGCCGACGTGGAGAACGCGTGCATGCGATTCATTCCTGGTTCGCACCTTTTGGGGCACCTCACGTATACGCTTAGCGAAAACGATGAAACCAACGTTTTGAATCAAACAGTGACCGGAGCCGAGGAGTTCGGTCAGCCCATTGATGACGAACTCAAGGCGGGAGAGATTTCGATTCATAGCGACCTGTTGTTGCATGGTTCAGAACCAAACCAGTCCAAGAGGCGGCGCTGCGGCCTGACGCTGCGTTATTGTCCAACGGGCGTACGAGCGGAACTGGGATGGAACGCAAAAGGCGTGGTCGTCAGCGGAAAGGACGAGTCCGGTCACTGGGCGAATCCACGGCGTCCCGAGAGCGACTGATCGTCAATACTCGGGGGACTTCGTCGCAGCCTTCTTCCTCGCAGCCCCAAAAGCCTTCATTCGCTCCGCCTGCCGCCTTCGTTGAGTGGCGGTGAATATGCGTCTCTTCTTTGACGGCGCGGGTTCGTTGGGCGCGCGAGTGGCAGTCCTCAACGGTGGCCTGCCCCACGCTTCGCCAGTCCTTGAAGCACCTCACTCCGTTTCACTGGCTAAACTTCAGCACCCAAGCCGGCTGGGCGAGCAATGCATCAGCCAACTCGGGTAGTTCGATGGTTACCGTACCGTTATTGAATCGGAATTGCAGTGGATCACTGGAACCGAGTAGCCTTACAGACTTCGGTGTAGCACCAGTATATTCATTCAGAATGAACTGACGCCCTGGCCAGCGCGGCAGGATCGCGTAGAAGCTATCGCCTTTCGCGGTGAAAAAAGCGTCGACCGAAGCTTTGCCGTCCTGCGGTGCTGCGATCAGCTTCGCGAAATCGTAGCTGGCTTCGAACTCCTGGTTGTAGCTGACCTTGGGCTGTTCGCCGGCACTCCACTGCTTGGCGTGCGTCCAGGGATGCGTGGCATAGATCGCCTCACCGTTCACCTTCAACCAGTCGCCGATTTGCAGCAGGCGTTCTTCCATGATTGGAGGAATCATGCCGTCAGCCCTGGGGCCGATATCAAGCAGCAGATTGCCGCCGCGGCTGACGATGTCCACCAGCATCAATACCAGTTCACGGCCGGAGTGGTAGTGCTCGACTCTCTCGGCTCGATTGTAGCCGTAGCTCACGCCCATGCCGCGGCTCTCTTCCCAGGCGTGCGTGGTTCCGGCCATTCCGGGCGTGTACTCGGTGGTCCAGTAGCCGCCGTGCTTGTGGCGCGTGTCGCTTCCCCATCGATCGTCGACCACAACTTCATCCTTCACCGGAGATTCGTTGTAGAGCCACGCCAGCAACTCGGGACTGCGCCATTGCTCCGAGGTCATTTCCCACTCGCCATCGCTGAAGATGATAGCCGGCTTGTAGTGCGTGACGACATCCTTGAACTGTGGCATCATGTGCTCGGCCACGTAGCGCGGTTTGTCGCTGAGATAGAGCGCGTTCTACCACTCGTAGAGCGAGTAATAGATGCCCATCCTCAGCCCCTTGGCTCGAACTGCATCCGTGAGGTCGCCGACCAAATCGCGGTGCGGGCCTTCCTCAACCGAGTTCCACGGCCGTCCCCAGGTCTTGGAGGCCTCTTTGCTCGGCCAAAGCGCGAAGCCCTCATGGTGCTTGGAGGTCAGGGCGACGTACTTGGCGCCGGAGCGCGCGAAAACATCGGCCCAGTGTGCGGGGTCGAAGAGCTGAGCGTGGAACTGCGGAGCGAAGTTGGCGTAGGGGTAGTCGGCGCCATAAAGCTTTTTGTGCATCTCCCAGCTACCGGCGTCAACCGGGCCCGCGTTCGGCTTCTGCCCTTCCGTGATGGCGTGCCAGTACCACTCCGCATAGGCGAGTTTGCCAGGGATTACCGGTGCATAGGCGGGCACAGAGTAGACGCCCCAGTGGATGAAAATGCCGAACTTGGCATCGGTAAACCACGCCGGAATCGGACGGCGGTCGAGCGAATCCCAGTTAGCCTGATAGGTCTGCGCGCCTAACAAAGACGCGAACAGAAGTGAGATCAACAACGGTGTTCTGGACATGATTGTTGTTTCAATTTGGCTGCCGCCGCGGATGTTGGCATTGTGATGCCGCGCCGCGACACCAATTGTAGCTCGCACTCTTAATCACTAGGTTGTAGGTTCGATTCCTAAAGGCGCTCTGCTGTTTCCTACGGGGGTCCTTTTCCACCGGTTGCTAACCATCCGTCGCATTATCCTTCACTGAGATCCTCTCCAACCTTCGTGACGGAGTCCCATGGGGTACGAATGCTCAGCCGCGGGATTCCTGGTTGCTTTGTCCGAAAACTTGGACGGTAAATAACGGCCCGTGATATCGGTCCCAACAAGCGAAGTCTGGCGCCAAGCGGTTGCGGTATCTTGTCACCAGAGAAAATATCGCTCAGTTCTTCGAATTCGCAGGTATCTGCGGCGACCAACACCTGCTCCGGCAGATCGGGTCGGGAGCTGTGTGGAGCGTTTTTCGTGGAAAAAGTCTCTAGCAGCTTGCGATTGGCGTAGTTCGGCGGCACTCGAAGAAAACCATCGGATCCGCCGAGGTCGCCGTCCGTGGCGAGAGCGCTAAAGAATGCGACGATCTGTTTCCAGGAAACTAGCCGATCCTCATTCTCCACCCAGTTCCACTCCCGCTGCGGCTTCGACTGCCACGCGCGCTTGGAGACCCACACCTCTCCCCCACGCGCCCACGCAGCGTTGGCGTGGTCTGCGAATTCCTGTCGCCACGCCACGAGGCGAGAAGTTGCGAAAGGAACAATTTCATAGAGCCGCAGTGGAACCGGACGGTTGACGGGTGAAAATAGCTCGCGGTTCACAGCGGCTCTCAAGTTGTCCTGGATTGTAATTACCCCAATGAGGTCCTGCTCATTGTGGCGAGCCTGTACCGCAGAAACCCGGACGAGCTCAACCGCATCCTCACGGTCGATCCGTCGCCGATTCATGAAATAAATATTCGTGAGGACCATGCAGGCCAGAAACGCGACGATGCAGAGTTGCGGGGTGCGGTGTGTCCGCGGTAAATCGCGCAGGCACCACGCTGCAGCGACGATCAGGAAGGGTAATGCCGGCAAGTAGCGTTCTGGTGAGGTTGGTTCGAAAATCAGAGCAGCAAATAGCAGGACGGGGAGGCCGCCAGCCATCGTTAGGCACAGGGCCCAGTATCCCGCAGCTCGACGCGAGAGTTCATAAAGAAGGCATCCAGCGAACAGGGTGAAAGCGAAAATCTTCCAAACGCCGCCTCGAATCAGATCCCAACGAGACACGGGCGCATACGGGTCCTTTCTCAGAAACCGGCGGTACAGGATCGCATCGTCACCAAGATGAATAAACGATCTGGGAATACCTGTCGCCAAGCGTTTCACTCGGTCAGTTGGCAACCATCCGTGTTTCGCCCTGATCACCCAACCTCGCGCCTCTGTAACCGAGTGAATGCCGCCGGCCCAGGCGCCGATACCAAATCCCACGAACAGCCACAGCAGAAACACCGCGGCGAAACGCAGCATGAAGCGCCTGGTCTCCGGCTTCATCAGCGCTGCTAGGGCCAGTGGGCGACCACTGAGCCAAATGCCGGCAAAAAGGATCCCGGGGACCGAGAGTACGTAAGGAAACCACAGAAGCGATGCCAGCGCTGTCGCGGAAGCGCTCGCCGTTATCAGGCCAGCACCAGGCCCGCCTCGGCGTTGGCGCACGCGAATCAGCCAAACCGCAAGTGTCACGCAAAATAAACCCGGCACGTAGGATGTCCCAGCATGAAGATAAGTTAGAAATGAGTTCGAACAAGCAAAGCCGATCGCTACCAAGAACGCGATCAGCCGGGAATCGGTAACGTCCAGCGCGATGGAATACCAAAGCAGGACCGTGAGGACACCCAAGATCATGCTTACACCGACGAGTAAGGCTGAACAGATTATCCCCAGATCCCAGCCGGTTAGTGGGATCAATACGGGTGCTATGATTCTAACGAGAATCCAGCCCAGTGGCCGCCATAACAGGTGCCCGAACTCCCACAGAACTTTTCCCGTCCCTACAGCGGGCTCTCGGAAGGAATCTGTGATCTCCGAGACATAGAAGTTTGTGTCGGCTAAATAGAATCCTTTCGTGCAAAGGAGAATCAGAAGGAGGATTGCTGCCAGCCAGGCCTGGTCCGGCAACCGATGGACAAATCCACGGCGATGGTTTGCCTGTTGCATCCCGTTCCTCCGGCTCTAAGTAGTCTTAGATTATCTCCTATGTGCTGGATACTGAGCCGATCCAATGTCGCCAGGCGGCGACGATATTGTGAATGGCGTAGCCGGATTGAATGTGGACTTGGATCAGCACATCGAATTCTGCATCGAAGCCATGACGCAGCGCGCCGCGGACTTGGGCCTGGCGGGAACACAAGCGGAAGTATCGGCGACAGGCTGAAGATGTTCCAGGTGTTAGAATCAGCGGGGAAGCTAGTCTTGGCCGGTGCTGGGCCTGGTCTTCAAAACCAGCGCGGGGCACTCCGTGTCGCAGGTGGGTTCGAGTCCCACTAGCTCCCGCTAAATCATTACATCAAGGAAAACATAGCCAATGTATTGGAGAACCAGCAACATGAAATCAAATATGACAATCCAGCCGCGTCTCTGGTCGGTGTGCATGCTGGCGTTTTGCACTTTAGGTAGCGCTCTTGCTCAAAACAAAGCCATCGACTTCAAGAAGGGCATGCCCTTTAGCGAGGGGTATGTGGCGGGCAATACGCTCTACGTTGCGGGTCAGCAAGGGCCCTACTCGCAAGGCAAAGTCACGGGAACCGATATCACTCTACAGACTACAAACGCAATTGCCGCCATCGAAAAAGTAGTTAAGAAAGCCGGCTTTCAGATGACGGACATAACATCCGTGATCGTTTATGTCACAGACTTGAACGATGTGCCGAAAATGAACGATGTCTACAAGAAGCTTATGCCAGACCCGAAACCAGCGCGGGCCACAGTCCAAGTTGCGGGCTTGATCGGTGGAGCGAAGATCGAAATCTCGGCCATCGCCGTGAAGTAATAGCCTGTCCTCGCCCATCCCGAGAGATTTAGCCGAGCCGCGACCGGCAGGGAGCGATACCACGAGTGCCGCTAGTTCTCGATTTCGGATAGCGCTTCCTGCCGGTCGCGGCTCGGTTTTTCGTGGGTTCCTACATGCTTCCCATTTTTATGTCGCGCACTCTCTGCTGATTTTACGAGGACACACCAAAGGCAGTTGCGGTATCTTGTCACTATGCATCGTCGCGATTTTCTGCAGCTCGCTGCCATGGCCAGCGCTAGCGCAGCCACTGCCACCGATATCCCCAAATACCGCGTCGTGAGCCGCTTTGCACCCTCCCCGAAACCCGGAATGCCCGGACCATTCGCCGGCAAAGCAGTACGCGTGCATTCGGAAAAGTCCGTCGACTCGGCAACTGACAGGGTGGATGAGGGCACCGTCGCAGAGATGCTGTCGCGCGGCATGCGCTCGCTCACCGGCGCAAAGAACGAGCGGGATGCCTGGGCAAATTTCTTCGATGCCACCGATGTCGTCGGCATAAAAGTGAATTGCTCCGGCGCACCAAAGATCTATTCAGCCAGGCCAGTGGTGGGGGGAATCGTGAGTAATCTGATCGCGCTCGGCATCCCGGCCCGCAATATCTACATCTACGAGCGCTTCCAGGATCAACTCTCGAGCGTCCGTTACGACCGCTCCGTTCCGGCTGGAATAAACATCATCGCGGCCGAGACGACGCGTGGTTCATCGGCCAGCTATGATCCGAATACGTACGTCGAGACCAATTTCTTCGGCGAGGACGACACGCGCTCGAACATGATTCGTCTGGTGACGGAGCGCTTCACCAAAATCATCAACGTGCCGAACATGAAGGATCACGCCGCGTCGGGGGTCACCGGCTGCCTGAAAAACATCGCCTACGGCAATTTCTCGAACGTCGCGCGCTCGCACAATCGCGAGAAGACCAACACGCTGAGCTTCATCGGCACGCTGGCGGCGGTGGAGCCGCTTCGTTCGCGGACGGTCCTGCAGATCATGGATGGCCTGCGTGGCGTCTGGCATGGCGGCCCATTTTCGGAGGATCCCAAGTTCCGGTTCTATCCCAAAACCATCGTGTTCGGCACCGATCCTGTGGCCATCGATCGCCTGCTGCTGGATGTCATCGAGAACAAACGCAAAACCGAAGGCGCACTTTCCATTTGGGATCGTTCCATGGATAACGTAAAGCCCGGCCGTCTGGATCCGCACTTCGGCAGTTTCATCCGCGAGCCGGGACACATCGAATACGCAAGCCATCTCGGCCTCGGCGTGTACGACCTCAAGCAAATCGCAATGACGAATATCGAAGTATGATGCTTCTTTTGGCCGCACTTCTCCCTGCGCTCTCCGTGGGACCGGCGGATGCCGACGCTGTCAAGCTGGAGGTTCCCAAGGTGGAGTACCGCATCAATGAAGCCTCTGCGTCCAGGAGCCCGTGGATCGATGCGAACGGCTGGCAAATACTGCGCGCGCCCGCTCGCCGTTATTACTACGACGTGCCGGCTGCGAGTGTGGCCCTGGCCGCTGCGGAAGCTTTCACCTACGGCGCGAAGGCGGATATTCACACCGATACCGGCGGGGCCGCGATCTTCCAGCGCATGCTGCAGTTCCTGCGCGAAATACCGGAGCGCGAACTGCCCACGATGGCCAACATTGGCGTGATCGACGACGGCTCCGAAGATACCGGCGAGCTGATGAACATGCTGAGCCGCCGCAATCTCCTGTACCGCATCGTGACCGCGCCAGACCCGCACCTCGATCTGAACATCCGGCTGGGCTCCAAAGAGTTTCCGAAATCCGAGGCTGCCGACCCAAGCGGGCTAGCGCAGAAGATCCGCGCCGAACTAACCGACGAAAAACGGCTGCTGCGCGTGTACGGCAGCGAAGTGGTGATCGCGCGCTTGGTAGGCACGGGCGACCGCGTTCGAATTCATCTGCTGAATTATGCAAACCGGCCAGTAACTGGACTCCGCGTACGCGTCTTAGGAAATTATTCGAACTGGCAAGTTGCTGCATATGACAAGCCGGATCTGAAGCTCGAAGACTTTCGCATCGCGGACGGAGCCACCGAATTCACGGTGCCCGAGATGAGCACGTATGCCGTGATCGATCTTTCCAGGCGGTCCGGTTCGCGCTGAAGGTCATCGCCGGCGCGACGCTCGGTCATCTCCGAAGACGGCTTGAAACATGAATTCCGTTTGCTCGTCTTATTAGCGGAGGGAGAAACTACGCAGATGTTAAAGAGCCTTTGTTTCCTGGCTGTTGGTATTGGCATCGTTTTGGCTAACGGTAATCGCGCGCAGGCGCAGGTCGCGGTTACTATCGGCGAGCCACCTGTCTGTCCTTACGGGTACTACGAGGTACCTCCTTATAACTGCGCCCCGGACGGTTATTATGGGCCGGAGTGGTTCTCAGGCGGCGTGTTCATCGGCGCAGGTCCCTGGTTTCATGGGCCGGATCACTTCTATGGACACGTTGATCATCACTTGGACTATCGCAAGGGCTATCATGGGCCAACGCCCGCACGAGGTGAACGTCCCGCGGAACACCGAGCAGAATTTCACGGCCAGGCAATGCATGACCCGCACGGCCACGAGGCGCCACGCGGACGTAGATGACTTTATCGCAGTACGATCCGCTGCCTGAAAGAATCGACGCAGGCACCGGCTCCCTTGAAGACGCCGGCCCAACGGCGGCCGAATCCCAAGCGTTCACACGAGTGTGAACGCGGCACGCAGGAGTGCGTGCGCCACGGGCGTCTTCATCACGTTTGGTGGGCCAGCAGGCCCATGGGAACTCCCTTACGGTCGCGGTTCGGTAACGCTCTAAAACACGTGTCGTTCACTTCCGCGCGCGCGCCAGCCAAATATTCCCGGTGGTCTCGGCCAGGCTGAACAGCAACCCGTCGCTTGTCACCGACAATCCCACTTTACCCGGACTGCCCAGACTCGTCAACGATTGTTGCGAATGGTGGAAATGATATACCGGGAACGGCTGGCCGATTGGGTGCTTGGTCATGCGGTCCAGCCGCTCGGCCCAGATACATCGAAATCCGTCGCGCTCCGATAAGAAATACAGCCAGCCGCCGTCCGGAGACCATTTCACCTCCCGGTCCATGTGGTTGCCGTCGGTAACCTGAATCCATGTCTCCGGCCCTCCCACATGCTCGTCGCCGTAGCTGGTGACGTAGATGGTTCGGTTCGAATCGTTGTCCACCGGCCGCGCCTGGAACGCCACCCATGCTCCATCGGGAGAAAAAGACTCCGGATAGAGCGCTAGCTTGGGATGCCGGATTAGTTCCTCGGTCTTACCAGTGCTCAAGTCGAGCAGTCCCACGCAATACGGCGAACACGATTTGGCTTCGTACAATAGCTTTGTTCCGTCCGCCGAAAAGGCACGGGGAGGTCCGCCGTTCGGGTAGATCCTGTCTTCTGCTCCAGTCGACGAGATCACGTGGATGGCCCAACCCGGACTCGCAACCGCATACGCCACCCTCGATCCATCCGGCGCGATTTTTGGTGAGTCGAACTCCGACGAACTTGTGGCCAGCAGCGTATCCTTGCCCATCGCCAGATCCTTCACCCAGATTTCCCGCTTGCCCGACCGGTCGGCGCTAAACGCCAGCCGCTGGTTGGCCGAAATGGAGGGGAACACTTCGGTGGAAAGGTCGCGCGTCACCCGTTCCAGGTTGCCGGTTACTTTGCCTTGCTTCAGATCCATCGGAAGGCGCCACACATTGGTGCTAGTCGCCGCGCTGGAAAAAACGAGGTTGCCGTTCGATGCCACCGAGGGTTCGCCTTCCTGACCCGTTCCGAAGGTCAGCCGCCGGGGCCGGCCGCTGCTCTTGCCGGTCCGCGGCGAGATGGTCGTTTTCCAGAGATTGGTGGTGTCGCGGCGGGCCGAAAAGTAAACCTGGTCGTCCACCCACGCAGCCGGCCCGCCTGCCGAAAGATTCTGGCGCGCAAACACCGCAAAAATTCCCGTTTCCACCGGTTCGCCTCCGTCCACCTGCGCAACCCACCAGTCCGGGGCGGAGGATTCATCGCGCTGGCCCCAGAACAACAGGTATTTTCCATCCGATGACCAAACCGCATCGTGCGCGCCATAGAATTTCGGCTGCACTTGCCGCGGCGTGCCTCCCATGGCCGCAACGACGTAGACTTGCGTTCGCACGAAATAGGATTCCCCTACCCAATACACGATCCTTTGACCGTCCGGAGAGAAGCGCGGCCCCCGGCCTCTTCTGGCGATCAGTTTTAGTTCCCCGCCTAATATCGCTACGGTGTAAATGCCGCCGCCGTCGCGGTCCGAGCGGAACACAACCTTAGAACCGTCCGGTGAAAATGAGGGTTCATCGTCATCCGCCGGGTCCGCTGCCATGCGCGCTCGATCGCCGGTGGCGATGTTCTGCGCCCAGATGTCCCGATTGCCCTCCCCGGTCCGGTCCGACGTGTAAGCCACCAGTTTTCCGTCGGGGGAGATAGCCGGCTCGGTGGTAGAGCCACTGTCATAGGTCAACTGGGTCAGCGCGAAATCTTCCGGCGCCGTTCGCCGCAACAAGATCCATGTGACCACGGCGGCCAGACCCAAAATTGCTGCCGCCGCGTAAACCGTCCACTGCCACGGGAACTTCCGCCGTTCGGTTTGGGGGATATCATTCCCTCGCGGCGAGAAGACGGGCACGAAAGTCGATCCCAGACTGATCACCAGGCGGTCATCCTTGCCCGGGCCCTGGTAGTAATCCTTCAGCCTCTCCCGCAGCCGCCGCTTCTCCACTCGAACAACGGACTTCTCACTCGGTGCAAATTCCTGTTGATTGAAAACCTTTTCGGCAATAAAGGATTCCGTCAGGCGGTCTCCACGCCCTTCCAGAGTCTCCACCACGATGAATTGCAAGAACTTGACCAGTGCGGGCGAGAGCGCGCTGCTGGCCACTATGCGCTCCAACTCACGGTAACGGGGATTCCTCCGCAGCAGGGCCTGTTTCAGCCGCGCTCGCCAAGCTGGCTTACTCTCTGGTGGGCGCAATCGAACTGGCTGGAGGGCACTCACGAGGGGCTTCACTTTCCTTACTTACCGATGTTAACAGACGCATAACACCCAACAGCGTCGCATAGCCAGGCGCACCCTCGCCTGACATTTCTCATAGTTGGAAGGGGGTAGAACTCCGTAATTCCGTATTTGTCCCTACGCATGCCATTCTTGTTTTGAGCTCTGCCCCGCAGTTTTCATAGCGGCGCAGGGGACTTAGGAGCCGTAACACCATCGTAACACCGCCGCTAAATCATGTTTCAATGAGCAAACAAACCGCTGATTGAAAAGCAGATCGCGTTCATTACGCTACCGTGACAAAGTTTAACGTTGCCAGCAACGCCTGACTAGGGCGAAGATACTACCGCTCGGGGAAAGTCTGTGGCTCAGGTTTGACACGCAATGGCCATTACCTTGCTCTGCCCAGATGCACTCGATTCGCACAGGAGGTCTTAATGAAGAGGATCACATCGCTAGTTTTGTTCGCCGCCATGGTTGGCTGCCTTACGATTACCGCTTGGGGCCAACAGGTAACCGCCGCATTCACCGGTAAGGTCACTGACCCCACAGGCGCTGCCGTGGTGGGAGCCAAAGTCTCGGCTATCGACGCGGACCGCGGCACGCCGTGGACCACCACTACCAACGGGGAAGGGGCGTTCAACATTCCCCGCGTACCGATTGGCACCTATAACGTGAAGGTGGAAAAAGAGGGCTTCGCGACAGCCACCCAATCGCACATCGGGATGGAAATGAACCAGGTGGCGCGTTTGGATTTCCAACTTCAAGTTGGAAGCCTCTCGCAGACCGTGGAGGTGACCTCAACGGAGCCGTTGCTCCAGACCCAGGCCACGCAGCTCGGCCAGAACATTGACGCGCGCACCAACGAGGATCTGCCGCTGGCGACGCGAAATTACGTGGAGCTAACATTGCTGGCACCCGGCAGCATTCATCCCGATCCGTCCGGGTTCAAGAACGGCCAGACCACGATGAACAGTGCACGCCCCAACGTGAACGGCAACCGGGAGCAAGCCAACAATTTCATGCTGGACGGCTTGGATAACAACCAGGTATCCGAAAACGATGTCGGTTACGCGCCCAGCGTGGACGCCATCCAGGAGTTTAACGAGATCACAAACAACGCCCCTGCCGAGTTCGGCAACTTCATGGGAGCCATCATCAGCACTACAACGAAGTCCGGCACCAATCAATTTCATGGCAGCGCTTTTGAGTTCTTCCGCAACAATGTGCTGAACGCCAACGATTGGTCGAATAATTTTAATGGTGCACCGCGCGCTGCGATTCGCTGGAACAATTTCGGTGGAACGCTGGGTGGGCCCATCAAGAAGGACAAGCTGTTCTTCTTCATCGACTATCAAGGGTCGCGCGATGATACGCCCACCAGCATCCAAACCACTTCGCTGTTCACGGCAGCGGAACGGCAGGGCAATTTTTCGCAACTCCTGACACTAGGGACCCCGATTCAGCTCTACAATCCGTTCTCAGTCACCAGCGCTGGTACTCGCGCGCCATTTGCTGGAAACATCATTCCCGCGTCGCTATTTAGTCCGGCGGCGGCGAAGATCCTGACCTCCCAGTATTATCCCGCGCCGATCAACAGCGGCCTGCTGAACAATTATCAATACGCGCAGAACACCTTTATCAACGGAGACCAAGGCGATGTGAAAATCGACTACAACATCTCCGACAAAGACCGTTTCTATCTGCGATTTTCCGAGAGCCGGTACGATAACCCCTCGATTAACACCCTGCCTCTGATTTACAACAGTTTCTCCACCACCCCCACGCACACCGGTGTAATGGACTGGACGCGGACCATCAGCCCTTCGCTGGTGAACGAAGTTCGCTTTGGCGTGAATTACGTCTACAATTCAAACGGCGCCGCCGGCGGCGCTGTCAGCGGTTTTGGGCAGACCGTTGGTATCCCCGGGGTGCCATCGGCCTTCCTGCCCGCCATGAATTTCCAGGGCGGCAATGCGGCCACCATCGGCAACAGTGACATTTATCAACTTTTCGCCGATACCGTGATCCACTATGAGGACACGATAATCTGGACCAAGGGCTCGCACACGATGCACATCGGCTTCCAGGGGTATCGCTATCGCATGGATACCTTCTATTCGGGCAATAACGGCGAGGCTGGGACGTTCAACTTCAACGGTCAATATACCAGCGCCTCGACCACTTCGAAGGCCGGTAACGGCAGCGGCCTCGCGGAAGCCGATTTTCTACTAGGCCTTCCTTCCGAGATTCAAGGTGGCGTCAACGGCGGCACTTGGGGCCAGCGCTCGAACTCCATCGCCGCATTTTTTCAGGACGACTGGCGCGTGACTTCGAACCTGACCTTCAACCTGGGATTGCGGTGGGAGTTGCACACGCCCTGGGATGAAGTCAAGAATCGCCAGGCGAACTTCAACCTCGTGACCGGTCAGGAATACCTCTCCGGACAGAGCTGTCCGTACAACAATTGCAATGCGCTTTACAACCAGTACAACGGCATCACCAACTTCCAGCCGCGTCTTGGCGTAGCCTGGACCCCCGGTGGTGGCAAGCTGGTGGTGCGCGCCGGCTACACGCTTTCGAATTATCTGGAGGGAACGGGCACCAACTTGCGGTTGCCCATCAACCCGCCATTCGCTCACGAGAACGACAACCAGTACACCAATTCCGCCCTTTTCGGCGTGAAGCCCGGTTCGACACTCGACCAGGGCTTCCTGCCTTTCAGCCAATCGTCGAACCAGTTGATTGGCGCTACGCTGCGCGTTTGGGATCCCAATGTTCGGCCGGCGGTGTCGAATCAGTGGAACATGACTCTGCAATATCAACTGAACACGACTACCGTTGTTCAGGCCAGCTACGTAGGGCAGCGCGCCACGCACCTGATGGTCCCGATGCCTTACGACCAGAGCGTGTTGAACAAGAACGGTACAGTGTCGCCCACTGAATACCTGTCGGGCAATCCCACGCTGCTGAGCGAGATCGGGCAGATCTCGGGTACAGCCTCGATAGGGAACCAGGATTACGAAGCGCTGCAAATGTCGATGAAAAAGCGCTTGAGTTCAGGCCTGGAATACTCGGTGGCCTATACATACTCCAAGTGCATGACCAACAATATGGGCTACTACGGCCAGGGCGGCCAAGCCTCGCAAAGCAACTGGTACTACCAGAACATCTACGATGCCGCGGCGGAATGGGGGCCGTGCGACTATGACGCCCATCAGCTTTTCGCTGGCAACGCGGTTTACGACATCCCATTTGGCCGCGGGCGCACGTTCGGCAACGATATGAACAAAGCGCTCGACGCGGTGGTGGGTGGCTGGACGATGGCCGGCATCCTGACCCTCCACACCGGCTTCCCGTTGACAATCGGGGCTAGCGACGCTTCGAATACCACATCCCGCGGTCCGCGCGCGGATTGCATCTCTCCCGTAGATATATTGGGTACGCAGAACGCGTCTCCATCTGTGGGATCTGGTTATCAATGGTTCAGCCCCAGCGCTTTTGCGCAGCCCGCCAACGGCACTTTTGGCAGCTGCGGCGTCGGTACGGTACGCGGGCCGGGCCTGGCGACGTTCGATTTCAACGTGTCGAAGACGTTTAAGATTACCGAGCGTCACGCCTTCGATCTGCGCGCGGAGTTCATAAACCTAACAAACCATCCGATTCTGAATGCTCCCAATACGGGTGTGGGGCCGCAACTGGGGTTGCTGAACAGTTCCAATGCATTGAGCGGGCGCGAGGTGCAGTTCGCATTTAAGTACCACTTCTGAAGTTGTGGGGCAGGATGGCATCCTGCGGCGGGTTGATAACCCGCCCAGTTTGCGCCGATTGGCAATCGGCGCGCAGGTTACCAACCTGCCCCACAGACGTACAATAAAGTTGTGAGACGGTTGATATTGGTAGGTGGGCTTGTCGCCGCAATGGTGTTCGCGCAGGCTCCGCCCGCGAAGTCCACCGCTTCCATCGAGCAGCTTGCGGAATCCGGACATTGCCGCGAAGCGCTGCCGCTACTGAAGACGGCTATTACGCATGCGACGGATCCGGAAACTAAGAAGCGTCTGGGCCTGGATGGCGTTCACTGCGGCCTGTCGCTCCACGACCTGGACAGCGCCGCGGGCTTCCTGCGCGGCCTGAGCAGCAGCTTTCCGAACGACCCCGAAGTTCTCTACGCGACAGTGCACATTTATTCCGATCTATCCATCCGTGCCTCGCAGAAACTCATGGTCTCGGCGCCAACCTCCTACCAGGTTCGTTTGCTGAACGGAGAAGCGCTCGAGGCGCAGGGCAAATGGGACGAAGCCATTGCGGAGTATCGCGAGGTCCTCAACAGAAACCCGAACTTGCCCGGCATCCATTACCGCGTCGGCCGCCTGGTGCTTTCCGGGCCAAAAACGGATGAAAACAAGAAAGCGGCCCAGAACGAGTTTGAGGAGGAGCTCAAGGTTGATCCCTCCAACGCCGGCGCCGAGTATATATTGGGCGAACTCGACAGGCAGGATCAGCAGTTCCCCGCGGCGATCGGACATTTCGAGCGCGCCACCAAGCTGGATGCCCGGTTCGCCGACGCATTCATCGGGCTCGGCCGGTCGATGCTTGAGGACGGCCGCAACGCCGAAGCCGTCGCGCCGCTCCAGATGGCTGCCAAACTTCGGCCCGACAATCCGGCCGCCCACTTTTACTTAAGTACGGCGTATCGCCGCACGGGGCATCCGGAAGAGGCGCAACGCGAGTTGGCTCTCCATGAGCAAGCTTCCGAGAAGGTCCGGCAGATGAAGCAGGAGATCGAGACGGGAGTCGCGGAACCGCAGAAGGTTGTGCACTGAAGTGGGGCGGACCCCCTGGTCCGCGCGGGTCCCCCAGGACCCGCTACTTCAAGCAGTCATCAAATGCCAGCAGCAGGCCGACGAGGGCGTCGGCCGCGGACCAGGGGGTCCGCCCCACTTCGCTACACTCAACCCTCGACGGTTGATTTCCCTTCGACAATGGTTACATAACGGTCTATCGGCAGATCCGTAAACCTCTGCACCTTCCCGCTAGGCAACGGCCACTTGATTTCCAGCCAATCGATCTTCAAAGACGCGCCAAACCCCAGCACTTCTCGCGGATCGTGCGACGAGAGATAACTACCGCCGCTATTCTTGAGCCTGCTTCGATTCACTCCGCCGGCTGACCAGGTGAGCCGGGCGCCGATCGCGTCCCGGTTGCAGGTTGTCCCCACCAGTTTTACGCCTAACCAATGGTTGCCGGAACCACAGCGGTTGTGCAATAACACCGGTGCGCCGCCGTTGGCGCCTACCAGCACGTCTACGAAGCCGTCGTTATCGTAGTCGCCGACCGCGAGGCCGCGCGCGGCCAGCGGTTTTGAGAAAGCCGGCCCGCCATCTGATGTGACATTGCGCAGCAGCCCTTGCTCCTGGTGGTAAAGCAACAGCGGCTCCTTGTACTTCACCCGCGCGTAGTTTGACTCGATGCTGTCATCGGGATGGCCATTGGCGAGTATCAGGTCCACCAGGCCGTCGTTGTCGTAGTCGAAAAACTTCAGCCCCCAGCCGCTGAGCAGGCGCGTTTCCTGCGCGATGCCGTGCTTGTGCGCGGCGTCGAAGAAGGTCTCGTTCTTGTTGTTGGTGTAGAGCGAAAACATCTCGTCATTGATATTGGAGACGAACAAGTCCTCCCAGCCGTCGCCGTTGATGTCGGCCGCATCCACGCCCATGCCGGAGCGCGCACGGCCGCTTTCGCTGTAAGCCACTTCGGCCATGAGCGAAATCTCATCCCACTTGTTGTTGCCGCGATTCACAAAAAGAAAGTCTTGCACGGTATCGTTGGCGACGAATAAATCCATACGCCCGTCGTTGTTGATATCGGTGGCCACTACGCCCAGGCCTTTCCCCATGGCGCGCTCGATGGCGGTGCCGCGCGTTACGTCCCTGAATGTCCCGTCGCCGTTGTTGTGAAACAAGAAGCTGTGGGTGGGCTTGAACAGGCGCGGAATACAGTAATAGCGCTGGCCCGCCTTGTTGACGCCGCACGAAGGTTTGTCCGTGTAATCAACGAAGCTGCACACGAACAGATCCAGACGGCCGTCGTTATCGTAATCGAACCATACCGCGCTGGTGGTCCAGCCGGGCACTGACAAGCCGGCTTTTTCGGTGACGTCGGTGAAGGTCCCGTTGCCGTTGTTGTGATATAGAATCGAGCGGCCATACGCGGTGACGAACAAGTCCGGATAGCCGTCGTTGTTGTAGTCGGCCGCCGCCACTCCCATGCCGAAGGTCGTGCCTGCTGCTACGCCAGCCTTCTCAGTGACGTCGGTGAAGGTGCCGTCGCGATTGTTTTTGTACAACGCGTTTCGCAGCGCTTGTTTCGGCGTGTAGAAATCGGACGGGCCGCTGTTGACCAGGTAAATGTCCATCCAACCGTCGTTATCGTAATCCAGGAAAGCGCAGCCGGGGCCGAGGCTTTCCGGCAGATAACGCTCCGGCGACTTGGCGTTCTCGTGTACCCACGCTATCCCGCTAGTCTCGGGCGGTATTTCCTCGAAGATGGGGCCGGTCGCCCGAGCCGGCGCGGCGCGCAACAACCTTCCGCCGCGGCAGATTCCCCCTAGTGCGGCTGCCGCCAGAAGCCTTCTACGCGAAAATCGAAGGTCCAATCGCTCAGTATAGTCGATGACAAGCTCGTCCACCAGATTGTGCGTCTCGGAAACTTCGATCCTCTGCGATCATGGCGGAGTGCACGGCCTCGCCACAGCCTGCGAGAAGATCCACGAGTGTCCCAGGTCCCAGAGCACCTCTATCACAATTCCGACGAGTCTTCTTCCACTTCCCCCAAGTCCGGCTTCGCGCCTTCAATCTCGCGATCCTCTTTCTCCCATTCGGTCGGAAGGTCTTCAACCGGCTTGGGGATTTTTCCTTCTTTTATATCTTGGTTGACTTTCTTGTCTATTGGCTTCATAACTTCAGTCTCCCACCTTTCGACGCTAGCGCCCCGCACTTTGCGCTATTCTCTCTAACACGAGGACACACACATGCGCCGCCGAGAATTCCTCCCCGCCCTGGCCCTATCCACCGCCGCTGCACAAACTCCCGCACCCGCCGCTAGCACCGGTCGCCTGAAGCAATGCGTGACACGCGGCGTATTTGGCCGCGGCATGAGTTTTGAGGACACTTGCCGCGAAGCTGCCCGCGCCGGCGCGAAAGGTTACGATCTCATCGGACCCAATGATTGGCCGACGCTCAAGAAGTACGGTTTGATTCCCACCATGTATCCGCCCGGTCCCGGCGGCACAATCTCTGACGGCATCAATCGCGCAGAAAGCCACGACGCGCTCGAAAAGCGCATGCATGCCGCCATCGAAGAGAGCGCCGCAAATGGAGTCCCGAGCATCATCGCCTTGTCCGGTACCCGCAAAGGAATGCCGGACGCGGAGGGCGCGGACAATTGCGTGGCGTTTTTCAACCGCGTTAAACGGCACGCCGAGGATCGGGGCGTCAATATCTGCATCGAATACCTGAACAGCAAAGTGGATCACAAGGACTACATGTTCGACCACATCGGCTGGGGCGTGGACGTTGTAAAGCGCGTCAATTCGCCGCGAATCAAGATCCTCTTCGATATCTATCACGCGCAGATTATGGACGGCGACATCGTGCGCAACATCCGCGACAACTTCCAGTGGATCGGACATTTTCACACCGGGGGCAATCCGGGGCGCCACGAAATCGACGACACCCAGGAATTGAATTACCACTTCATCGCTCGATCCATCGCCGATTTGGGCTTCAGCGGCTACATCGCCCACGAATATTCATCAACGGCAGGCCGCGATGCGATCGTGAGCCTCAACCAGGCCGTCGGAATTTTCACGGTTTGAACGAACGGGCGTGTGAACTGAGAGAAGTCAGTGATCCGGCGGAGCGCGCAGGAACGCGCACAACGATTCGATTTCAGTTAGCAGAGGTTCTTGAACCGTTGGCGGCAACGTGTTCCTCACCCAACCGAAGTATCGGCGTAGTTCACTGGCTGCGATTCGCGCCTCCTCGCGTGAGGTGAACGCCTGCCGGCAGACCTGCGCTACCGATTGCCTTATGAACTGCACACGGATTCGCTCGGCTGCGTCAACCACAATCAACTTACATGCAGGTGAAGTACCAGCAACAGCTGCTCCCACGGCAGTGCAGGCCCACGGTCGAGCTTTATCTTCACATGCTGTAACCTAGCACAATTGCCAAAGGCCGATCTGATTGCCGGTAATTCTTACGATTTGACGCGGCTACCGTAAAACGCGCTATACTCAAAATGTACCGGTAGTCAAATCGCGCCCTCTGTTGTTTCCCGTTCTCGTCCGGCTCGCTGATTCCCGTCTCTCAACTTAAGAATGAAAAACTTTTCCGATCTCCCGCTCTCTGCTGTCTTGCAGAGCAATCTGGCCCGTCACGGATTCGTCGAGCCAACACCTGTGCAAGCCCTATCCATCCCGCAACAGCTCGCCGGCCACGACCTTGTGATTACCGCGCAAACCGGCACGGGTAAGACTCTTGCCTTTCTCCTTCCTCTTCTAGAGCGGCTGGCTAAACAGAGCAACCTGCCCGGCGTGAAGGCATTGATTCTCAGCCCCACCCGGGAACTGGCGATACAGACCAACGAAACTTTCTCGAAGATCGCGGCCGGAACAGGTATCCGCGCCGCCGTGGTAGTGGGCGGTCTGAACGAAGAAAAACAACTGCAGGCGATTCGCAAGGGCGCGCAGGTGCTCATCGCCACGCCCGGACGGCTGGTCGATTTCCTCGATCGCAAACTGGCAAAGCTGGGTTCGGCTCACACGCTAGTTCTGGACGAAGCCGACCGGATGCTCGACATGGGTTTCCTTCCCACCATCAAAAAAATCCTGGCCGCGTTGCCCGCAGAGCGCCAGACCGTGTTTTGTTCGGCGACCATCGAATCCTCGGTGGCCCACCTCATTCACGCGCATCTGAAGAATCCCGTCCGCGTAGCCATCGGTTCAACCACGAAACCCGCCGAAGAGATCGACTTGCACGTTTACGAAGTAGAGCAGGATCGCAAGCTCAGTCTGCTGGAGAAGATGCTCCAGGAAGAGCGCGGATCGTTTCTGGTGTTTGCCCGCACCAAGCACGGGGCCGATCGTCTGGCGCGGAAATTGGAGCGCAGCGGATCGAAAGCTACCAGCATTCATGGAAACCGCACGCAGTCTCAGCGCAACCTGGCTCTCCGCGGATTCCAGGACGGCAGCTATCGCGTGCTGGTGGCCACCGATGTCGCCGCGCGCGGAGTGCACGTCGAAGGAATCGCGCACGTTGTGAATTACGACCTGCCGCAGGTACCCGAGGATTTCATTCATCGCGTCGGCCGAACCGGCCGCGCGGGATCTCGCGGTACTGCTTCCACTTTCAGCACCCGGAGTGAGCGGGGCGAAATCCGCAAGATCGAGCGGCTTCTGGATCTTCAACTCACGCGCCGGCAAGTGCCGTCAGGATTGGTGCAGGAGCCGGTGCGCGTTAGCGAGAGCATCGCTCCCCGTACCCGGCATGTTCGAAGCTTCGCGCCCCGGCGGAAATTCGCGCGCTAGCGCAGGCACCGACTCCCTCACGGTCGCGGTTCGGTAGACGCATCTTTCCGAACCGCGAGCGTAAGCGACCGGTCCTTGCTATTTTTTCACGCAGGTTCCCGCCACCCGGTCCCATTCGAAAATTCGAGACCGATCAAATATTTGCCCTTGCTCGGGTTGCAATAACGAACCACACCTCGTCCGGAAACGCCCATCTTCGGAGCACTGCAGGAGACTGCGGTGTGAAGAGCAATTCTGTCCACCATTTGCAACTGCAGTCCGCTCACTGAGACGTTGACCAACTGCGCCATTGTGATTTGCTCGCGGCCGGTGCTGTCTTCCCACAACACTTGTACGCTCCCCTGGACACCATGGCGCACTTTACGCCGCGAATTCGCCTTGCGGACTGTAGCATGCAGAGCCTGCTGCGCCCACAACGTGGATTCTGAATACGCTTCGCCGATAGACGGAGGCTTGATGGCTAGCTTCGCCGCCGTCGCGGTCACGGCCTTCCAGTCGCCGGCTTCGTATTGGCAGACCAGCGTGTAAATGTCCCGCAAGGGACCCTCTTGTCCTTCCGTTCCGAGCAATGCTCCGCTGATGGCGGGCCCTACGCCGGCCTGATGCAGAGCTTCCTCGAGAGGTACGTCCATCAGCGCGTCCAGCAGTGAGAACAAACCTACCAGGAACCCGCGGCTGTGTTCGCTGACGTTACCCAGTTGCGCAAGTTTCTCGCAGAAACGCGCCCTGACCAGCGAGTGGGTGACCAATTCACCAGGCTTGTCTTTGGCTAGAACGGGGAGCGCCGCCAGCGCCGCCCAATGCCGGATGGCATCCTCGCCAAGAATCGCCAACGAATGGTTGATGGAATGGATCTCGCCCTGACGCGCGAAGAGCGCCGAGTTTACGTAGCGCAGCAGTTTGTAAGAGAGCGACAAGTCCGCCGAGATAATGGCGTGCAGCCGTTCGAAATTCAGGTCTTCAAACTGCATCTCGCGGAGCAGCCGCAAGCAGTTGACCTTGGCTGCCGGGATCTGGTGTCCCCGCAGCACGGCCGGACGCGCGAAAAAGTAGCCTTGAAAATAATCGCAGCCCGCACTCTTCGCCCATTCGAACTCCTCGTGCGTCTCCACTTTTTCGGCCACCATGGCGATACCCCGCGGCCGGTAGGTTCGCAAAAGCCGCTCCTGCTCCACCTTCGCGGTGGTTCGCATGTCTACTTTGATCAGTTTGGCGATCTGAGTCAACGGTTCAAAGCTGGGTTGGTCCACGAAATCGTCTAAAGCGAATGTATAACCCTGCTCGTTGAGATCCTGGCATGCCGCTATGAGTTGCTCGTTGGGCTCAACCGACTCGAGAATCTCTAGAACCGTGGTTTCCCGGGGTAGAATGGCGTGGAACCCACCCATAAGCAGGCTATGGTCAAAATTTACGAAAACTCTCTTGCCGCAAGCCACGTTCTCCAAACCAAAAGTCAAAAGACTGTTGGCGATGACCTGGGTGGTCGCCGAGCTGGAATCAGTGCCATCGAATTCGTTATGGACATCGCCGGAGCGGAAAAGTAGTTCATAAGCATAGAGTCGGAGCGTCCGATCAAATATCGGCTGCCGGGCGACGAACGCATCCATACCCCTGCATCGGCATGGAGGGGTGGGACAATTAGGAAGTAGCTGACAGTTCTGCATGGGAGAATATCTAATCGGTCGGTATGAGGCTATGTTTATTTGGCATAGTACTGATCCTCGCGGCATGTCTCGTGGGCTGCGGAGGAGATCCGCTGGACTATGAAACCGCCCTGAACCTGCTGCGGGAAAGGACCACAGATCCGGTACGAACCAGTTTCAGCGCCACTCCTCACTTCCAGAACCAGGACCCGGCGGTATCCGAGGCATATCAACGACTAATGGACGAGCATGTGATCCAGTGCAAGAAAAACGCGCAGGTGGGAACGATTTGCGAACCCGGCCCGGCGGGCGACGCGCTTACTCAGGATGGTGTATCGGAACTTTCTCTAGTGGCCGGACGCTGGGTCCCGGCCTCCATCGTGGCCATCCGTCGAACCGGGCGTAAGTAACACAGCCGTAGCCGACGTCCGAATGTCATTTGAGCCCAGCCAGATTTTTCAGGACTTTGAGACTGAGTTCGAGCAGATCCAAGGCCAGGGCCGAAAGCTAGCGTTAGAAGGTGGCAGGGAGCAAGGCAAGATGGTTCGAGTAACTTTCCAGCGCTACGGAGACGGCTGGCACGTGGAGAGTGTGGAGTAAAAAACTATCTGGGACAGTTACCGATTCCGGGCGCCCGAGGGGCACGGCGGCATTCCTCGTTTGAACGAAATCGGCGACTGTCCCAAAGAGTTTGCGTTTGACCACAGCCAGGAGCTTGGCAGGAGGCGATCGGATCTATTCGGAGTTAGAAGGATCGCCGAACGGGTAATATTTCCTTGGCGGGAGTTTCTCTTGTGTAGAATCTTCATGGTGGGATTCGGGCGGCGCTCCTAATCTGCGGCCAAACGCTTGAATTTACTAGACCGCTATTTACTAAACATCGTTGGACGCGATTAGGTTGGCAATCCCTAGACCGTTCTCACGCCTGGTACCGGCAGAGGTCGTCAACGGCCATGTTTCCACCGCACAGCACCAGCACCACGTGAGAAGCCGTGCTGAAATGCGTGCGCAGACGTTCAGCCGCCGCCCAAGTGCAGGAGGCGGCTGGTTCGGTCAATACTTTGGCGCGTTCCAGCAGCAGGCGCAGAGCGCTAATGGCTTCCGAATCCGGCACCACCGTAACACTCTCTAAATATTTCTGCGCCAGCAGCAACGTTCGATCGGAGACGGAAGGCGCGCCCAGAGTGCGGGCGATGGATGTAATTGCTTCCAGTTGAACGGGATGTCCCTCGGCGAGAGCTTTGGACATCGCGTCCGCTCCTTCAGTCTCCACTCCCCAAACTCGCGCGCCCGGCTTCAGGGTTTTGACGGCGGTAGCGACGCCACCGATAAATCCGCCGCCGCCAATGCTCACCACCACATCGGTCACCTCCGGCAGATCCTCCACGATCTCGAGCCCTACCGTACCTTGCCCCGCCATCACCATCGGATCGTCGAACGGATGCACGGAAGTCCAGCCGTCATTCTCATATTTCGCGATCTCTCGGAAAGCTTCTTGGACTCTCGGCACCAGGACCACTTCCGCGCCATAGCCTCGTGTAGCATCCACATAATTGCGCGGCGTCTTTTCCGGCATCACGATCACCGACGGAAGTCCAAGCTGGCTGGCGGCGTAAGCTACCGCTTGTGCATGGTTCCCTCCGCTGACGGCAACCAGACCACGGCCGCGCCGCTCTTGAGGGATACTCAATACCTTGTTGAATGCGCCCCGCACCTTGAACGATCCGGTTTTTTGAAACAGCTCCAGCTTCAGATAGACGCTAGCGCCCAACCGTTCGCTCAGCGCCTGGCTCGTCACCAGTGGCGTTCTTTTCACCCGCCCTTGAATCCGCTGGCGGGCACTCTGAATATCGTCCAGGTTGAACATTACGGGCGCTTCGAAAGGTCGCGAATGAGGATATCTTTGAACCGGAAGTTCCCGTGCCCGCCCGAATGAAGTTGTAGCGCGATGCCGCCGTCGGAGCCGAACGGTTTGGGATCGGTGTAATCCACCATTTGGATTCCGTTCAACCGCGCGACGTAACGATTGCCTTCCACTTTCAGCAGATATTCGTTCCAATCGTCCGCGCGCAGAACTGTTTCGTTTTCGGGCGCCGGCCAGATCAGCCATTGGCGGCCGACATCATAAATTCCGGCGGTATGGTGGCCGATATTGCAATCGATCTCGAATTGCGGGCCTTGCACCACTTCGGCGGTTCCGGGCTTGAACTCCGCGTGGAAGAAGACGCCACTGTTGCCGTCGCCTTCGCACTTGAATCGGAGGGACAAGTGAAAGTCCTTGAAGTTCTTCTCGGTCCGCAGATAACCGTAATCCTTGGTTGCGGCGACGCCATGGATGGTTCCCCCTTCGACGTCCCATTTTTCATTTCCGATTTTCACCCAGCCGGTGAGATCCTGGCCGTTGAACAAGGGAACCCAGTCTTCTCCGGGAGCTTTGGGTTTGGGAGCTTGAGCAGCCAGCGTTGCGCCGATCAACAAAAGCCCGATCCAGGCACCGAATCCCTTACGGTCGCGGTTCAGAAAGGTGTTACCGAACCGCGACAAACCGAGCCGCGACCGGAAGGGAGCGAAATAATTGCGCATCCCCCTATTCTGCCCCTAACTCTACCCGGATTTGTGAAGCGATCCGGTTAGCGAAGTTTTCCACTCGCTCCAGATCGGGCCCTTCCACCATCACGCGCGCCAACGGCTCGGTCCCGGAAAAGCGCACCAACACGCGCCCGGCATCTCCAAAGGAGGCTTCGGCCGCGCGGATCTCCGCCGTCACTCCCGGCAACTCATCCAAGGGTTTTCGATTTCGCACGCGCACGTTCACCAAACGCTGCGGATACACCTTCAGCTCTCGAGTCAATTCGTCGAGCCCTGCGCCAGCCTGCCGCATCACTTCAAACACCCGCAGCGCTGTGAGCATGCCGTCGCCGGTGGTGGCGTATTGGTGAAAAATTACGTGTCCGGATTGTTCGCCGCCCAGAGCCGCGTCCCTGCGCAACATTTCTTCCAGAACATATTTATCGCCCACCGGCGTCCGGATCATCTCAATCCCATTTGACGCCAGCGCGCGCTCCAAGCCCAGATTGGACATCACGGTTGCCACCACTACCGGATGGCCGTTCCTTCCCGCCAGTTCTCCCCGTTCTTTCATGTACCGTGCTGTCAGCAGCAGAACGGCATCGCCATCAATGATCTTGCCGGATCGCGATACAAACAACGCCCGATCGGCATCGCCATCAAACGCGACGCCCACGTCCGCCGATTCTTCGAGCACCTTCTCGCGCAAGCCCTCCAAATGCAGCGAACCGCAATTCAGGTTGATGTTGTGGCCATCTGGCGAACAATGCATGCGCTGCACGCGCGCTCCCAGCCGTTCGAACAGCTCAGGCGCCAGAAATGATGCTGAACCGTTAGCGCAATCCGCGACGATCGCCAGGCCACTGAGCCCGTCGGGGATGGTGCGTGTCAGATGATCGATGTAAGTCCGGTCCAGGTCTTCATCCACCGCGAGCGTCGCCGCAGGACCCGCATGCCCGGCGCGGAGCAGCGAGAAGATGTCAGACTCGAGCTTTTCCTCCTGCTCGTCCGGCAGCTTGTAGCCGGAATGGCCGATCAACTTAATCCCATTGTCCTGATACGGATTGTGCGAAGCCGAAATCATGACGCCCGCTGCGAATGGCCCGTTCTTTGCCAGAAAAGCCACTCCTGGCGTGGTTGTGACGCCCGCGAAATCCGAAGCAATGCCCTGCTCCGCCAGCCCACCGGCCACTTCGGCGGCCAGCCATGGTCCCGATTCCCGCGTGTCCATTCCAATGACTACCTGGCGTCCTTGGCGGGATTCGCTGACCCACTTACCGAGCGCTGCGCCGACGGCATGCGCGGTTTTGTGATCCAGCGGATAGTTTCCTGCGACACCCCGAATTCCATCGGTGCCGAATAGCTCACGCGACATTATTTCGTTTCCTTTTGAGATGTTTTTTCCACGATGACCTTCAGTCTCACGGTGCTTGGAACTTCGAGCCTAACCTGCGGATCGCCCAGGTTCACATGGGTCTGGAATTCGGCCCGGCTGATTACGCTGCTCAGGTCCACCGGGTCCAGCGTCACATGAGAGATGCTTTTCACGCGCTGCTCCGGGCCACGGATGAAGGTCTTGGCGGGTTCCAGCGTATAGGAGCGAACGCGATAGCCATCCGGCGGCCCCTTCGAATACGGCGCCAGCACAATATCCACTTCCTTCGTCAGCAGCTTATCGAATCGCAACGTAATCTGAGACGGCAGCGCGTGATAGAAGCTCACTCCGGACGGCAGATTTATGTTGGAGGCGCGGATGTTGTAGGTCCGTTCGCCAGGCCGGGCGTCGGAGAGATCCACAATGACAGCCAGGTCGGCAAGACTGTCCCGAGACAGCCGGCCGGAAGATCCGCGAATCTCGAGCCGCACCCGATCCGGTAGGTTGGAACCAATATCGAGGTCGTCGGGAATGCTTCTGAATTCGATTGGGACCGCGATGGAGGTGGCAAGTTCGGGTTCCCGCGCTACAGCGATCCAGAGCGCCACTGCAATCAGGAGCGAGAGCAGCTTCCAACCGAGGTTGCCGAAAATGAACTTCATGGCCGGTCAAAACTCTGCTGTCGCACCGCGGCCGAGTTCTGCGCCAGCGCCGTCGACATCTGAAGATCCCGCCGTTCCAGCCGTCCCGTAAGCAGTTGTTCCACGCGATCGGGTTCGACGTCCAGTTCAATTTCGCCGAATGCGGCAATCGAGATCCTTCCGGTCTCCTCAGAAACGATCACCGAGAAGCAGTCCGATTCTTCCGTGATCCCCAACGCGGCGCGGTGGCGCGTTCCGAGTTCAGCGATCAGCAGTGGGTTGGTGGTCAACGGCAGGAAGCAAGCGGCGGAGGCAATGCGGTCGCCTTGGATGATTACCGCGCCATCGTGCAGCGCGCCGCCCGGGTGAAAGATGGCGCACAGCAAATCGCGCGAGATAGCCGCGTCCAGATTTACACCGCTTTCGACGAACGTGCGAAGGCCGATCTTTCGTTCCACTACAATCAGCGCGCCGATTTTCTTTTGTGCAAGATGCGTGATGGCGAGCAAGATTTCCTGGGTCACCTCGCGGCGCTCCAATTGGCTGATTCCGAGGAACGGCCGCCGGCCCAACCGCGCCAGCATGCGGCGCAGCTCGGCTTGAAACATCACGATCAAGGCAATCGCGGTGAAAGGCGCAAGTGTAGCGAGAATTGTGCGCAACACTTCCAACTTGGCCCACACGGCTACGCCGTAGATGGCGGCCAGGATGCAAAGCCCCACCAGAACGTGGGCGGCCCTCCGGCCCCGGATAATCAACAAAAATTGATAAATGAGAAACGCGACCACCAGAATGTCGATGACATCGGTTGGGGTGAACTTGGGTATTCCCGCGATCGGAAATGGAAACCAGTGCCCCATGTATTGATTATCGCTTGATTCGAATCCGTTCCGCGCACCGGATCCGTTCCGCCAACTGATTCATTCCGCCACCGATTCATTCCGAGCCGCGACCGGGAGGGAGCGCTACCACGAACGCAACTCCCTAGCCATCAGGTGACGCTTCCTTCCGGTCGCGGCTCAGAATGGCCGCCCGCGCGGTAACCACCAACAACGCCACACCGACCAAACCGGCACTGATCAGCACCGCCTCCCGAAATCCCAACCAGCCCATCACTGCTCCGGCCGGAAAATCGCCCAGCGGACGGATGCACATTATCAGCAGCGTGTTCAGGCTCATGGCGCGGCCTCGCATCTCGGGCGGGACGCGCATCTGCAGCAATGTCATGGTGGTGGAACCTGCGGCATTCTGGGTCATTCCCAATACGAACAACGCCGGCACCGCGATCCGCAGGCTGTCGCTCCATCCGAACACTGCCAGCGCCACGGTCCATAGCAGTATCGCGCCTAACGCGAGCCGTTCCTTATGCGGAGGATCGCCTAGTGACGCCACCGTCAATGCGCCAACAACCGTGCCGGCGCCAATCGCGGAAAACAGAAGCCCCAGTTCCGTCGGTCCGGTACGCAGAACTTGCCGCGTGAAAAAGGGCACCATCAAAATCACGGACGGACCGATAAACAAAAGCGCGGCGTAGGCCGAAACCACCGACGGCAGCACCGCATCGCGCCGTATAAAATGCAGTGCTTCCCCAACGGAACGGAGCAACCCTCCCTGCGGTCGCGGAGTGGCCGCAACAGCTTCGGTATTCAAAAAAAACAGTGCCCCAAGTACCGCCAGGAAACTGGCTGCGTTCAAAAAGAAATTCGCCGAGTATCCCAGGTGGCTCAACGTCAAGCCCGCTAATGCCGGGCCCAGGATGGAAGCGCCATTGAAGACTGCGGATTGCAGCGAAATGGCGTTCATCAACGCATCTTTTGGAACCAGCGATGCGATCAATGCATTGCGTGCAGGTTGGTCGAAACTGAGCGTGGCGCTTGTGCCGAAGACTAACAGCGGAATCATCCAGAATCGGATCGCGCCTACGGCCGTCAGAACGCCCATTGTTACGGCGAACACGATCATGAGACTTTGCGTCACGAACAGCAGCCGCCGCTTATCAAAGCGATCGGCCACGCTGCCGCCCAGCGGCGCAAACAGCAGGAAAGCTGCCGCTTGTACCAGCGATACAGCCCCCAGCGCCATCGCCGAACCATGCGTCAGATCCAGCACCAGCAAGCTCTGCGCGACGATTTGCATCCACGTTCCCACCGCCGAGAACGCCAGACCACTCCAGAGCAGCCGGAAGTTGCGATGCCGCAACGCGCGAAATGTGCGAATACCGGTACTGCCCGCATCCGAGGGTAGCGGGCGCCCCCCCTCTGAATAGCCGCTTGCAGGCATGCCGGTTCCATTGATAGTATAAGCATGGGAAGCAACTGGCTGACCCATAAAGGATGCATCCATGACATGGGAAACTCCCCAAGTTGAAGAAATCTGCTTGAGCTGCGAAATCAATTCTTACAGCAACGGCGATTTCTGATTACCGGTCGCACGCCGGTAGCAGTGTTTTATTGCCGGCGTGCGATTTCTCCCACCTTCCCAATTTGATCCCTCCTCATGCGCCTCAAAGTTCTGGGCAGCGCGGCGGGCGGCGGATTTCCGCAATGGAATTGCGCTTGTCCCAATTGCCGCCGGTTACGTGAGGGCAAATTCTCAGGCGTCCCTCGAACGCAGGCTCAACTGGCTTGGAGCGCGGCACCCGGTGAGTGGACTTTGTTGAATGCCTCTCCCGACCTTCGGATTCAAATCGATGCCACGCCGGAACTATGGCCGTCGCACGCGAACGGTGCGCGGCATTCTCCGATCCGCGATCTGATTCTTACCGGCGCTGAAGTGGACCAGGCCCTCGGCCTCCTGCTGCTCCGCGAGTTTCATTGTTTCCGCGTCCACGCCACTGCTTCAGTTCGCAAAATTCTCACCGAAGACAATTCCATGTTCGGCGTGCTGGCGCGCTTCGCCGGCCAGGTGGAATGGCATGATCTTCCACTCGACCGGCCGTTTTCAGCCGGTGGTGCGCAGCTGGAAGCCATTCCTTTAACCGCAAGCTTTCCAGGATTCGTGAGCGCCAAGCGCTCCGCAGAATTAAATCCCGCCGAAGCTGCCATCGGCTTGTTGGTTTCGCCAGAATCCGGCGGAGGTACGCTGGCGTTTCTTCCGGGCGCCGGCTGCGTCTCAGACGCCTTGCTGAAACGCCTGGAAACTTGCGACTTTCTGTTTTTCGACGGCACGTTCTGGAGCGATGACGAACCCTCGCACATTCCCGGCATCACGCGTAGCGCGCGCCAGATGGGCCATCTCCCCATTTCTGGAGCGGGCGGAAGCCTGGACCGTTTGTCCGGCCTCCAGCGGCCGAGGAAAGTTTTTATTCACATCAACAACACGAATCCGATCCTGGACGACGACAGCGCGGAGCGACGCACAGTGAACGACTCCGGCTGGGAAGTGGCCTGGGACGGAATGGAGATAACGCTTTGATCGAAGTGCAGGAACAAGAACTGTTGGCGCCCGCTGAACTGGAACGCCGGCTGCGAGCAATCGGCGCCGAGCGATACCATCACAAGCATCCGTTCCATCTGATGATGCACGAAGGCAAGCTGACCCGCGGTCAGCTTCAAGCCTGGGCGCTCAACCGCTATTACTACCAGAGCATTATTCCCATCAAGGATTCCATCATCCTCTCTCGCGGCGAAGATTCGGCCTTTCGCCGTGCCTGGCGCAAGCGCATCGTCGACCATGATGGCGACGGCACACGCCCCGGCGGCATCGAAAAATGGATTCAACTGGCGCAAGCCACGGGTGTCCCGCGCGAGACCGTGATTGCGGAGCGTGGAATTTTGCCGGCTGTTCGATATGCCGTGAACGCTTATATCGACCTGGTTTCGAAACGTAGTTTTCTAGAAGCCGTGGCATCCTCGCTCACTGAGATGTTCTCGCGCGATCTCATCTCACTGCGCGTCGATCGATTGCACCAGCACTATCCGTGGCTCTCGGGCGGTCTGGCTTATTTCGACGCACGGCTCACCCAGGCTCCCGAAGACGCGCGATTCGCGCTCGCCTGGGTTACCGAGCACGCACAAACGCGTCCTGAGCAAGAACTGGCGATCGGAGCGCTCAGCGCAAAATGCGATATTCTCTGGGCTCAGTTGGACGCAATCTATTACGCCTACGTCACACCCGGCTGGCCACCACCCGGAGCGTTCCGCCCTGACCAGGATCAGCCGGCATGACCCAGGTGGGCCAGGAGAGCGTGCTGCGTCTCGCGCCAGGATGCCGCCTGAGCGAGGCCGGCGCCCGCGAGGATCTATTGCTGATTCCGGAGGGCGCGCTGCGCATGCAAGGTCCGGCGCGCAAGATCGTCGAGCTTTTGAATGGCGAACGCTCGGTACGCGAAATCGTTGAAGAGTTGCAGCACCGCTACGGCACAGAGGATGCCGCGCGAATCGAGACGGAGACACTAGCTCTGCTGACGCGATTGCGTGAACGAGGGGTTCTCGAATCCGTATGAAATACGAACCCAAGGCGCTGATCGCGGAGGTCACGCATCGCTGCCCGTTGCACTGCGTCTATTGTTCCAATCCACTCGAGATGCAGCGACGCTCCGAAGAGCTTTCCACCGCCGATTGGATTTCCATTTTCCAGCAGGCCGGCGAAATGGGTGTGCTGCAGTTGCACCTCACCGGCGGTGAACCCCTGGCGCGCACCGACATCGCAGAACTTGTCAAGGCCGGACGCGCCGCTCGGCTTTACATAAATCTCATTACCTCTGGCGTCGGATTGGACCCAGGGAAACTCGATGCCCTCATCGACGCAGGCCTGGATCACATCCAGTTAAGTTTCCAGGATATTGAGGAAGGCCCTGCGAACGAATTTTCGGGAACCCGCAGCCACGCCCTCAAGCTGCGCATGGCGGCGATGATCCGCGAGCGTCGAGTGGGGTTCACGCTGAACATGGTGGTTCATCGGAGCAATCTGGATCGCCTGGAAGAGATGATCGCGTTCGCCGAACAGAGCGGCGCGCAGCGGGTGGAAATCGCCCACGTGCAATATTACGGTTGGGCGCTCAAGAATCGTGAAGCGCTGTTGCCGACGCGCGCTCAGGTGGATAGATCCATTGAGATCGTGGAAGCCGCACGCGAGCGCCTGAAAGGCCGCCTGCGAATCGATTTTGTTTTGCCCGACTATTACGCCAAGTATCCGAAGCCTTGCATGAACGGCTGGGGCCATCAACAGATGCTGATCGATCCCGTAGGCCAAGTCTTGCCGTGCCACGCTGCGGGGGTGATTCCGGGGCTCGAATTTTCGAGCACGCGCGAACATCCGCTGCGTTGGATCTGGGAGGAATCACCGGCCATCAACCGTTTCCGGGATGAAAGCTGGATGCCTGAACCATGCAAGAACTGCGACCGCCGCACGCGCGATTTCGGCGGATGCCGCTGCCAGGCCTTCCTGCTCACCGGCGATGCGGCCGCCACGGATCCAGTCTGCACGCTGGCGCCGTCGCACAAGGTAATTGAAGATATCCTCGGTCAAGTCAACGGCGCGAAGCAGAACTGGGTCTACCGCATCGACCCGATCTGACTCGCACCGCAACCATGCACCCCCTAAAATGAAACGTGCCCGCTAGACAACGCTTCCTCTTCCTCGCCCTCGCGATCCTATGGTTGGCACTCCGCATCCTCGATTTCGGCGCGCGCTTCTCCTTCAATTGGGACTCCTCACAATACGCTCGCGGCATGAGGGAGTTCAATGTCTTCAAGCATCAGCCTCACCCACCCGGATACCTTCTGTGGGTCCTCAGCGCGCGGATTCTCGAGCCGCTGGCTGGTGGAGCAATGCAAGCGCAAATCATTGTCGCGTTCCTGATGACGCTGCTGGCTCTGGCGATTTTCTATCTTCTCGCCCTGCGAATTCTTGAAAGTCAGGCTTCCGCCCTCACCTGTACCGCGCTGCTGGCTTATGCGCCCGGCGTGGCCCTGAACAGTTCCATATCGTCGCCCAGTATTACGGACCTGGTCTCATCGTTGGTGTCCGGTTACCTGGCGTTCCTCGATCCTCGCCGGCGGCAGTGGAGGATCGTTGCCTGTTTGGCCGCACTCGGATTGCTGGCAGGTTTTCACCAGAGTAATCTGGCACTGCTTGCTCCGTTGGTGGCTGCCGCGGCTCTCAGCCATTGGCGTTACGCCTGGCGCGCAGTCTGTGCGGGCGCGATTCTCGGAACGCTTGCGTTCCTGGCCTGGTATGTTCCCTTGGCCAATAGTGTGGGAGGCTGGCGTGTTCTCTCTAAGTTGACGTCAATCCAATTCCACGACTCTGCTCGCGTGTCATCAGTGTTCTATGGAGCTCCGCTCCGGCGCCACCTTAGCATGACCTTGAACAACATCATCTATTCAGGCATGAATCTCGCTCCATGGCTGGTCGCTTTTGGATTGCCGTTCGTCGCCCAGCGAAAGGCGGTGCAAGGGTGGTGGCGCTATGCGTTTTGGATCATTCCCACGCTGATCCTGGTGCTCGGAATCCACAGCGGCAGGGTCGGCTACTGGCTGATCGCCTTTCCTCCGTTGTTGCTGCTCTGCGCGGTCGCGGGCAGAGCGTGGATGCCGTCTACGATCGCCGCAGTGATTCTCTCGCTCGCAATTTCCTATTTCCCATACGGACGCCTGCAGTTTTCGAAGATCGCTCCAGTCTCCTACGTTTTCTATCGCAG
>PMOK01000138.1 GCA_003162425.1 Bryobacterales bacterium | reverse complement strand
AGAAGGGTCTCAACGATAGCGCCCTTCAAACATTCAGCAATCTGGCGCGAAAATATCCGTACGCCATTTTTCGTTATCACCTGGGGCTGGCATTGTATGTGAAAGGTGATAAGGCCGCGGCCCGGAAGGAGCTGCAGGGGGCTCTGACTGGCCATCCTTCCCCTGGAGATGAAGCGCGAATTCGGGAACTGCTGCAGAAAATCAGCTAGAGGCGGACGAAGAAATCCATGTTTCTCATACTTACATTGGGCGCACTTTCGGTTCTGATGGCATTGTTACTGACGCCAATCGTTCGCGATGGTATCGGAAGATTCTTTCTGGACCATCCGGACGGCGGACGCAAGGCTCACACCACGCCGGTTCCGCGCGTGGGCGGAATTGCGATTGTACTGGCCTACGTGGCAACGTTCGCGATTGCATTCTCGCTGCCGTTCAGCTACGCCTACGTCCTGCACAAAGCGCTGCCCAATATCCTGGCGCTCACGCTGGTAGGCTCGGTGGTTTTCCTCACCGGCGTGGTGGACGATCTAGTGGGATTGACAGCTTGGCAAAAGCTTATCGGCATCGGTGGAGCTGCAGTGCTGGCTTACTTCGCCGGCATCCATGTGGATATTCAGATGCTCCACGGCTTGCCGGCGTGGCCGGGTCTCGGATTTGCCCTGACGGTGATTTGGCTGGTCGGCTGCGCGAATGCCTTCAATCTCATTGACGGCATGGACGGCCTGGCGGCGGGCGTGGGTCTGGTAGCCACCGTCACCATTCTGATCGCGGCGCTGACGCAAGGCAATCTGCCGTTGGCGCTGGCCACCATGCCATTAGCTGGATGCCTGCTGGGATTCCTGCGCTACAATTTCAACCGCGCCTCGGTTTACCTCGGAGACAGCGGCAGTCTTCTGATCGGGTTTTTGCTCGGGTGCTATGGCGCGCTGTGGAGTGAAAAATCGGTCACTTTGGTTGCGCTTACCGCTCCATTGCTGGCGCTGTCCATCCCTCTGCTGGATGTGCTGCTGTCAATCTCCCGGCGGTATTTGCGCAACCGGCCGATCTTCCAGGCCGATCGCGGTCATATTCACCACAAGCTGCTGGACCGGGGCCTGAGTCCTCGCGCCGCGGTCCTGACCATGTACGGATTCTGCACTCTAGTAGCGATTCTGTCGCTACTGGCGAGCGCGCTTCACAACCAGTTCAGCGGGCTGATTGTGGTGGTGTTTTGTGGAGCTGCGTGCATTGGCATACGGCACTTGGAATATGCCGAGTTCATAACAGCCGGCAGAATGTTCCTGCGCGGCAAGTTCCGGCTCATCATAGATTCAGAAACCCGCCTGATGGATTTCGAGAAGGCGTTGGAACGGTCGAGCGGCGTGCAGGAATGCTGGGCGAAAGTTCTGGCTGGAAGCCGCGAGTTTAAGTTTCAAGGCGTTCGGTTCAGCGTGGACGGCCAGATGTTCGAGAACTTCGGATCTTACGGTGCCAAACGGCTCTGGGAATTGCGCATTCCGCTTCCTGAAGGTCAATACGTCGGCTTTTTCCGCGATTTTGAAACCGAGACGAGCCCACTGGTTCTGAGCGCGTTCGTGAGTACCGTGGAGCGCGGAATCGCGCGTTGCTTGGCGCGTGGCATTGAAGAAGGAGCCAGCCGCGAAGCGGAGCTGGTGGTGCGAAGGCGACCGGTGGAGGTGTACCGTACCAGAGCGGCAGCGGCAGGCGCGGGCAAGAGCTGAGCCTACGCTTTACGAAACAGGCGTTGTAGCGATGTCCATGCCAGATGGAAGGGGTTAACGCTCGAAATCATACCCTCGGTAATCTGATTGGCAATCGGCGCAAAGTTGGGCGGGTTGACAACCCGCCGCANNCAGGATGGCATCCTGCCCCACACTGGCGTGCTAAAATCAGCATCGGCCGGGGGATTTTCTTGCGGTATCGTTGTGAACTCGCCTTCCTGCTCGTGTTCTCCGCGTGGGCACAACAGCAGCCCAATCCAGCCCACGGCGACATGCGCGTGGACAGCACCCTGGTTCTGGTTCCAGTTACCGTAACGGATGCCAGGCACCGCTACGTGCTCGGTCTCGAACAGAAGAATTTCCACGTTTTCGAAGATGGAGTGGAGCAACAGATCAAGCAGTTTTCGGGAGAAGATGCGCCGCTCTCAGTCGGGTTCGTAGTGGACACCAGTGGAAGCATCGGCAGCAAAATCGATCTGTGCCGTCAGGCAGTGGTTCAGTTTCTAAAAACAATGAACATCCAGGACGAAGCGTTCCTGGTGACGTTCAGCGAACACGCCCAGGTGCTGGCTCCCATCACACGCGACACCGACAAGATGGCGAACCAGTTAATGACGGTTCAAACCGGGGGAATGACGGCCCTGTTTGACGGCGTCTTTGCAGGACTGCATGAGATGGAAAAGGCTATCAATCCCCGCAAAACGCTAGTTGTAATATCGGACGGCGGAGACAACAACAGCGCCTTCAGCGCCAAGGAAGTTTTGCAGAAAGCTCTCGAATCCGGAGTGCAAATCTATGCCATGGGCGTCTTCGAGTCGTTGGGGCCCTTGGGTTTGAGTCTTGAAGAACAACGAGGTCCCCGCTTGCTCTCGAACATTTCAGAACAAACTGGCGGCCGCGCCTTCGCTGCATCCCGCTTGGACCAACTGCCTGAAGTGGCGGCCAGGATCGCGGTGGAATTGCGCAATCAGTATATGCTGGCGTTCTCGCCGTTGAATCAGGCCAAAGACGGCACCTATCGAAAGCTGGAAGTGAAGCTGTCTCAACCGGAGGGTATGACGGGTTTGGTTGCGCGCTGGCGGCTGGGTTACTACGCGCCAGCTCAGTGAGCCGCTATCTGTGGCCGATCGCGTGCACCACAGGCCGCGGCGATGTTCTTATCGGCGCCGTTCCGGTGCGCGTGGGAATATACGTTCTTACCGGCAGGCGGCCGACGATCCCGGTCCGATACTGGAATAAGCGAGCCGGAATCCGTACGTAGAGCGGTATGTATCCGAACCCGGCGCCTGGGTAAAGCCAAAGGGGAGCCATACCGGAGTTGGAGTAGTAGCCGCCGCCAATGACAGGATCTGGCGCCAAACCACCGTAATAACCTGAGCCGTAGGCGTCGGATCCGCCGCTCTGGGGATCGTTCAGAGCGCTCGAAAGATTGTCGCTGTCGGCAGCAGACTGATTGTCGGCTGATATGGACGAGCTTCTGTCATTGTCCCAACGATCCAAACCAGTGTTGTCACGAATAACGGCCACCAGCGCTCGGAGCGGCGCAGAAAAAGGTAGCTCTTGTCCAGCCTTCACCAGCACCGATTTATCGCGCAACAGCACGTCGGCCTCGCCCTCATCCACCACCAGGTGCGCGGGCTCGGAATCGAACCGGTAGCGTCCCGATCGGGCGAACCGCATCTGATAGTCTTTGTACGCGATCAGAATCGGGTCACCGGGCGCGGCCTTTCGGGAATCCAATATCGCCGCTCCGCTGGTGAATTCCAGACGCGTGTCGGTGAGTTTGTTCGATACCATCCGGATGGTGGAATTCTCGTCCACGCGAAGCATCACACCCGGCGTGAGCAGAACCTCTGCCCGGCCTAGGTTCGTACGCAGTTCGGAACCTGGTTTGATCTCGTTAAACCGTCCGAATTTCTGCTCCAGCGTCTGGCCATCAATGGAAACTGACCCTTCGAAGAAATTAACGACACCGGAGTGCGCCGCGACAATCGTTTGGGCAGAAGCAGCCGGGGAAAGACAAGCGAGGACTGACAGGAGAAATGAACAGCGGGAAGTCATAACAACCCCTTGGATCAAGGATCAACCGTTCCTGAACAATTGTCAAGCCGGAATACAATGGTTCTCATGAAAACCATCTGGGATCCCGGCCGCCGGCAAGAGCTCCTCGCCAGGTTCGAGAAATTGACAGCCGAAGCCCGGCCCGCCTGGGGCAGCATGAACGCCGCGCAGATGCTGGCGCATCTGGCCGACCCGCTAAAGACCGCAATGGGTACGAAGACGGCTACCGTGGTACCGAGCGCTTTAAGCAATCCGATCGTCAGGACGCTTATCATTTACTATCTGCCGTGGCCGAAAGGCGCTCCTTCGCCTCCGGAATTCATACGTAACCACGAAGAGAACTTTGAAGACAACCTGACCGCGCTTCGTGGGACGCTCGAAGAATTTGTCTCGACCGGTGAAAATGCCCGCCACAAGCCGCATCCCTCGTTCGGCCAGCTTTCCGGAAAGGCCTGGGGACGGCTGGTGTATCGTCACCTGGATCATCATCTGCGCCAGTTCGGCATCTGAGCGGCTATCATTCTTATGTGATTCGGTATCGTGAAATCCGGCCGTCGGCCCGGCTCCGGCCGTTCGTACATACCTTTTGGATTCTGGAACACGATGGCGAAGAGGGCGTGCAGCGCGTGGTCCCGGACGGCCATTCGGAGCTGATTCTCAACTGGGCCAGCCGTTCGAAGCGTTCGAAGACGGCCGGTGGAGGGGGCAGCCGCGTTGTTTCTTTGCCGGCCAGATTGATGGTCCCCTGCTGCTGCGGCCCGCTGGTCCAGCGAAGATGCTGGGGATTGGATTTCAGCCATATGGAGCTGCTAGTGTGTTTGCCCCGCCCATGCACGAATTGAGTGGGCGGTTCACTCCGGTAGAAGATCTCTCGCGGCAACTTTCGCGCGAGCTGAATGATGCCCTCGATTCGCATGACCCAATCGCCGCTGTCGAATCCGCATTGCTATCCGCTGAAAATAAAGTTTACGGGGGCGATCTCCTGATTGCGGAGGCGGAGCGCCGCTTCCTGGCCGCCGTGGGTCTCTCGCCCAAACTTTTTTGCCGCATACAGCGCTTCAACAATGTCTTCCAGGTGCTTGGACAGCCATCGTGCAATTGGGTGGAGACTGCGGTGGCCTGCGGATATTATGATCAGGCTCACTTGATTCGCGATTGCAAGGATCTTTCCGGCAACACGCCTGCAATTTTGTTGGCGGAGGATGCGGACTTGGCGCGACACTTCTATCAGCAATACAGCGTGTCGCATTCGTCCAATACAGCCCCGCGTGTTTCGGTGTAACGTGGGCTGATGAAATCAAAGCATCTGCTGCTGTTCCTGGGAATTCTCGCCGCCGCCACTGGCCAATCGACTTCCAAGGCGATTGTGGTCAACCTGGATACGGCGAAATGGACGCATGAAAAGGGTGCTGCCGACGATTCAGAAGGGGTCATGCTTCGCACCGATCCCGCTACTGGCGGCATGGATCTGCTGGTGCGATTTCCCGCCGGCCATGTGATCCCGCCGCACTTCCACGATTCCAATGAACACATCATTGTTGTGGAAGGGCAGCTCACGCTTCGTCAGGATAGCGGCGAAGTCCAGCGGTTGTCGTGCAGCTCGAAGACCCGCTGCACTTTCTATCTTTCCTGGGACGGGAAGCCGGAATCGCACCCGGCAAAATAGGCTACCCTCAATCGAGGGAGGCTGCGAGTGAAAATATTTACTATCGTTCTGGCGCTGTCGGCGCTAGCTTCGATGACCACGTTCGCAGGACAAATGACGGGTTATATTTCCGATGAAAAGTGCGCGGTCAGCGGCGCTAAAGCCAAGACTGCGTCGGAGTGGATCGATCCGGCCCAGTTTGAAGGCTGCGCCAAGAGATGCGTGAAGTCAGGCTCACCGGCGGTGTTCGTGACTGAGGACAACAAGATCCTTAAGATTGACGCAGCGTCAGTGGATAAAGTGATCCCGCACATTGGGCATAAGGTGACGGTAACGGGCAAGGTGGACGGTGGGGTGTTGAAAATCGATTCCATTAGTTCCGTCAAGATGTAGGCTCGCTCGCTACTCATACCTCAACGCGACCATCGGATCCATTTGGGCCGCACGCCGTGCCGGAATCCATGCCGCACCGAGCGCAATGATCGCCAGAACCACTGCCAGAGCTACGTAGGTCCAAGGATCGGCCGCGCTCAATCCATAAAGAAACGATCCGATGCCGCGCGATGCCCACAATGCTCCCGGCACTCCCAACGCGATTCCGATGCTTGTAAGCGCCGCGCTCTCTCGCATCACTTGCGTGAGCACTCTCGCTTGTCCGGCGCCCAAAGCCATTCGAATCCCGATCTCGCGCGTGCGTGCCGAAACGGCAAATGCCATTACGCCGTACAGCCCTACCGCCGCGAGCACCACTGCCAACAAACCGAACAGCGCCGTGAGCGCCGCCATCAAGCGATCCAGCGCAATGGTTCGATTAAGTTGTGCGGCCATGGTGGTGACGTCGACCGCCGGAAGATTCGGGTCCAGCGCATGGATCTCACGCATCAACGCCGCTATCACGGGCGTGGTTGGGCCTGCCACGCGGACATGCAGTGTAATGTGTGGGCGACGGTTCTGCCGAAACGGAAGGTACACCGTGGGCTGCGGGTCTTCGCGCAGCGACTCGTTCTTGACGTCCTTCACCACTCCGACAATCTCCCAATCTTCATTTCGGCCGGATGTGAAGTGCTTGCCGATTGGATTCTCATGGGGCCAGAAATGCCTCGCGGTTTTTTCGTTCACAATTGCCACCTTATTCGAGACGCCGTCCCGTTCGGTAAACACTCGCCCGGCTACCAGCGGCGTCCCGAGCACCTTAAAATAGTCCGTTCCAATCCAGTTCGCGTCGATCCTATCATCCTCGTCCGGCTTGGGCTGGTAGCCAGGAAGGTGGATAGGCACTAACGCGAAACCACCCGAGAGCGGACTGATGAGCCCTGGGCTCGCCGCCACTACCCCTGGCAGGTTCCGGGCTCGCTCCACCAGGCTTTCGAAAAGCTTCTGGCTGGCCACGCGCGAATAACCGGCGCCTCCCGAATCGATGGTCAGCACCACCAGACGCTCGGGGTTCAAGCCTGGGTCGACGGATTTAAGATTGCGCAGACTGCGCAGAAATAATCCCGCTCCGATCAGCAGCACCAGGGTAACAGCGATCTGGACCACTACCAAAGCATTCGTGTAGGAAACGCGGCCAGGCGAGCGCACGCCTACTTCGCCCTTGAGCGCCGGTCCCAAACTTCGCGGCGTGGATTGAATGGCCGGCGCAATGCCGGAGAGTGCGCTGACCAATATCGCGACACCCAGTGTGAACAGCAGCACGCGCCAATCCGGATTAACGTCGACGATCGATGCACCGCCGCCGAACTGCTGCGGCGCCAGCGCCAGCAGTGCATGATCAACCCAATAGGCCAATGCGATCCCGAGCGCCGCTCCTATGATTGTCAAGAGCGTGCTTTCCGTGAGCAGTTGACGGACCAGCCGCGCCCGTCCGGCACCCAGCGTCAGCCGCACGGCTATTTCCTTGGCCCGTCCGGAGGCACGCGCCATCAGCAGGTTGGTAATATTCGCGCAGGCGATCAGCAGGACCAACCCGGCTACCACCATCAACATCAACAGCGATCGTCCATATTGGCGCCGAAGTCTCGAAAATCCCTGGCCACCGGGTTGAAGCTCCACTTTGAGATCGGAGAGCTTGCCGGTGCGGGGCGGCGGCGCCAGCTGATGATACAGCACGTCCAGCGACGCCTGCGCTTGCGCGACGCCGACGCCGGGCTTCAATCTGCCAAACGTTTGCAGCGGGAACTCGGCAAATGCCGACATACCTGCAGCCCTCACTGGAATGCTGATATCCAGTTGCTCATCCTGAGAGAGGCCGATGAACTCTTTCGGCGTCACGCCGATTACGATGAACGGACTGCCATTGAGTTGGATCTTTCGCCCGATCACATGAGGATCTTTCCCAAATCGCCGCTGCCACAATCCGTAGCCGATTACGCAGACGGATGGCGAGTCGGGGATGCGATCGTCCTCCGGTGTCAGCACGCGCCCGATGGCCGCCCTCACTCCCAGAGTTTCGAAAAAGTTTCCAGAAATCAGCATTCCGTAGACACGCTGGGCGTTGCCGCCGTCGGCAAGTGTTATTGGAGGAGGCACTGCACCGGCGAATCCTTCGAGCACCGTATTTTTGGCGCTGATCTGCCGGTACAGAGGCTGTGAAATCGGGTTGGGCACACTCAACGCGAATATCACGAGCCGATCTGGTTCGGGTACGGGCAAAGTACGAAGTATAATCGCGTTCACCAGGCTAAAGATCCCGGTATTGGCTCCGATCCCCAACGCCAGTGAAATAACGGCCAGCAACGCGAACGCCGGTGAGCGGCGAAAACCACGAAGAGCGTAGCGAACGTCAGCGAGCATGGAGGTTTAGACGTTTCGAGTCCGATTTTCGTGCAAGTAATCCTCATCGTGCAATCGTCGGGAATAATTACCTTGCTGGATATTTCGTAAGATAAAAGCTTCGCATTCTCGGAACCTGAGACAGAGGAGGAAATATGAAGAAACTGATTTGGCAAGGAGCCATTGCGGTGCTGCTGGCTCCGCTGGCCTTTCCTGCGGGACGTAGTCACCGCCGTGCGCGGCACGGTCACGAAGGTGGACTCTGCCACTAAGACAGTTGTCGTGAAGACGGCCGACGGTACCGAACACACGCTGCATTTCGTCGCCAAGACAACCGTGCACGGAGCGGACCGAACGGCCAAAGACACGTTTCACGGGGTAAAAGAAGGAAGTGAGGTGGTGGCCCACTACACAGCTAAGGGAACCGAGAAGACGGCCGTCGAAGTCGACCGGGTCGGCAAGGATGGGATGAAGGATGTAGAGGGGACGGTTTCGGCGATCGACCGAGGGACTAAGAAGCTGGTGGTGAAATCGGCGGACGGCACGGAACACACATTCAAACTGGCGGATCGGGCGGCTGAAGACGCGGGAAAAGACGTGGGCAAGGCGGTTGAAAAATCGGCCCATGTTACGGTTTACTACACCGAGGAAGCCGGCAAGAAGATAGCTCACTTTTTCGAGAACCACTAGAGAATCGGCACACTCGGTACGACGTTTGTGTGCGAACCGCGCTCTGATGTATGATGGCCCTTACGAATGCCATCGTGTACGAGTCGCGGGCTGTCTATTGCTTCCGGCATTCTGAATCTTAGCCTTCTTGCGCTGGGCCTACTTACCGGCCCCGCCTGAGGCTGACTCAAAACTTTCTTGAGAAGGCCACCGGCGGGGTAACCGCAAGGTGGCCTTTTTTATTTTTCAGAGGAGATTTCCGATGCTGTCAAATAAAGTTGCGGTATTCGACACGACGTTGAGAGATGGCGAGCAGGCGGCCGGCACGCGGCTCGGTAGCCGCGAGAAGGTAACGCTGGCGAGACAGCTCGCGCGGCTGAATGTCGACATCATTGAGGCTGGTTACCCGAACTCGTCACCTGAGGATTTCGAGGCTGTTCGTCAAATCGCTGAAGAAATCGATGGGCCGATTATCTGCGCTCTCTCCCGTGTGGTGCCCGAGGATATCCACGCTTGCGGTAAAGCGCTCGCCAAGGCCCGAAGGCCGCGCATCCACACGGGCATCGGCGCTTCAGATATCCATGTCATGGGCAAATTTCGCGACGATCGCTATGGGCGCACGCTCGCCGAAAAACGCGTGACCATCCTGCGCCTGGCTGTCGAAGCGGTGCAGCTTGCCAAGACGTATGTGGATGACGTGCAGTTCTACACCGAAGATGCCGGCCGCTCCGATCTGGATTTCCTGTGCGAGATGATCGAGGCCGTCATCGGCGCCGGCGCCACGGTGGTGAATATCCCGGACACGACCGGCTACACGGTGCCTGAGCAATACGGAGCGTTGATTCGCACGGTCCGCGCCAAAGTTTCCAACATCGAACGCGTGACCGTCAGCGTCCATTGCCACGATGATCTAGGATTAGCCGTTTCGAATAGCCTGGCCGGCGTGCAAAATGGTGCGCGTCAGGTGGAGGGGACTATCAACGGCATCGGCGAAAGGGCCGGCAATGCCTCGCTCGAGGAAATCGTGATGGCGCTGCGCACGCGCCGCGACTATTTTGGATTAGATACCGCGATCGACGCTCATGAGTTCCGCCGCACCAGCCGCATGGTTGCAGATATGCTGGGCATCCCGGTTCCGCCCAACAAAGCAGTGGTGGGATCGAATGCGTTCGCGCACAGCTCTGGAATTCACGTGGATGGTGTGCTGAAGGATCGCCAGACGTACGAGATCATGCTTCCTGAGGATGTCGGTTTCGAGAAGAGCCATGTGGTGCTGACTGCTCGCACTGGTCGAGCCGGCTTGCGCGACCGGCTGGAAAAACTTGGCTACCACCTCAGCAAGGAGGAACTGGATCAGGCTTACCAGCGTTTCCTGGTGGTGGCGGATAAGAAACAGGAAGTGTACGACGACGATCTGATTGCGATCGTACATGACGAACTGCACCCCGTCGAAGAAACTTACCGCATCGAGTACTTGCATATCGACAGCGGTACCTCCACCATCCCTACAGCCACGGTTTGCCTGCGGGTCCCGGGCCAATCCGGAGGGACGGAGACGCGCAAAGCCGCATCCATCGGTGATGGCCCGGTGGACGCTGTCTATAAGGCGATCGGCACGGCCACGAACAATCCGGCGCGCCTGGTCAGTTACGACATACGGTCCGTTACCAGCGGCACGGAAGCGCTGGGCGAAGCTACGGTGCAACTACAGCAGGGCGATACGAGAGTGATCGGACGAGGCGCTTCCACCGACGTGATAGAAGCCAGCGCGCGCGCCTACATTGACGGATTGAATAAGCTGAGCGCTCTAAGGCGGCGGCAGGAATCAGCGCAGCAGCAGATGTTCGGGGATCATGCGCAACCGTAGGGCGAGTCTCCGACTTGCCTTAGCGTCGAAATCCGACGCGTTCGCATGAGTGTAGCTGATGGGCTTGTAGCCCATCCAAGGAATGAAAACCTTCGGCCAGCGGGTGGGGCGGCTCCCTCAAGCATTGACGAATACCAGCTGCAGGCCGACGTGGGCGTCGGCTGCGGACCAGGGGGTCCGCCCCACTTTGCACTCGTCCATCACTTCACGGCCATCGTTACCGTGTTCACTGACGCCACTCCGCCGACGGTGATTGTCACAGGAACCGCGGACCCTGGCGTGACACCGGCCGGAACTTGCACATTGATCTGGCTCACACCGGCGACGAGTCCGGGCGCGGCACCCTGGTACAGAACGGTCGCGCTTTGGCCGCCGATGGTGACCGTGACCGGCTGGGGAATCACTGGAAGGTTCTCCGGCGGAGTCAGTACGCCATCAATATCGGTAGGTTGCAGAACGCCGGTGCCGGTGGCAAAAAGCACCACCACCGATCCTCGGGCGGCCGGATTGGACGCGGAATTTTTGGAAAGATCCGCGTTGTTTAGAATTGCGCCTTGGCCGGTGCCCGAAGCATTGGCGGAAAAGAGGGAGGGATTCGCCGCGGCTACCGGCAATGTCGTGTTAAAGCCTGCGCCGTTGGGTCCGGTGATTGCCATTTGCACCGACGATTGCCCCGAGACTTCAAACGGAACCACCGCGTTGATCTGACCCGATGAAGCGTAAAGTAGTGGGGCCGGTGTTCCGCCAAAGGTAACTTGAAAACCGCCCAGGGAGGTCGGGAACTGGGTGAAGCGGGCAGCGCCGGTGGGAACTTCGCTGGCGAGCGACGGTCCAATGCTGGTTCCGAAAATGGTGACCAATTCGCCGGGAGCCACGGCGCCGTTCGCGTAGCTAGCGGAATTCACCACCGACGCAACGCCGGGCACGCCCGGCAACAAGCCATAGACAACGATCTCTCCGGAAGCGGTGGGCGTGAACACCTTCCCGTTGGCCACGGTTGGATTGGCGAATTTCGTGAAGCTACCCAGAGTATCGCGGTCGCCCTTCAAGTCGGAATTCCACAATTCCACGGCAAGATCCACGGCGTCGAATGCGTGCAAGCTACCGGACGCCGGCAAGGTCCCGGAGCTAGCCGAGGTGATCCACAAGATCCCGGTATTAGCAAGACTTCCGTAGGCTGACACCGTCATGCCCGAAAACGGTAATTGATTCGTCGCGGTGGTGTTGGCGGAGGAGGCTGTGGTCTGGAACACACCGTTCTGCATTTTGTAAGAACGCAGCGACTGCCCGAATGGCCACATATACAGAAGCTGGCCGTCAATGTTGTCCCAAAGCGCAGTGTTGAACACCAGGAAGGAGCCTTCTTGTTCAGCCAGAGTGAGCGTCGGATCGGCCGCCTGAAAGCTCTGCACCACTTGTGTGTTCATGGGAGCCTGGTGTCCGAGGTTTGCCTGGTCCAGCAGAAACAGCTCACCCTCTTTGCCGATCGCGTACAGCAGATTGGTTCCTGGGATGAGAACTGGTCCGGTAGATCCCAGGTCCGTGTCATTGTTATTGAGCGAATTCCACTCCGCGGGAGTGAAATAGTCCGCCACCGTGAGTCCACCGCTGGTGGTCAGGCGGAGGACGGATTCACCCCATGACGCGACACCATCCGAAGTACCGTTGCCCGTAGCGCAATAGATGTTGCCTGCAGCGTCGGCAGCCATCCCTCGTCCACCCTGCCAGATCGAATCGCCCGCGGCGTTATTTGCCGATGTGTTGAATACCGACGTCTGCTGGAGAGTGGACGAGTCATAGCCGATTATCCATCCATGCCACGGCCCGATGTCGCCGTGGGAACCGAAAGCCACATACACAGTCCTGTTCAATAACAGTAGTCCCGGCCTCTGCAAATGTTGGCCGGCATCAAACGCCAGTTGATTATTGGGTGGGTTCTCGAGCCCGGCCCATCCTGACCCGGGCACAGTCGCCTGTATGGGAACTGGACCGTTAAATTTTTCCGCTCCCGTCGCGAGATCGAGCGCATGCAGATAGTACGCGTATACGTTTCCGTTCGAGCTGCTAGTGAACGTGTAGTGAACCACGTAAAGCGTGCTGCTCGCAGGATCAATCACCGGTGTTCCGAGGATGCCGATTTGGTCCAGGAGGTCGGTATAAGGCAAGCCCGGCACATCAAAGTTGTGCGGGTCCACCGTTTGCCCGAAGTTACGCTTCCAGAGGGGCGCCGTGCTGGTGGCTGCGTCGGCGTCGAACGCATAAACGCTGTTATTCATGGTGGCCACGTACAGGACGTTGCTCGCTCCACTCGCAACGTTCACACCCCGCACGTAGAGCGGTTGAGCGTACACCTGGCCATCCACAGCCAATGAGAAGAGCTTGCCAAACTGGGTGGGATTTACATTACTTTTATTCAGTACGAACTCGCCTAGGTTGGCGTTGGTCCGGTTGTTATCGTAGTTGGCGGTGAGGACATCGACCTGCGCACAGAGCGTAGGTAAAATCGCGAAGTATAGAAGAGGACGCATGGTTTGAGTTTGAAGCAAACTCTTAGCTTAGCTCACGAAGGCGCCGAAAACGGCACCGACTCCCTTACGGTCGCGGTTCGGAATGCGCGCTTTACAAACTGTGACGGCGCAACACTTCGGCGATGACGGCTTGGTCCATCTTAATCGCCCAGGCCAGCGGTTGGGCCCATGACTCGGCACCCGGTTCATTCACCGGCGCACCGCGGGCGATCAGCAACTCGACCAAATCTTTGCGCCCCCAACGGCAGGCCCAGCCCAACGGCGTGGATTCGAGCAAGTCATCCCGCAGGTCCAGCCGGGCGCCGTGGTCAAGCAGCATCGCGGCGAAACGCGTCCGCTCGAGCTCGGTAGGGCCTGGGCGTGCGGCCGCGAAATGCAGGACCGTCGCGCCCATCCGCCTCACCAGGTTCACGTCTACGCGCGACAGCAGGATCTCGAGGCAAGTGAAAAAGCCTTCGTGATCCCGGCCGTCGGGATCCACGCCGCGAATCGGCTGGATCAGTATCCAATGCCAGCGCGGATCTCCGCGAGACCAAGTGAGACGAGGCAGAGCCAGCTCAACGATGGCCGGGCAACCGTGACAGGCGGCGGACCAGGTTAACTCGCTGGCCAGTTCTTCGCTCCCATCGGCCTCTAGCATTCGCTTGGCCTCGGCGGCGTCGTGCGCCTCGGCCACCATATAAGGTTGTGGCTTGGCGCCGCGTTCCAGCAACAAACGCTTCAGTGAGTCATCCTTATGGCGATAAGCGTTGCGGAGCGGCCAGCCGGACGCGTATACATTGGCATTCGGATCGGCGCCGCGATCCAGCAGGAGCTCGGCAATATCACGGTGCCCGGACAGCGCCGCATACCACAGCGGCGTGCCCCAGCTTGGAGTGGGTTCTTCCAACTCATGCAGCATAGTCCGCTCATC